>JBOEHD010000258.1:0-24564 GCA_050633745.1 Acidimicrobiales bacterium
CCCAGGCCCAGTAGCCGCCCCAGCCAAGCACCTCGTAGCTCCACCACGCCCCGAGGATGATCCCCGCGGTCAGGAAGCCCCAAGCAGCCACGGTCCAGCGGCGGGTTTCGATCAGCCAGCCCTCGCCGACCCGGCCGGTGATCAAGGCGGCGATAGCGAAGGCGAACGGCACCGTGAAGCCGACATAGCCCATGTAGAGCATCGGCGGATGGAAGGCCATCAGAATGTGGTTTTGCAGCAGGGCGTTGGGGCCGGGGCCGTTGAATCCGAACGGCACATCGACGGTGACGAACGGGTTAGCCGGGCCGACCATCAGGGCGAAAAAGAAGGCGTTGACTCCCAGCATCACCACGACGGCCCAACCCAGGAGCCGGTCGTCGTTTCGGCTGCGGAACTTGTAGACCACGGCCGCCAGGTAACAGGCCAGAATCAGCGTCCAGAGCAGAATCGAGCCCTCTAGCGAAGACCACAGGGCCGCGAAGTTGAACAGTGCCGGCGTCTCGTCGCTACCGACCTTCGACACATAGGCGATGCTGTAGTCGCGCTGAAACAGCGCAACTTCCATCACGGTGAAGGCCCCGATTCCGGCTACCAAGACCAGCATGGCCCACTGGCGGACCGTCTTCAGTAGATGCAGTTGCCCGCTACGCAGGGCGTAGGTTCCGCCAGCAGCGCCGAGCACCGACGCCGCCAGTCCCAGGGTCACAAAGCCAAGACCCAGCACGGCGTTCATGGGCGGCCCTCTACAGATCTGGTAGCCAAGGTGCTAACCGACTTCTGGAACGGTCTCTTCGAGTTCGTAGTCGACCCGATTGGGGTTCTCTTCGACGTACTCCTCGGAGTGCTTGACCACGATCTGCTTCGACTCGAACTGGTCGCCTTCCCAGTGCCCCTCGGCGATGATCTTCTCGCCAAACTTGAACAGGTTCGACGGCTCGTCGCCAACATGACGTACCTCGGCGTCTTCGCCACCGAAGCTGATGGTGAACACCAGAGAACCACCGTCGGCTGTTTCCGGCTCGGTCACAACGGTGCCCTGCATCCGGAACGTGTCGTCGCCAAGCGTCGACCGACGTTCGATGGCCTCATCAACATTGAGGAAGAAGACTCGGGCGCTGGACAGCGCCTGGAATAGCACTGCTCCGGCTGCCAAAGCGAAGAAACCCATAATCAGCCAGTTGCGCCACGACCGGCCCTTTGGCGCCTGCGACGGCTGGGGGGTGAGATCGAGCTCAGTCAAGGAATCGTCTCCGGTCTTCGGGCACCCGCGCCGACAGTTCTTTCGCCTTGACCATCAGCATTGTGATGTATGCCGCCAGCCCACCAAAGACGATCAGGTAACCGACGATCACGTAGCCCCAGTGCATCAGAGCGTTCCTCCGGAGTTTGTGGCGCCGGGGCTGGTGCCCAGCCCACCGTTTTCTGCCCGTCGTTCGGCGAGCGCCTGTTCGAAGCCCAGAACCTCCAGCTGATGTTCAAGCCAGGCGACCCGGAATCGGTGGGTCAGTAGCCAGGCGCCGAGCATCATGAATGCCACCAGGCTGAGGAACAGTGAGAACAGCATCAGGCCATCGAGTTGGGTATCGATTCCGATGGTCTGGCCTTGGTGAAGACCACGCCACCACTGCACCGAGTAGTGCACGATGATCACGTTAACGAAGCTGATCATGCCCAAGATCGCGGCCCGCCGGGAGCGGACTTCGGGGGGCAACTCGAGCCTGCGAAGGGCGAGGTAACCGAGGTACATGATGAACATCACCGCGGTGCTGGTGAGCCGTGGCTCCCACTGCCAGTACACGCCCCACGTTGGTTTACCCCAGAGCGCGCCGCTGATAAGGAGGAATGCGGTGAACAGAACGGCGATCTCGGCTGCGGCTCCAGCCAGAAGATCCCAGAATCGCGATCCGTTGCGAAGGTACAGGGCACTGCCAACCAGCGTGACGGCAAAACCCGAGTAGGCAACGGCGATGGTCGGCAGATGGATGTACATCAGCCGGACGGCGTCTTTTTGGTCCTGTTCCGGCGGTGAAAGCACCAGAGCAAACAGCAGCGTCAGGGCCATGGCGAACAAAGTGGCGAAGCCGAAAATCCTCGTGCCCCTGGAGCCGGTGCTGTTGTTCACGATTCCTCCATTATCGGGCCGAAGCTGAGCATTCCGATTCCGAGATAAAGCAGGGCGAAAGCCCCGAGCAACAATGTCCACGTCCAACCGTTGCCGGTCGGACCGAACAGGGCGGCTTCGGTCGCTAGCGTTGCCGCCAACAATACCGGCGCCAACGCGGGCAACACGAGCAATGGAACCAAGGTGTCTCGGACCCTTAACCCAGAGGCCAACGCTGCATACAGCGTACCGGCCGAGGTCACCGCGGTCGTCGCAAACAGCACCGCTGTGGCCAACAACACAGGGCTGGCCAGTGGAGCGCCGTAGAGCACGAAGGCGCCGAAGCCGAGAAGAATCTCCAAGACGAGAAGCTGTGCGGCCACCGCAGCGGTCTTGCCGACGAAGATTCCCGCTGGATCAAGGCCAGCCATCTGCAAAGCATCGAGGTTGCCATCGTTGGACTCGATGGCGAACGAGCGGCCAAGAGCCAGCAGCGACGAAAAGAGGATGGCCATCCAGAACAGGCCAGGCGAGATCTGGGCCAACACCGAGCGACGGTCGGTGCCGAGCACGGTGAGATCGGGTGAGATGGCCAGCCCGAAGAGGATAAGGATAAGCGCGCCGAAGGGCAGGATTTGCCCGGTCACCACCCGCGAACCCCACTCGATACGTAGATCTTTGCGGGCCATAGCCAAAGCGTCATGGAGCATTGAGTTCACTCCCCGATGGCTGCTCGGGATCCGAGTCGTCGGAATCAGGAGTGTTATTTCCGAAAGCGCTGTTTCCGGGAGCACTGTCTTTGGAAACACTTTCTTTCGGAGCGCTGCTTTTCGTCGCCCTGTGTTGAGGAGGGCCAGCGTGCGGGGGACTCTTTTCGGCGGGACTGTTATGCGGAGAGCTGGTTTCGGGACCGGCAGCTTCGCGACTCTCCACTTCGCTATCGGTGGTCCGGGTTCCGTGATCGGTGATCTGCCCGCCGGAGATCGTGACTACCCGGGTCGCTAGATCGGTCGCCCGCTCGATGTCGTGGGAGGCAATCAGAACGGTGGCTCCAAAGCCGATGGCGTGTTTGACCAGATCGTCCACAAAGTTGCGACCCTCCTGATCGAGTCCACCGTGGGGCTCATCAAGCAGCCACAACCGAGGGCGACGACACACCATGACCGCCAAAGAGGTACGTCGTCTCTGGCCCGCCGAGAGGCCGGACACCTTGACCGAGCGCAGTCGGCCTCCGAGTTCGAGGCGATCGAGGACCGGTTCGATGGATGTTGGATCAACACGGTTGGCTTGAGCCCAGAAGAGGATGTTCTCCTCGACGGTCAGTTCGTCATAGAGGAAGGTTTGATGGGCCAGCAAGCCGGTTTCACGGCGAACCTGACGACGCTGTTCCCGCTTCGACAGATCGTGCCCAAGAACCGACCCGGTGCCGGCACTCAGCGGCGCCAAACCGGCACAAAGTCGCAGCAACGTGCTCTTTCCTGCGCCGTTCGAACCCCGAATGAGAACGATCTCACCTTCGTCGATGACAAGGTCTAGCCCGGCCAGAGCGGGGAACTGGTCGATCAGGCTTATCGCCCCATCCAGTTGCACCACCGCCGGGTCACCCGTCATTGGAGACCGATCACTCACGGCCCCACGATAGGCCCGTGACGGTGGGCTTCAAATTGCAGGACATAGGCCGATAGGGCAGGCACATGTCGCCATTCGACCCAGTTCCCGATCCCATAGCCGATCACCACGTCGCTCCCCTGGCCAGCGACTCGGCTGACGATTGCGGATCAGACGAGCCCGTTCCGGCCCTGGTGGCTAAGACGATCGGTGTAGTCGGCCGGTCATTGATTGTTGTCGGACTGCTTCTTTTGGCATTTGCGGGCTTTCAATTGTGGGGAACCGGGATCGCCGAAGCCAGAGCCCAGGAACAATTGGCCGCTGACTTCAGCGCCCAACTCGAAAGTCGGCCCGGTTCGGCTCCGGCGGCGGCTAAGGCGGCTCCCAGATATGAAGTCAGCGACCGCTCCTTGCAGACACTCTCATCGCTACGCCGTACTCCCACCGCTGTACCGATGCTTCCTCAGACTCCAGCGCCTACCCCGACTGAAGTTGTTTCGGCGATACCGGAAGCGGGTCAGCCGATCGGTCGGATCGAGATACCGGTCATCGACCTCGACAAGACCATCGTCGAAGGCACATCACGGGAAGAGCTGCGATCCGGACCCGGCCACTACGGCTTCACCCCACTCCCAGGGCAACCGGGGAACGTGGCCATCGCCGGTCACCGAACCACGCACGGTGCACCGTTCTTCGACATTGATCTGCTGCAGCCGGGCGATGAAATCAACGTCGAGACCGTCGATGGCACCTTCACCTACCTCGTCGAAGGGCAGGACGATGGCAATGGCGGTCTCATCGGCCACAGCATCGTCGACCCGAGCGACGTGGCGGTTATCACCGACAAGGGTGACGACCGTCTGACCCTGACCGCTTGCCACCCCAAGTACTCGGCCAAACAACGCATCATCGTGACCGCCACCCTGCAGCCCAACGCTCCAACCCCGATCGTCGAGCCAATCGCTGAGCCTACGAACCCGACCCCGCCGGAGCTGCTAGCCAGCGCCGCGCCAGATACCAAGACCCAGACCGAAGCGCCGGAAACGGCAAACGTGGAGGCGGCAGCACCGGAAACGGCCCCGACCCAGGCCAGCCCAACTCCGGCGGCGATGAACAAAATCGGGGACCAGGCCACCATCGATGAATCGCTGGGATGGCAAAGGCAGTACGCCGCGGCCACCATCGGCTGGGCAGCCATCACCGCGCTGATCGCCGCAACCGGCTGGGAGGTCGGCAGGTTCTGGCGTCGCAATCCCGCTTACGCCATGACGGTGCCGCCGTTCGGTTTGGCGTTGTACTACTGCTTCGTCAACCTCGAACACTTCTTACCAGCGGTTTAAGTCCGGATTCGGGCTAGAGCCGGTCGAGGGCCAACAGAGCCAAACCGGTCCACGACTGCGGGCGGGCGCCGAGACCGGCACCGGTCTCGGGATTCCAGTGTTCGGCGAGCCCGGACTGTGTGGCACCGGCCACGAGCCAATGGGCCAACTGCTCGGCCTCGGGATGCTCGACTCGTTCGGCGGCCACGATCATCAGGTAGACCAGCTGCGGCCAGCACGAGCCCCGCCAGTACACCCCCGGCTCATAGCTCGGCTCATCAACGTGGACCCCTCGGGGGCCAAACGGCGCTCCAAAGGCTCCAGGGTCGACCAGAGCCTCGAACCCCTCAACCCGCGGATCGACCAGTAGCGGCAACATGGCGTCCAGCGTCCTGGCCCGCCCCGACGGCGGCCCGTCGTCGACCCACCGGTCGCCATCCCAGCGGGCGGCCAACGCAGCAGACAGTTCGTATGACAGCTCGGCCAGGCGATCATCGCCTCCAGGCATGACCATCGACAGCTCCATGGCGTTCCAAGCCACCAAGGCATTGAAACCAACCGAACCGACCGAGAAACCGGGGCTACCGGCGGCCGCTCCGTGCTGGGACAGCTCGAGCCCGTCGACCAACGCGATCTTGTGGGGCCGCCAGCGGTCGACCCGGGGTGTTTGCGGGCCGGTGTCGGCTGGAACGAAGTCGTCCCAGCGAGCGCTGTCGTCGCAGCCGCTCTCCCATGGATGGAAGATCGGGATGAGACCCGACTCGGTCCGCGGCCTGCTGGCCAGATTCAACAGTCCGGCCCGGGCTTTCGCCACCAGCTCGGCTGGCACTTCCTGGCCCGATCGCACCAGCTCGGCGAGCGCATGGCCATACATCGGGGGCTGGCTTATCGATGACGCACCAGAGCGTCCCCACAAATCGATATGGGCATCCGGTTCGGTCCAGTAGGTCATGTGGGGCACGAAGCCGTCTGGGTCCTGGGCCGACAACAGCGAGGTGATCTCGGTGAGCCCTCGATCGGAGTCGAGAGCCGACCAAACGAGCGCGTGAAAGCAAGAGTCCCACAGCCACTGGTGGGGATAGGTCTCCTGATTCGGGACACAAAACCCCGGCTCGGTCCACGCCTGGTCCATTATGCGAGCGATCTCGGATCGTAGAGATTCGTGCTCTGACTCGTCGCCCATAGTTGCCTTCCATCTTTTCTTGAATGAACACAGGAGTATGCCAGCCGCTAGATTCATCGCCCGTGGGTGTCTGCGCAATAGTCTCGTTTCGGCTTGGGCTGAGCGATGGCGTCTCAGTAGTAGCAGCACTCTGGGCAAAGGCCATCGACGACATGGGATGGACCACATACACCGTCGCAGGCGAGGGCCCCGTCGACCGAGTAGTGCCGGGCCTAGCCATCGACGCCACCGAACCTCCGACGTTCGACGAGTTACACGCAGCCCTGGCGGAAGCTGACATCGTCCTGGTCGAGAACATCCTGTCGATCCCCATGAACCTGCCCGCCAGTCAGGTGCTGGCCGAAGTGCTGGCGGGGCGCCCGGCCCTACTGCACCACCATGACCCTCCGTGGCAGCGGGAGCGCTTCGCCCACATCACCGAACTTCCCCCCGATGACCCAAAGTGGCGCCACGTCACCATCAACCGGATGACCGAGCGCCAATTCACCGAGCGGGGCATCGCCACCCAGACCATTTACAACGGCTTCGATCCCAACCCACCGACAGGCGACCGAGAGTCGACCAGGCGGTGGCTCGGCCTGAGGTCCGACGATCTCCTGCTCGCCCACCCCGTGCGGGCGATCGCCAGAAAGAACATTCCAAAGGCCATCCAGTTGGCCGAAGCGCTAGACGCCACCTACTGGCTACCGGGCGACGCCGAAGAAGGTTATGGCCAGGAGCTGGAACGCATTCTCGACGGCGCCAACTGCGAGGTGCTGCGCAAGCCGCTCAGCGGCAGCGGGTATGACATAAACGACCTCTACGCAGCCTGCGATCTTGTGGTGTTTCCCTCGACCTGGGAAGGTTTCGGCAACCCTCCGATCGAGGCCGCGCTTCACCGCCGCCTGGCCGCGGTCGGCTCATACCCGGTGGCCGACGAACTCCGGGCGCTCGGATTCCAGTGGTTTGATCCCGATGACGCCGATACCATCGCCTCAGCTCTGCAGCGCTGGCCGGACGAGATTCTCGACCGCAACCAGCAGCTAGCCCGGGAACACCTCTCGGTTGAGAGAATGGCAAGAGAGGTTGCGAGGTTGTTTACAGAAGCAGGCTGGACACCGTGAGTAGCACCGGTGATCCGATTCTCGAGAAACGAGCCCGCATCTCTCGACTTACATCGCTTTCGATTCGAGTGGGAGCAGGCCTGTATTTGCTGGCCACGGTGCTGTTCGTCATCGCGCTACTTACCGACTTCACGAGCCTGTTGGCCAGCGCCATTACCGTGGCCCTAATAGTTGGTTCACTGGTACTCGCTCCGGCGATGGTGTTTCACTACGCGGTGAAGGCCGCCAACCGGGCCGACCGAGAAGGCTCGTGGTGACGATGCCAACCAAGGCACGACTCCCGGGGCCCGAACGACGGCGACAGATTCTGACCGTCGCCCAGGGCGTGCTGGCCCGGAGCGGGTATCACGGCGCCACCATGGCCGACATCGCTGATGCCGCCGGGGTGACCAAGCCGGTTCTCTATCAGCACTTCCAGTCAAAACGCGATCTTTACCGGACGGTGCTCGAAGACATCGGCTCTCGCCTCGAAGCTTCGGTTATCGAGGGAGCATCGGCCGCCAACTCACCTCGGGAAAGAGCTGAAGCGGGAATCAGGGCATTCGCCATCTTCGTAGAAGAGGACGAAGACGGCTTCGAGCTGTTGTTCAGCGGAAGCAACCGTCAGGACGACGAGTGGGCCACCATCGTCGAGGCGGTTGAGCGCTCGCTAGCCCAGGCCGTTGCTTCACTCATCGACGTGCCATCAATCGATGGCAAACGCCGGCAAATCTTGGCTTACGGGATCATTGGACTGGCCGAATCGATGATGCGATTCGCCAAGTCCGACAAGGAATTCGCATACAGCCACGAGCAGCTGGTAGCCGACCTGACCGATCTCACCTGGTCCGGCCTGCGCGGTCTCGATACCTGATGTCCGGGTAGCTACTAGCTGCTAGCTGGTGTTCGCAGTTAGCGGTTGGCGTTCAGCATGCCGAGCGCAGCGTCGTGGAGTTCCCCAGTGGCCGCGGCCACCACAAATCCACCGTCGACCGGCAGCTTGCCGTCGAGGTCGGTGACGATGCCACCGGCCGATTCGATGATCGGGATGAGTGGCAGAATGTCGTAGTTTGCCAACTGATTTTCGACCACCAGATCGGCCAGACCCATGGCCAGCAGACCGTAGTTGAGACAGTCGCCGGAGTAGCGAACCAGCTTGACCTGATCGGCTAGCTCGGCGAAGGCCGCTGCTTCCCAGCCAGCGGCGAACATCGTTGGATGCGTGCAGAGCAGAGTCGCTTCGGCCAGGGCGGTCGTCCCGCTTACCGTCACCGTCCGGCGCGCATCGGCGGTGATAAACGAGCACTCGGTATGACCGACGTAGCTTTCATTCAGTGGCGGCACATGCATCCAGCCCGCCACCGGTCGCCCCTCGTCCTGAAAGCCGAGCAGCGTTCCCCACATCGGCTGGCCGGTGATGAAAGCGCGGGTCCCGTCGATTGGATCGATGATCCACCGATAGCGGCCACCGCCGGTCGTGCCGAATTCCTCTCCCAGGATGGCGTGGCCGGGGAAACGCTCGGAGAGCCGCCGCCGCAGATCCGATTCGACCGCCCGATCGGCCTCGGTCACCGGGTCGAACCCAGCGCTGGCCTTGTTGTCTATCCGGTTGTCGATCTGCCGGTACCACTCGAGCGAGAGGACCGATGCTGAGCGCACCATGTCGGCCACTTCATCGAGATGGGCCGCGATATCGAACGTTGCGTCAGTCATGGATCAGAAACGGTAGCCAGCGCGCCAAAGCTACACGCCCCAACCTGAACGAATGTCTCCCCATAGCTGAATTGTTGACTATGTTGCTCATATATGTGGGCAGATCTAATGCGGCGACTAGACCACGATGCAGAGCAACGGCTTAACAGCATCTTGATCGAGCGTTCGGTCAAGTCAAACGACGTGCTTTTTTGGGAGGGCCAGGCTGGCGACGCGATGTACGTGATCGATGCTGGCCACATACTGGTTGAGCGGGTCACAGAAGAGGGCGATGCCGTGGCGGTGGCGGTACTGGGACCGGATTCGATCGTTGGCGAACAGGCACTTCTCGGCAACGAGGTCAGGGGCGCTACCGCCAGGGCGGTCACCAAAACGACCGTACGTTCATTGGGCCGGGCCGCCTTTAACGAGCTGCGACGCGACCAGACTGCGGTCGACGCTCTACTGGTCGAACTTCTCGATCACCGAATTCGTGAGCTCAACGACCTGGTACTCGAAGCCAGGCACACACCGGCCGACGAGCGCGTCAAACGCCGCCTGCTGGAAATGTCCGATCTCTTCGGTGCGGAGATTCCGCTTACCCAGTCGACGCTGGCGGCGCTGGCCGGCACCACTAGGCCGACAGCAAACGGCGTTCTGCAGGTGTTACAAGACGAGGGAACCCTCGAGCTGCGCCGCGGCCGAATCGTGATGCTCGAACCGGGCGCTCTCAACTAGCAGAGCGGTTAGTCGTTTCGACGGAGTAGACCTATCAGCGTTTCAAGCATGCCGAGGGCCTGCTCGCGCCTGATGGCCCAGGACCCCGGAGGCAGCATTGCCACTGATCGTCTGACCTGTTCCCACTCTTCGGCGGTATTGGTTTCTGGTCGTTCCTGGCCTGAAGGATGCACCCCTTCACCTTAAGCCAACCCGAAGTTAAAAGCGAACAAACGTTCGACTACAAGAATCGACGCTGAACTACCGGGATGTCGCCATAACCAGGATTTGCTGCGCGCAGGGGGTGCAAAGCCCACGAATCAGTTGCCGGTGGCCCTAGTGTTGGCTGCCATGTCTCGCCTCACCACCAATGAGGGATCGACCGAACGTCGGTCTCGTATTCCCTCGGCCAAGCTGATCGCAACCGGAGCGGTGACGTTGGGGGCGCTATCGGTCACCGCCTTGGCAGTCACTGCCCTGGCGAGCCCGGCGCTCGCAGCAGCTGCCCAGGAGTCATCCGGGGCCGACGTGGAACAACTATCGATCTGGTCCGCGGTGATTCTTGGATTGGTCGAGGGGTTCACCGAGTATCTGCCGGTGAGCTCCACCGGACACTTGCTGGTTACCACCGAGATCCTTGGCCTAGCCGAGACCGAGGCCTCAGAGCAGGCGCTGGACACCTACGCGATCTGCATCCAAGCCGGAGCGATCGCCGCGGTATTCGTGCTCTATTGGGAGCGCATCCGACAGATGCTCGACGGGCTGCTCGGCCGCAGCGAAGAGGGCCGACGAGTACTGATCGGGGTCATCGTTGCTTTCATACCAACCGCCATCATCGGTTTGGCTCTGGTCGACTACGTGCGAGACCAGCTGTTCGGCGTAACGCCGATCGCCGCAGCCTGGCTGGTCGGCGGAATCGGCATCTTGCTGCTGACCCGGAGTGGCCTGATGGATCGGGGCGGTCTCGAACTGAGCGAACTCACCATCAAGCACGCCTTGATAATCGGCGTTGCCCAAGCGATCGCCATGTGGCCTGGCACGTCGAGGAGTCTGGTCACCATCGTGGCTGCAGTGCTTGTCGGTCTTTCGCTACGGGCCGCGGTCGAATTCGCCTTTCTATTGGGCTTGGCCACGCTGGGGGCCGCCACCGTGGCGACCGGCTTCACCGACGGCGCCCAATTGGTCGACCTCTACGGCTACACCACCCCGGCAATCGGCATGGTGGTGGCGTTCTTCGCCGCTCTGATCTCCATCAAATGGATGGTTTCGTGGCTTCAGGAGCGAAGCTTCGACGTATTCGGTTACTACCGGGTGGTTATCGGCGTTCTGGCTTTCGCGGCCATCGGCATCGGCTGGCTGTAATTCGTTCTCAGACTGAGGGGAAGCCGACCCAACTGGTCTACGATGCCGATAGCGCGAGGATGTTGAGACGGGGCTAAGCCAGCAAATGCGAATCGGCGTGCCGAGAGAAAACCTGAACCGAGAGCGCCGCGTCGCTCTCACACCCGCCGGTGTGTCGACTTTGATTGCGGCATCACATGAGGTTGTACTCGAGGTGGGATCCGGCCTGCGTTCCGGCTTCTCCGATGCGCAATACCGCGAAGCCGGTGCCACGATCGCCCAGCGAGGGGCGGTTATCGGCTCCAGCGGCGTGGTGGTCCAGATCAATGGCCCGACCACCGCTGATCTGGCATCGCCGGAGTGGGAGAATCTAGGCCCCGACCACACGCTGATTTCCCTGCAAGATCCACTGTGGCGACCCGCCGATGCCGCAGCGCTGGCCGCCACCGGAGCGACGGTAATCTCACTCGAACTCATCCCCCGCACCACCCGGGCCCAGGCGATGGATGTGCTGTCGTCGATGGCCACGGTCGCCGGGTACGAAGCGGCGCTACTAGGCGCCAGCAGGCTGGCAAAGATGCTGCCCATGATGATGACTGCGGCCGGAACCGTGCCGCCGGCCCGCTTCGTAATCCTGGGAGCCGGTGTGGCCGGGCTGCAGGCCATCGCTACCGCCCGGCGACTCGGTGCGGTGGTCGAGGGATACGACATCCGCCCCGCAGCCCTGGAACAGATCCAGTCGGTCGGGGCCAAGGCCATCGAGATCGACCTGAGTCCGGCAGCTCTTGCCGCCCAACCCGGTGCCGACAAGACGCCGCCACCCGAATCCGGCGATGGCCCCGAAGACGCCGGTGGCTATGCCACCGAACAGACCGAGGCCATCAACCGGCGCCAGAACGAGCAGCTCACTCCATATCTGGCAGAGGCCGATGTGGTCATCACGACCGCGGCGATCCCCGGGGCTGCCAGCCCGGAACTGATTACCACCGAGATGGTCGAGGCCATGCGTCCCGGTTCTGTGATCATCGATCTGGCGGCCGAGCGTGGTGGCAACTGTCGCCTAACGATGCCAGACGACGAGGTCATCCATGAAGGGGTCATCATCCTCGGGCCGACCGATCTTGCGTCTGGGGCTTCAGCAACATCGAGCCAGATGTTTTCCAACAACGTGATTTCGTTGTTGAAACACCTTGCCCCGGATGGCCAGCCAGCCATCGATATGAGCGACGAGATCACCGCTGGCACCGTGGTCGGCTATGGCGGCCAAGTCCCCCATCCGGCGGTACGAGCCAAGCTCGACCTTGAACCTCTAGAGCCGGAACCCCTAGACCCCGAACCCGAAGCGTCTCAGGAGCAATCATCGTGACTTTTGTCGTTGCCCTCACCCTCTTCGTGATCGCAGTGTTTCTCGGCGTCGAGCTCATCGCGAAGGTGCCGCCAACACTTCACACCCCGCTGATGTCAGGCTCAAACGCCATCTCCGGCATCACCGTCATCGGAGCTCTTTCCGCCGCCGGGGCGGGGCACTCCAACCTGACGAAGTATCTGGCTTTCGGGGCGGTGGTGTTGGCCACGATCAACGTGGTCGGCGGATTTATGGTCACCCACCGCATGCTCGGCATGTTCAGCCGGAGGCGGTAGCGGTATGGGTGAACTCAGTGAGCTGACTCAGTTTGGCTACCTCATCGCTGCGGTCCTGTTCGCCTTCGGGCTGAAGGGCCTGGCCAAACCTCGTACCGCAGTGCGGGGCAACCTGCTCAGCGCAACCGGCATGTTGCTGGCGATCGTGGTCACCCTGACCGACCAGCAGATCATTAGCTACGGACTGCTGGCGGTCGGTCTGCTGCTAGGAGCGGCCATCGGAGCGGTGGCGGCTCAACGGGTCGCCATGACCGGTATGCCCCAGATGGTGGCGCTGTTCAATGGCTTCGGCGGCGCAGCTTCGGTCTTGGTCGGTGCTGCCGCGTTCGTTGTGGCCCTCGATCTCGATGACCACACGCTCGACACCTCGGTGGCGACCGCTCTGACGCTCGGCATCGGCGGTATCACTCTTTCCGGCAGCATCGTGGCGTTCGCCAAGTTGCAGGAGATCCTGTCCGGCGGAGCGATCGCCGACCCGGCGCTGAGAATCTTCAACGTCGCCATCACCGTGCTGCTGCTCGGCCTGAGTGTTGGGCTGATCGTCAAACCCGATCATTTCTGGATGTGGGCCATCATCGGCATCGCGTTGATCGCCGGCGTTTCGTTGGTCATGCCCATCGGCGGAGCCGACATGCCGGTGGTGATCGCCCTACTCAACTCCCTCTCGGGTCTAGCCGCGGCTACCGCCGGATTCGTGCTGGGCAACAGTCTGTTGATCATCGCCGGCGCACTGGTTGGAGCCAGTGGTTTGCTGCTAACCCAGGTCATGTGTCGGGCTATGAACCGCACGCTGAGCAACGTTCTTTTTGGCTCGATCGAAGCAGGCGGACAGTCGCTCGATGCCGACGAGGTGTACGACGGCAAGGTCACATCATCTTCGGCCGACGAAGTGGCTATGTTGCTGGAGACTGCTCAGCGAGTGGCGATCGTGCCCGGCTACGGCATGGCGGTTGCGCAAGCCCAGCACGCAGTCCGTGACCTCACCCGAGCCCTTGAAGCGAACGGATCCGACGTGGTGTTCGCCATTCATCCGGTGGCCGGTCGTATGCCGGGACATATGAATGTGCTGCTCGCCGAAGCCGAGATCCCTTACGAGCAACTGCTGGAGATGGACTCGGTCAACCCGACCTTCGAGCAGACCGACGTGGTCATCGTTATCGGGGCCAACGATGTGGTGAACCCCGATGCCCGGGAAAACCCGGAGAGCGCAATCGCCGGCATGCCGATTCTTGATGCAGATCGGGCTCGCACAGTCGTTGTTATTAAACGATCGCTGAGTCCAGGATTTGCCGGTATCCCCAACCCCCTCTTCGCCCTCGATAACACGCTGATGCTGTTTGGCGACGGCAAAGTAGCGGTCGAAGACATCACAAAAGCGCTGGCAGAGGTCTGAGAATCAACGCCACTCGTTGATAGACAATTTTTCGACTGTTTTTGTCGACTGTTGGCAGAATAGGTGCGTGTCGACAGACGGGTCATCGAATTCGTTACTCCGAGTCGGTGCCAACGCGCTTGCCCGAGCAATCTGCGTGCTGCTCAGCACCACGCTGGTGGCGTTCTGGCTTGGGCTCGAGATCAAAGACACATTCAGCCCCGATGCCGGTCGCTGGTCAGATTATTGGTCATCGTTTGCCGATGCCCTCACCCCTACCGCCGAGGTCAGCGCGTCGCTCGGTCGCACCATGGAACTGGCCGCGGCGGGGATCTTTCTCGGACTGTTACTAGGCGGGGCGTTTGGCCTGCTGATGCGAGCCCCGAAGCTGGGCCGGCTGGTTGGCCATCTAACGGTGCCAGCGATGGCCTTCGCCATTCCAGGTTTGGCGATATACCCGATCGCCCGGGCAGCGACGAGGCAGGGCATCGCCCCATCGAGCCCGGTGGAATTGAGTAGCTCGATCGGCGACGGACTGGCCTTCCTCGGCCTGTGGGGGCTGGTCGTCGGCTCAGCCATCGCCCCATCGATTGCCGCGGTGATCGCCGGAGCAAAAACGATCCCGATGCTCGGACCGCAAACCGCAGCCAACTGGTCGGCAGCGCGAGCCGACACCCGCATCGGGTCGGGGTTCGGCATTCCAACAACCGCATTCCTGCTGACGCTGGCGGTCGCTGAAGTCCTCTCCGGCCAGCAGGGCTCGTTCCCTCAATTCTACGATGCACTGAGCAGACGGGCCACCGATGAGACCTTCCAATTCGTCTTCTGGCTGGCGCTGGCCGGTGCCGTCTTGGTCATTGCGATCGAGGTAGCAGGCCACTTTCTCGACAGCGAGACTGCAACCGCCGAGCGAACGAGACCGACCACTACAACCGCAACCGGCCTACTCATGTCGATGACCGTGGCGCTCGCTCTACTTGTAGCCGTAGCGCTGGCGGGGTCATTCGCCGGTGCGACCGGCCGGGACGCCAGCGCCCTGTTGGCCCCTCCCACGTTTGGTGGGCCGTGGCTGGGAACCGACAGCGTTGGCCGCGGACTGGTTCACCTGAGCGCGGTCGGCCTCTGGCCTGCGGTCATCGCCGGCGCGGTACCCGCCGCCGTTGCCACCGTTCTGGGGACCGTCATTGCCGCCCTCACCACACGGACACCGTCGATCGTTGCTCGGGTATTCGACATCGCCACCGACGCTCTTTGGTGGCCGACGACGATCATGCTGCCGCTGGCCTTCGTTGCCTTCGGCCGCTCGGGCCGCTCGGATCTCGGCTGGGGTTTCCTGTTCTTCACCGGCCTGGCGCTGACACCATTGGCCGCTCGACTGGTGGCTAAGGTCGCCCTCGCCGACGATGACCGGCCGCTCCCCATGCTCGCTGGCGTGCTTCTGTTCTGTGGCGCCGTCGCGGTCTCAATCCACATCGTTTTGGGCTTCACAGGATTCGGCGGAGCGGATGAACGTCCACAGCTGGGAACGGCAATTCGAGCCGGCTTCGAGACCTACGACTCCTCGATCTGGCCCTACGTGGTGCCAACCGCAGCGGCCACACTGCTGGTCGTCGTGCTCTACTCGCTGTCGACCGCGCTGACTGCTTCGCTAGCTAGTTCAGGAGCTGATCCGCTGCCTGATTCCGACCGGTCGATACCGGATCCAGCGACAGTTCCGATTGCAACGACGCCGGTGCCGAGCGTTAGCGACTTGGGATCGATAGCGGAACCGGTGGCAAACCAAACACTGCTGGTGAATGAGCTGCCAACGATCCGGCCCGATGAGTCCCTCACATCGGAGCAACAAACGCTGCTTGAGATCCAACAGCCTGCTTCCGAGCAAGCCGAAACCACGGCGCTGGAAACATCAACTCTGGAAACCCCCGCTCTGGAAACTCAGCTCATCGACCTCACCGATTCAGACGAATCGCTCGCCGATACCACTGAATCGCTCGCCGGTACTGATGAGGCGTCGGTGGATCCGCCGATACTCGAACAGGCCACGAGGACCGTCGAGCTACGGCCTTCCACGGTGCGCCAGGCCCGTATGGCCGCCGCTTCGGGCGGCGACGGTGGCTCAAAGCCGGCACTGGCCATGAGGCCGATGCCTGCGGTGCAACCGCCGGGCCGCGACAGTGAAAAGAAGCAAGAAGTCGACCCCGAAGACAAGATCGATCCGGAGAACAACATCGACCCCGAGCATCAGGACAAGGACAAGGACAGGGACAGGGACGACAGCTAGCCAGAAACCACGACAGCTAGCCAGAAACCACTGTCTATCGAACAACTACGCCGAACAACTAGTGTCACGAGTCATGACAGATATGACACGAATCGTGCCAATAGATGGAAATTTGTTGTACGGTGGTTTCCATGCCCGGCAAACGCGATTCGCGGCACGAGCCCGACTCGGCCCCAGACTCTCAGCCAGCAGGCAACACCGCACCCTCCGCCGCCCCCGAAGACCTCAGGCGCCGACGGGCCGAGGTCTCTCGTCAGGCCATTCGCGATGCCGTTGCCGCTCTGCTGCTCAACGAGCACCCGGCCAACCTCAGCATTCCTGCGGTCGCCGCCCACGCCGGCGTCTCGGTTCGCACCATTTACCGATACTTCCCGACAAAGCAGGATCTGCTCGATGACGTAGCGGAAATCCAGCAACGTCGGGCCGACGCCATGGTCGATGGACGCGAAGACATGTTCGACCGGCCAGAGCAGTATCTAACCGCCATGTGGTCGGACTTCGAGACCGATGTTGAGGCCATTAGAGCCCAGCACCTCTCCCCTCTCGGCAGCGACCTACGGGCCCGGCGGCTAGAAAAACTGCAGTCCGAAATGCATGTCCGCCTCGACAAGGCCTTCCCCGATTCCACGGCAAAAGATCGTCAGGACCTTGCCGACCTGCTGGTCACGATCATGTCGTCGGCGACCTTTCTCGAACTCCATGACCGCCTAGGACACAGCGGAGCCGATGCGGCCCGCATGGTCTGGTGGGCGGCGAGGGCTATGCAGAAACAGTTCGCAGCCGACGGAGGCTTCCCGAAACCCTGAACCCTGGCTTCGGTGCGCCGGAGCCGCCTGAAAGGAACGCTATGACCGGAACGACAAAGATCACCGAAAGCAAAATCGAGGCGAGCGAGCCAAGCACCCAGCTCGATTGGTCCAAACCCGGGCCGGGGTCTTGGCAGCTCGACGGATCTCATTTCGAACCCGACTGTTCCCGATTGGTGCAGCGGGTCATCGCCCATGGCATGACCGAAGGAATGGCTCAGGGGTTCGACCTCATCGGCGGGCCGCTCAAAGGTCTGGAGGCGGCGTTCGTCAACGGCAACTTCTACTACCGCTTGGTGCCCCTAGTGGCAGGCAACCTCGATCTGCCACTGCCGCCAGCCCCGGTGCTATGGGTGCTGACCAGAACCCATCCAGCGTTTCGCCGTCAGGCGAAGAAGGCCGAACGGGCTCTCGCCGGTCGGGTGTGGAACGAGGAACTGGCCGACTGGAAAAACATCCATCGGCCTTACATGATCGAAAACTCGTCGAGGCTCACCGCCGAGGATCCAGGGTCGATGACCGACGAGCAGCTGGCCGATCACCTCGCTGAACTAATCGAGTTGCTGTTCCACGGAGCGACCCTGCACTTCCGCCTCCACGTCAGCGATCTCGGACCGATCGGTCTGCTGCTGGTCGAGACCCGAGAGTGGGGGCTCGACAAGGTCGACGTCATGGCAACGCTGGCCGGTTCGTCGCCTGCCACCAGCGCTCCCGCGGTAGCTCTGGCCAAGGTGGCCGAGGCTGTCGAAGGGCACGGACCGTTCAACGACCTCGACGCCGTACGATCGGTTTCACCCGAAGCGGCCGGTTTACTCGATTCGTTTCTCGACGAGTACGGCTGGCGACTGACAACCGGTTACGACCTGTCGGAAATGACACTCCACGAGCTGCCAGCCGTCACCCTCGGCGCCATAAACGCCCCGGCCCGAGCCGGTGGGCCGACCGTCGTCGAAGAAACAGCGCAGGCGGTCGGGGATGCGGCCGCCGACCGGCTGCGGCAGCAACTGCAACCCGATGATCGAGACGAATTCGACCGCCTGGTCTCCGACGCCAGGGACCTGTACGGCCTGCGCGACGAGAATGGCCCCGTCACCTATCAGTGGCCGGCAGGTCTCGTACGTCGGGCATTGCTCGAAGCTGGTCGCCGGCTGCTGGCGACCGGTCGGATCAATGACTCCGAGCACATCTTCGACCTTGAAGCAGACGAACTCGATGGCCTGCTCCGCGGCGCCTCGACCCCCAGCGTTGATGTGCTCGCCGACCGCTGCGCCGAACGCCAGAGCTTTAAGCAACACGCCGCTCCGGCGTGGCTCGGTCCGGAACCAGACGACCCACCGCTGTGGACCATGCCATCATCGCTGGCCAAGTTGATGGATGTGGTGCTGACGGTGATGACTCTGATCGAAAGCGACCGCACCACCCCCTCGCTTGAGGGCGTAGGCATCGGGACCGAGCCGTATGTCGGCACCGCCAGAGTGGTCACAGACGAAATCGATGCCCTTTCGAGAATGGCGCCGGGCGACGTTCTGGTCGCCCCATTCACCGTGCCGACCTACAACGCGGTGCTCGCTATCGCTGGCGCAGTCGTGGTGGAGAACGGCGGGCTCCTGTGCCACGCCGCGGTGATCGCCCGAGAGTATGGCATCGCTGGTTTGGTCGGCGTCGCCGGTGTGACCAGCCAGATCCCCGATGGTGCCACGGTTCGAGTCGACCCGGCCGCGGGCACGATCCGGGTGCTGGCCACCGACGGGGTCTAAACCCCGGTTCAGGGTTGGAGGAACAGCCGGTAGGCCTCGTTGTCGGTTTCGTCCCAGTACGGATAGCCGAGGTCGATGAGGTGCTGGTTGAAGTCGTCCATGGTTTCGGGCGGAACCTCGACGGCCACCAGCACCCGGCCGTAGTCCGAGCTGTGATTACGATAGTGAAACAGCGTGATGTTCCAGTCGATGCCAACCGCACGGAGAAAGGCCAGCAGCGCGCCACGACGTTCGGGAAATTCGAATCGGTAGACCCGTTCGTTCTCAACGCTGACGGGAACCCCGCCCGCCAGATAACGCACGTGGACCTTGGCCATCTCGTTCTCGGTGAGGTCGCAGACGCCGTAACCGGAATCTTTCAGCTGCTCGATCAGGGCGTGACGATCCTCGGCGCCATCCCGGAGCTCGAGACCGACGAAGACCGTTGCCTTGTCGGCTCTGTTGCGTCGGTAGTTGAACTCGGTCATGTGGCGTTCGCCGATGGCCTGACAGAAGTTTAAGAAGCTGCCCTTTGTTTCGGGGATCTCCACCCCCAGGATCGCTTCCCGCTTGTCGCCGATAGCGGTGCGTTCGGTGACGTGACCGAGCCGGTTGAAGTTCATGTTGGCGCCACAGTTGATGGCAACCATCGTCTGGCCGGTCACGCCCTTGTCTTCGACATGACGATGCAGCCCGGCCAACGCCAGCGCACCGGCAGGCTCAACCACGGTGCGGGTATCTTCGAAGATGTCTCGGATCGCGGCGCAGATTTCGTCGGTGGTCACGGTGATGATGCCGTCGAGATGTTTGCGACACAGCCGGTAGGTCTGCTCCCCTACCCGCTTGACGGCAACACCATCGGCAAAGGACCCCACACGATCGAGGGCAATCGGCGCGCCATGCTCAAAGGCCGCCTCCATGCTGGCGGCATCAACCGGCTCGACGCCGTAGACGGCAACATCGGGTCGCTTGACCTTGATGTATGTGGCGATGCCAGCGGCGAGACCGCCACCGCCGATCGGCACAAAGACCGCATCGAGCTCGCTGTTGACCTGGTCGAGAATCTCCCGGCCGATCGTTCCCTGACCGGCGATGACATCGAGGTCGTCGAAGGGGTGCACGAAACACAGACCATCGTTCTCGGCCATCGTCAGAGCCAGAGACTGAGCGTCGTCATAGCTGTCGCCGTGGAGAATGACCTCGCCACCGAATGACCGTACCGCATCGATTTTGATGTCGGGGCTGGTCTCGGGCATCACGATCACCGAGCGAACCCCTCGACGCGACGCGGCGAGCGCCACTCCCTGAGCGTGGTTTCCGGCGGAGCTGCAGATCACTCCCCGCTGCAGAACATCGTCGGGCATCGACAAAATCTTGTTGGCCGCACCACGGATCTTGAACGAGAACGACGGCTGCTGATCTTCCCGCTTGAGCAGCACCCTGTTGTCGAGTCTGGCCGACAGCAGCGGCGCCAACTTCAACGAAGTTCGCACCGCGATCGAATAGATCTCGGCCTCTTCGACTCTGGCCGCCAAGTCTGCTGATTCATAATCCATGTTGTACCGCCGGGGTTCGAAGGGACCGCCGACGCTCCAGGGGCCCGCAGCGGACAGGGCGGGCGACCGTCCGGCTTGGGAGGCGGTGGCCCCGTGGAGCGTAGCAGTCAGCGACCCCTGCTGGTGGCCTAGGCGATCACCGTGCCATGCGATCGAGCCCAGAACGGCGCCCCCAGGGCTCGCACCCCGTAGTAGTAGGCCCAGGCCCGAGATTTGCAGGCCGCACGCTTGAGGCTGAGAGCCCGATGCCGCCCGCAGTAGCCGAGCATCTCGGAACGAAAGACCCGGTCGCATTGACGGCGACCAGACCACGACGACCCGTACGGTTTGGTGCCATAGCACCGGTCGTGAGCATCGCAAGCGGCGTGAAAGCTGTATCCGTACCCCGAATCCGAGACGCCGGTGCAACCGTTGGCCGATGAGCCATGAGCGGCCGCCGGATCAGGTCCGATGACCACAACCGAACCAACCAGCAACGCTGTCGCCAGCACAACTTGCAGTACGTATCTCGTGGCCAAGTATCTGGAGGCCCAATAAGCAGGGCGTCGATGGACAGGCGTAACTTGCATTGACATTGTTCAGCTCCTTGCAGCTGATCGCAAAATGACGGCGCCCGGAGGCCGCAATTCCGTCAGGCGCCCGGAGGCTGCAATTCCGTCAGGCGCCCGGAGGCTGCAATTCCGTCAAGCGCCCGGAGGGCTGCTGAGATCTGGAGCTGTTACTGCTCGCTATTCGACCGTAGCGGGAAACCGATGTTGCTCAACCGGCCCTAGGAGCGAACCAGGGAGGCCGCTTCGGCCACCAAACGATCGATCTCGGCTTCGGTGTTGAAGTAGTGCACACCAGCCCGCACCACCGCTTCCACCGACCGGGCAGCGATGTCATAGCGAGAGCCGGANNTTGTCGAAACCTCGACCGCATCCCGACCCGCCACGTCGAAGGTAACGATGCCGCAGCGCCGGACCCCGGTGTCGAGGACCCGGATGCCGTCGCATTCGGCGAGCCCGGCACGCAATCGATCGGCCAACATCACCACTCTGGCCTCGATTGCTTCCATTCCTAGATCGAGCGCGTAGTCGAAGGCAACACCCAGCCCCAGCTTTGAGGCATAGGACCGCTCAAAGAACTCGAAGCGCTGGGCCGTGGGTTGCAACTGGTAGCTCGTCTCGGAGGTCCAATCGGCTGAGCGACCGTCGATGAAGACCGGCGGCGCCAGGTCATCGAGAATCGAGCCGCGGACGTAGAGCATGCCGCTACCCCGAGGACCGCGCACAAACTTCCGCCCGGTGAACGATAGGAAATCACAGCCGAACTCTTCGACGTCCACCGGCATCTGACCGACCGCCTGGCAGGCATCGACGAGGAAGTAAGCCCCCGCCTCCTTCACCAGTGCCCCAACCGCAGGCGTGGGGTTGACCAAGCCGTTTGTCATGGCGATCGAGGTCAGGCAGACCAGCTTGACCCGTTCGTCGAGCATCGTCCGCAGCGCATCGAGGTCGATCTGGCCGTCGGCGTCATCGGGCACCACCTCTACGGTCACGCCGCGCTCGGCTACCTGCAGCAGGGCCAGGGCGTTGGAGATGTACTCGGTCCGCCCTATCAGTACCCGGTCACCAGCCCGGAGCGGCACTGAGAGGAAGGCCCGCCACCATGCCTCCGAGGCACCGTCGGTAAACGCCAACTCGGTCCGGTCACAGTTGAGCAACTCAGCCCCGGCGGTGTAGACCCGATCCAAACCCTCGGCGGCCACGTCCATTGCCTCGTAGCCTCCGACGGTCGCCTCCAGCCGCAGATAATCGATCATCGAATCGACGACCTGTTGGGGCGCCAGCGCCGTGCCGCAGTTGTTCAGGTGGATAACTTGCCCGCACCCCGGTGTGTCGGCCCGCACTCGGTCGATGTCAATCTCGGTCATCGCCGGAGTATAGGACCGCGCCGGCCGCCGGTTTCTACAAATTTCGCTCATACTGGTCCGGTGGCTGACCAACTCTCTCTGATCTCGATTCTGGTAGACGATTACGACGAGGCCATCGCCTTCTTTGTCGATGTGCTGGGATTCGAACTGATCGAAGATTCGCCAGCGACAACATCGGTTGGAGGGAGACCCAAGCGGTGGGTGGTTGTCCGCCCCAGCGGAGCCGAGACCAGCATCTTGATAGCCAAGGCTGACGGCGACGTGCAGCGAGCGGCCATCGGGAACCAGACAGCGGGTCGCGTCGGTTTCTTCCTCACCGTCGACGACTTCGATGCTCGCTACGAGCACATGGTGGCCTCCGGCGTCGAATTCACCTCGCCGCCTCGCTCTGAGCCATACGGCAAGGTGGCTGTCTTCGTCGACATCGCTGGCAACAAGTGGGACCTGCTGAGCCGCCCTCACAAGAGCGAGTAACCGATCCGGTTCAAGGCTGAATTATGTGCAGGAGCGCGATGCCTGTCGATGACCTAAGCTGCGTGGCGCGGCCGATATCTCTCGGTCGCGGCGGCGTCGGGCGGAACAGAAGACTTGAGGTTGGACATGGCTGGTATTTCCTTTCTCGGATCGCGTAGATCGCATCCTGATCGAACGGTTCGCCGTCGACTAGATCGGCTCCGGGTTGCGCTCGTCGCGTTCTCGGTCGCAGTAGCAACGTTGGGGGCTGTAGCAACCAGCCCAGCCTCTGCGCAGGGCACTCCTCCCCGGGTTGAGCCTGCAGTTGAATTCAACATCGTCGGCGACCGCTGCAGTGTCGAAGTGATCGCCGAGCGGGTCAGGCCAGACGGCACCACGATCATCACCTCCGAGCAGGTCGGGCTGACCGAATCGTCGATCGCCTTGATGACCGGCACGCTTACGGTTCGAAGCACCGCAGTCATCGCCCCAGACGGCATGGGGCGCATCACCGGCCGCTGGACTTTGCAGCCTGCGGCATCGACCGGCGCTATCCGCGGCACGCTGCGAGGCTCGGTCAACGGCCCAGAAATCAGCGAAGTCATCTCGACCGGTCACGGGATCCAAGCCCTGCGGGGCGTCTTGGTGCAGATGACCACCACCAGTCCTGCCGATGGTTCCAGAGGCGAATCCGACTGCGCCTCTGATCTCTCATTCGAAGGGTCGGGCACCGCCTCCTACCGCGACGAACGGAACCCGGTTGGCGCGGTAGTCGTCGAGAGCACCAAGAGCTTCGAGGATTCGGTAGCCGATCTGTCGGCGGCGATCGAGGCCAACCCCAACCTTCGGCTGGTTCGCACCGTCGACCATTCGGCGGCGGCCGCCGGTCGAGGCATCGTGCTGGCGCCGACAACCGAGGTGTTCTTCGGCAACCCGGCCATCGGTACTCCGCTGATGCAGGCCTCGCAGACCACCGGGATCGACCTTCCTCAGAAGATGCTGATCTGGGAAGACCTGTTTGGCATCGTCCGGGTCGGCTACAACGCACCGGCCTATCTGCAATCGCGCCACGGGATCGACGGCGCCGATGCCCAGTTAGAAACCATCGCCAGGGCGCTGGCCGGACTGGCTGGCGTAGCCACGGGAACCACCGTCGATCCGGTGTTCGACGCCGGCACGGTTAGAGAGCGGGCCGGGTTGGTCAAGGTATCGACCACCAAGAGCGTCGCTGAGGCCCACGACGACATTGTGGCTGCGCTCGAAGCAGCACCACCGGTTGGGGTGGCACTGCAGCTCGATCACCAGCAGAACGCCGCCTCGGTCGGCCTTGAGCTGAGGCCGACCAAGTTAGTGGTGTTCGGCAACCCTTCGCTGGGATCGAACCTGATGCGGACCGATCAGTCGATCGCCCTGGATCTGCCGCAGAAGATGTTGATCTATACCGATGCCGATGGCCAGACGTTCGTCGCCTACAACAATCCCTATGCGGTAGCCCAACGCCACGATGTACGTGGGCAGGGCAGAACGCTAGAGCTGTTGTCCGGGGCGCTGGCCAACTTCGCTGCTGTCGGAACCTGATTCAGGTCCCGACAGCCGCTGCAGTTCTTCGGTCTAGCCTTTGGAGGCGGCTTTCCAGGTGTCGTAGTCGACGACTGGAAGACCGGCTTCTTTCCAGCCACCAAAGCCGGATTCGATGTGGGAGACCTTAGGCAGTCCCATGTCCTTCAGGGTCTTTGCGGACAAACTTGTCCGCCCTCCCGA
>JBOEHD010000259.1:0-11072 GCA_050633745.1 Acidimicrobiales bacterium
CCGCCGACTTGATGCCGACCGGCACCTTGCATCCGTCGGCGATCAGTTCGACAAAGTCGATCATGCCTCGAACGGTCTGGAACTCTGCGTGTCCGGCGGGGCTGGCCACCGTTTTACCGATCGGCACGCCTCGGGCGGCGGCGATTTCGGCGGTGACCTTGCTCGCAGGCAGCACGCCACCCAGGCCGGGTTTCGCTCCCTGGCTGAGTTTGATCTCGATCGCTCGCACCGGAGCGGTGTCCATCAAAGCCACCGCGGCATCGAGGTCGAATCGACCGTCGGGGGTCCGGGCTCCGAAGTAGCCGGTGCCCAACTGGTAGACCAGTTCGCCACCGAGTCGATGGTGGTCGCTGACCCCACCCTCCCCGGTGTTGTGCATGCAACCGGCGATCTGGGCTCCTCGGTTCAGCGACTGGACTGCTCGGGCCGACAGCGAACCGAAACTCATGGCCGAGATTCCCACCAGCGACTCCGGGCGGAACGCTCCGGGGCGGTCGCGCCACTCCCCAAGCACCTTCGTCGGCGGCAGGTAGGGCACGGCGTGGCTCGGCCCATTCTGCGCCGCCTCTCCCGCGGCCTTTGGTGCCGGTGACGGGCTCACATAGGGGAACGGCGAGTGCCGGATAATGGGGTACTGCGGCAACTCCATGTTGTTGTCTGTGCCAAACCCGAAGTACTGATTCTCCTTCTTGGACGACGCATAAACCCAACGACGCTGGTCGCGGCTGAAGGGCCGCTCCTCGTCGTTGTCGGCGACGATGTACTGCCGAAGTTCGGGGCCGACTCGCTCCAGCAGATAGCGAAGACGACCGATGATCGGGAAGTTGCGGCGGATCGCATGACGAGGCTGAACCACGTCGATCACCGCCAGTATCAGCAGCACGACGACGACAACGGCTAGGAGTATGAGCCAACCCATGGGAGGCACGATAGCCCCGCTAGCCTCTCCGCGATGAAGCGATCTGCTTACCTTCGCGATGCCATCGTTATCGGCGCCGCGACCGGGGTCTTCGGAGTGGCGTTCGGGGTGCTGGCAACGACCAACGGTCTAACGGTCGCCAAGACCATGGCGATGTCGCTGCTGGTGTTCACCGGAGCGTCACAGTTCGCCGCAGTGGGCGTTGTTGGCGCCGGTGGTAGCGAAGGGGCGGCGCTCGGCTCCGCTCTGCTGCTGGGGGCTCGAAACGGTTTCTACGGCATCGCCTTGGCCGGGCATCTCAAAGCGAAACTGTGGAAACGAATCGCCGGCTCGCAGCTGATAATCGATGAATCGACCGCCCTAGCACTGGCTCAGAAAAACCCCGCCGACCGCCAGGGTGCGTTTTGGGCCTGCGGGTTGTCGGTGTTCGGTTTCTGGAACCTCGGAACGCTGCTGGGGGCCATCGGCGGCGAAGCGATCGGTGACCCCCAGGCGCTGGGGCTCGATGCCGCGTTTCCCGCAGGATTTATTGCCCTAGCCGCACCGGCCTTTGGCCACCGGCGAGGATTGGTCGCCGCCGCTGCTGGTGCCATCATCGCCCTCAGCGTCACCCCATTCGTCAAACCGGGGCTACCCATCCTGCTGGCCGCGGCCGGGGCGCTGATCGCCCTGGCGGTTCCCGAGCAACCCGAACCAGTGACCGAGCCGAAGGTCGAGAGCGCATGAGTTGGACAGCGATCCTGGTGCTGGCCTGCGGCGCCTACATACTGAAAGCGCTCGGGCTGTTGGTGTTCGGCCCAGCCACGCTGGCCTCCGGGCGACCGGATGACGTCGCCGCAACGCCATCCGGTGTGGCCGGGCTACCGCTGCGAGTTGGTCAGCTCTTGCCACCGGCGCTACTAGCCGCCCTCGTCGTTAGCCAAACGGTTGTGACCGGCACCGACCTGGTCATCGACGCCAGGATCGCCGGGGTGCTAGCCGGAGCGGTGGCCGTGTGGAGGAAGGCACCCTTTTGGCTCGTGTTAGTTATCGCCGCCTCGGTCAGCGCGGCGATTCGATTCCTGAACGGTTGAACAGGGTTCTCCGGGTACCTATCTGGTGCCCTGTTCGGGGGCAGGTAGTACCGCGGTCAACTCATCGAGGGTGATGCCGAGTGTCTCGGCGGCAGCCTCGAGGTCAGGCGGCGGCCCGCCGAGGGCAGCCATCAATTCAGCTTCGCTCACTCCGAGGGTGGCGGCAGCTTCGGACAGATCCGGACCGCCTCCACTTGGGGCTGCGCCTTGACCCGGTGCTCCGCCACCACCCGGGGCTGCGTCTTCACCCGGGGCTCCGCCTTGGCCCGGGGCGCCACCGCCACCGCCGCCGGCCTGGGCTGCGGCTTCACCGTTCAGGCAGCGAGACACGTAGGGATAGGCATCGGTCACGATGTAGGCGTACTGTCCGTCGATCGTCGTGCCGTTGCAGCTGTCGAGGTCGCCGTTGTTCTCGTCGAACACCCAGTCCGAGGTGTAGGTGCCGTCGGGCGACGTGCCCTCGAGATCCAACGTCTGACCGCTGGGTCCAGAGACCAGACAGTCCGTGCCGCTGCGCTCGGTCGTTGACAACTCATAGCCGGGCTCGTATGCACCGGACTTCGAGTAGTACATCAAGAACCCGTCAGCGGCGAAGCCGACATGAACCAGGTCGTCATCTGACTCATATGCATCGACCAGAAGTTCGGAGATGCCGTGATAGTGATACTCGCCGGTTGGCTGCACGTGGGCGTTGTTGAAGTCCAGTCCGAGGTCGTAGATCTCCTGCAACGCTTCGATGCGATAGCTCCCACCGCTATCGCAGGTGACCGTTTCGGCGGTGCCGGGTTCAAACTTGACTCCGTTGACCGCTACGCCGGGAGTCCGGGCGGTTGCGGCATTCCCCACGAAGGTCGGCGCTGTTGTGAATTCCCAGCTGAGGTCCTGCTCGCTAATGGTGTTTGGGTTGCCGTCGTTTGGAAACTCACCGGTCTCGTGATCGGGAATGGCGTTGGTCTCGATGCTTCGAACGTTGCCCTCAACGGTGACCGTCACCATGGTGCCGAACTCATCGTCGGCCAAGGTGTAGGAACCCAAGTAGTCCGAAGCCACCAGCGCTTCGGTACTCGACCCGGAGTCGGTTTGAACTTCGGCGTTGGCCGTAGCGTCGGTGGCCGCTTCGCCACCTGTTATATCTGTATCTGCAGTATCCGGAGTATCTGCAGTATCCGGAGCATCTGCTGTATCTGGAGCATCGGCAGCATCGGCTGTATCTGCGACGTCCACAGCATCTTCGCTGTCGGTGCTTGAGCCACACGCGGCGAGCAGCATGGTAGTAGCGACAGCGACACCGATCAGGCGGCTTCGAGTGTTAGTTGTGCGGTTCATGACCGTTACTATCGGCCGCAGTTTGTTGATATCCCTATGAGGAGTCTGTGAACTCTCTTAGAGCCGGGGAAATCCTCTGCGTGAGCCTGCTAGCGCTTCTAGGCGTCTAGGTAACGAGTTACCGCAACACCGGCACCAATCGCTCCCAGCAGCGCTCCCACGATCATGAGCGAACCGCCGATCACCAGAATGTCGGAGCCGGGCAGGGCGAAGTCTCGGAAGACAAAGCTGTCGAGACTGCCAAAGAAGTTGTCGAACGCTTTGTTGAGGCCGAACACCGAGAAGATGCTCAGGAACGCCCCGATCACCCCCTGCAGTAGCCCTTCGAGCATGAACGGGATACGGATAAACCACTTTGTGGCTCCGACGAGGCGCATCACCTCGATTTCGCGGCGTCTGGCAAACACCGCGGTCCTAATCGAGTTGTACATGAGCATCGCCGCAGCGATAGCCGAAAGCAGGGCGGCGAACAGCATGATCTGAGAGCTGCCGCGCGAAAACGTACTAATGGCCTTTATGTTGTCGCTGGCAAACTCGACCTCGTCGACCCCGGCCAGGATCTCGATCTCGGTGGCGATAGCCCGGATCGACTCGACGTCTGCATCCTTGGGAGTGACTTGGAACGAGGTCGGCAGCTGGTCTGGCTCAACCAGTTCTAGGATCTCCGGCTCATCGAAGAAGTAGTTCTGGAACTCGGCGTAGGTTTGCTCCTGATTTATGTACTGGGTCTGGCGTACATAGATGCTCTTGTCCAGGAAGTCGCCGGTGGCGTCGATCTGCTCTTGGCCGACTCCCACGTCCATCCAGACGATGAACTCGACCTCGTCCTTGAAGACGTTGTTGATGCGGCCAACGCCCTGCTGCACCAACAGCGAAGCGCCCATCAACGAAAGGGA
Organism: Acidimicrobiales bacterium; assembly: GCA_050633745.1. Taxonomy (GTDB): domain Bacteria; phylum Actinomycetota; class Acidimicrobiia; order Acidimicrobiales; family SZUA-35; genus JAHELU01. Next base: position 4,215 of record JBOEHD010000259.1, read on the forward strand.
GACCGCCACGGTAAGGATGGTGGCGATGCTCAACGACGGGTTACGGAAAAGGTTTTGGCCTGTCTCCCGAAGGAGGTAGTCAGCGCGAAATGCCATGGGTTGGGTCGGCTCTCAGCTCGTTTGGAGGGGGTCTACTCGTAGACGCCGCGGTCTTGATCGCGCACAATTACGCCGTTCGATAGCTCGATAACCCGCTTGCGCATGGTATCGACAATGCCCCGGTCGTGGCTGGCCATCACAACGGTCGTGCCGGTCTTGTTGATGCGGTCCAAGAGCCGCATAATGCCGATCGACGTTTGTGGGTCGAGGTTTCCGGTCGGCTCGTCTGCCAGGAGGATCAGCGGCCGGTTGACGAACGCCCGGGCGATGGAGACTCGCTGTTGCTCACCACCGGATAGCTGATCGGGGTACTTGGTCATTTTGTCGCCGAGGCCGACCAGTTCGCAGATCGCCGGCACCTGGGTCCTGATTACGCTGCGGGGACGGCCGATTACCTCCAGGGCGAAGGCCACGTTTTCGGCGACGGTCTTGGTTGGGAGCAGCTTGAAGTCCTGAAAGATGCTGCCGATGTTGCGGCGCAGCATCGGTACCTTCCAGCTCGACATCTGACCGATGTCCTTGCCTGCCACGAAGATCCGCCCGGTATCGGGCTCTTCCTGCTTGTTCAACAACCGCAGGAATGTTGACTTGCCGGAGCCGGATGGGCCGACCAGGAAGACAAATTCGCCCTTGGCGATATCAGCATCTGCATCGCTCAGAGCGGCCGCCGTCTGGCCCGGATACTCCTTGGAGACGCCTTCTAGCTTGATCATTGGTCGTGTGCCTTAGCCTTTGTAACTCGTCACCGCTTCGGCTGGTGAGTACCACTGCCGAAGGCCCGCAATCTCAAAAAGCAGTGTAGTTCGCTCAGCTGTAAAGATATGGACACGTGCACGTAGTTCGAACCAGTACTTCCCGCCGGATCGGCTCAGAACCGAGCAACGCTGGCGCCAATCCCTGCTGCGGATAAAGGGCCGCACTCGCCGAGATGGCTCGTTAGGTCGCTGATGCAGTGGGCTCGGCTCGCCGCCAACGCAGCCAGGCCTCCATAAACGGCCCAACTGCGCCGTCGAGCACCCCTTCGGGGTTGCCCGAGGTATAACTGCTGCGTTCGTCCTTGACCTGCTGGTATGGCTGCAGAACGTACGAGCGGATCTGGCTGCCCCACTCAACTTTTTTCGATTCCCCGGCCTCGTCCGCCAGCTTTTCTTCCCGCTTTTTGCGTTCGAGAGCAACCAGTTTCATGGCCAACATCTGCATGCAGCGATCCTTGTTCTGATGCTGGCTTCGCTCGTTCTGGCACGAGACAACGGTCCCTGTTGGCAGATGGGTGATCCGGACCGCCGAGTCGGTCGTGTTTACGTGCTGGCCACCGGCTCCTGAGGAGCGGAAAACGTCGACCCGTAGATCTTTTTCATCGATGTCGATCTGGTCGGCGGCATCTTCGATGTATGGCACGACGGCGAACGATGAGAAGGCGGTGTGGCGTCGAGCTTGGGAGTCGAACGGCGAAATTCTCACCAACCGGTGTACGCCGCGTTCAGCCTGCAACCAGCCGTAGGCGTAGCGGCCCTTGATGATGAAATCGGCGGAGGTGATGCCCGCTTCTTGACCGTACTGGCAGTCGGTTACTTCAAAACCGAAACCTCGGCTCTGAGCCCATTTGCGGTACATGTTGAGCAACATCTCGGCCCAGTCCTGGGAGTCGGTGCCTCCCGCTCCTGAATGGACCTCGCACACCGCATCACCCTCGTCGTACGGGCCGGTGAACAGTGCTCGCAGTTCCAGCTCGGCGAACTCTTTACCGAGCGTTTCGATTAGGGCCGCCGCTTCTTCTTCTAGCGACTTGTCGCCCTCTTCGCGAGACAGTTCCCATGACACGTCGGCATCGTCGACCTGCTCGCTCAGTCGATCGAACAGCTGCAGATCTTCTTTGACAGCGGTGAACTCGGTTTGCACAATGCGTGCCCGGTCGGCGTCATCCCAAAGGTCGGGGCGGCCCATCTCGGTTTCGAGCTGGGGCAGCCGAGACCGCAACTCGTCGACCCGGAGATAGTCCCGGGCTTCGTCGAGTTCGGTTCGAAGGCTCTTTAGATCTTCGGATAGGTCGGCCATTACAGGACGAAACTAGCCGGTCTGGCGTGCGGTCCGGCGCCCATCGCCGGTCGGAATACGTTTATCCGTGGCACTGTTTGAATTTCTTGCCGCTTCCGCAGGGGCAGGGGGCGTTCCGGGGTGTCTTGTCCCAGTCGTCTTTTACGTAGGGCTGGACCGATCCGTCGTCTTTCGGCTCCGGCGCATCGTCCGAGCCGGCCTTGGAAGCGACGATCTCGGTGGCGGTCGGAGCAGCTGGCACGGATCCGGCGGTGGCCGCTGCGGGTTTGCCAGCCCCATTGGCGCTTCCTACTGAATCGCCTGCTGGGCTGTCGCTAGCCGAGCCGTTGGCGTCTACGGCTCCTGCTGAACCGTCGGCAGGCGGTGCCGGAGTGGGCTGCACAACCTCGACGTGCATGACGTAGCGCACATAGTCGACGTTTAGCGAGTGAATCATCTCGCTGAACAGGTCGTACCCTTCGCTCTGCCATTCGGTGAGCGGATCCCGCTGGCCCATGGCCCGCAGGTTGATGCCCTCACGAAGATGGGCCATCTCGGTGAGATGATCACGCCATCGCTGATCGATCATCTGCAGCATGACCTGACGTTCGATCTGCCGCATTACCGGCTCGCCCATCTCGGCTTCGCGTTGCTCGTAATGTTTGAGGCCGTCGGCGGCGATCAATTCACGTATTGCTTCGAGGCTTCGGACCGAGTCCAGCTCCTCGGCGGTTATCGACGTGGACCAGAATGTCTCCAGCTCGGTCAGCAAGCTTCCGAGATCCCAGGTGTCGTCGAGCTCCTGTAGGCAGTGGGTGGAGACCAGGTGTTCGGCTACATCGTTCAGCGCTTCGACGGTCTCTTCCCGGAGGTCGCCCTGCTCGAGGATCTGCATGCGGCGGCCATAGATCACCTTGCGCTGCTGGTTGAACACCTCGTCGTACTTGAGCACGTTCTTTCGAGTCTCGGCGTTGCGCTGCTCAACGGTGTTCTGGGCCCGCTCTACCGACTTGGTNNACCATCTTCGACTCGATCGGCACGTCTTCGGGCAATGCCCGATCCATTACCCAGTTCATGGCGCCGGTGGCGAAGATGCGCATCAGGTCGTCTTCCAACGACAGGTAGAAACGGCTCTCGCCCGGGTCGCCCTGGCGACCGGAACGGCCTCGGAGCTGATCATCGATCCGGCGGCTCTCATGGCGTTCGGTTGCCAGAACGTAGAGGCCACCAGCCTTACGAACGGCTTCGCCCTCCTGGGCACAGATTGGCGTCCAGTAGTCGAGCCGCTTGTTGTAGTACGCCTGGCCTTCCTCGGACTCCAGTTCGTAGCCCTCGGCTTGGGTGTCGGCCTCAGCCAACTTCTCCGCATTGCCGCCGAGCACGATGTCGACGCCACGACCGGCCATGTTGGTAGCAACGGTAAGTGAGCCGGACTTGCCTGCCTGGGCCACGATGTCGGCCTCGCGGAAATTGGCCTTGGCGTTCAGCACCTGGTGAGGCAAGCCACGCTTGGTCATCAGCTCGCTGAGAACCTCGGACTTCTCGACCGAAGCGGTACCGATGAGTACCGGTTGACCTGCAGCCACTCGCTCTGCCATGTCGTCGATGGCGGCACCAAACTTGGCTGCCTCGGTCTTGTAGATCAGGTCGGACTGATCTTCCCGAGCCACCGGCTTGTTGGTCGGGATCTGGATTACGGCCAATCCGTATGTGGTTTCCAACTCGACGGCGTCGGCCAAAGCGGTACCGGTCATGCCGCCAAGCTTCTCGTAGAGCCGGAAGTAGTTCTGCAGGGTGACCGTGGCCAGCGTCTGTTGCTCTTCTTTGATCTTGACGCCCTCTTTTGCCTCGACCGCCTGGTGCAGGCCGTCGGACCAACGGCGACCGTCGAGCACCCGACCGGTGAACTCGTCGACGATCTTCACGTCGTCACGATCGACGAGGTAGTCCTTGTCGCGGTGGAATAGCTCCTTGGCCTTTAGGGCAGAGTTGAGCTGGTGAACCAGGTCTCCCTGGACGCCGTCGTAAAGATTCTCGATCTCCAAGAATTCTTCGACCCGGGAAATGCCATCTTCGGTGATGGCCACCTGCCGCTTTTCTTCATCGACTTCGTAGTCGGTATCACGCTTTAGGCGGGAGGCGATATCGGCGAAGCGGTAATACAGATCTGCCGCGCCCTTAACCTTGCCGCTGATGATGAGCGGGGTACGAGCCTCGTCGATCAGAATCGAGTCGACCTCATCGATGATGGCGTAGCTATGACCTCGCTGGGTCAGCCCCTCGAGGCTGCGAGCCATGTTGTCTCGCAGGTAGTCGAAGCCAAACTCGTTGTTCGTTCCGTACGTGATGTCGCAGGCGTACTGAGCCTTCTTGAACGCCGGGTCACTGTTGCCAGGAACGACAAGACCGACGGTAAGGCCATGCCAACGGTGGATCTCGCCCATCCACTCGGCATCTCGGCTAGCCAGGTAATCGTTGACGGTGATGGCGTGCACGCCTTTGCCAGCCAACGCGTTCAGGTAGACCGGCAGCGTCGAGACAAGCGTCTTGCCTTCACCGGTGCGCATCTCGGCAACCGAACCCCAATGAAGGGCCGCGCCGCCCATCAGCTGTACGTCGTAGTGACGCTGGCCAATGACCCGGTTGGCCGTCTCACGAACGACGGCGAAGGCCTCGGCCAAGAGGTCGTCGAGGTCGGCACCGTTTTCCAGCCGCTGTTTGAACTCGCCGGTCTTGGCTCGCAGCTTGTCGTCGCTGAGCGCGGAGATCTCAGATTCCAATGCGTTGATCGGCCCGACCACGCTTTGCACGGCTTTCAACCGTTTTCCATCACCGGCGCGAAGAATTTTGTCTAGAAGTTTCATTCCGTTGATCAGTCTACGGGAACCCGCGCCAGACGGGGCTTCAGGGCCGCTCGCACCGTGCTGGAGCGGAGCGGTGTTTAGCCGACGTCGATAAGCCCCATGTCACCATCGTCTCGGCGATAGATCACCGCCGACTTTTCGGTCTCGGCGTTCTGGAAGACATAAAAGTCGTGATTTAGCAGGTCCATCTGGAGGGCCGCTTCCTGCGGGTCCATGGCCGCAACATCGAACCGTTTCGTCTTTACGATGTTGTACATCGTCAGCGGCTCTTCGCCCTCCGGCAGGAGCGATTCCGGCACCAACTCGGGTTCGATGTCCAGACGCTCGCGGCTCCGCTTACGCTTTTGAACCTTGGTCTTCAGCTTTCGCAGCTGACGTTCCAGTTTGTCAACAGCCAAGTCGATGGCGGTGAAACCATCCGGAGCCGAAACCTTGCAGCGGACGTGATGTCCGTGGCCTTCCAGCGTGACTTCACAGATTTCCTTGTCGTCAATCCTGGGATTCTTTTCTTCCCAGAAGTGCACCTCAGCTCGATCCATCCCCGCCAGGTATTTGTCGAGCCGCCCGATTTTTTCTTCCGCCTGACGACGGAGTGACTCCGAGACCGTAGTGTTTCGACCGCTGACGGTTATTTCCATCGAGTGAATCTCCTATGGTTGGCGTTTTCTCAACCCTACATCACGAGGCCGACCAAATTCTTGCCATCTTGCCTAGGAGGCGCGATGCACGCTCGGTTGGTAGGCGGGAGCAGCCCACGAAACCGCTAGGCCGTGCACCGAGTGCGCTCCCGCTCGGCGTAGCGCTTGGGCCGAAACCGACATCGACGCGCCGGTGGTAATCACGTCATCGATCAGCAGTACTCGAGGCGGACAGCGCAACCGAGCCCGAACCTGCGGACCGCCGATTCGATCGACCCGACCGCGGCCAGCCTGAGCCTCTCCCCTACGACGCAGTAGCAAACGGCGAGACTTTACGCCCAGGCGGTCGGCCACCACCCGGGAAAGCACCGCTCCCTGATCGAAGCCTCGGCGCCGCTTCCCCGCTCGGCTGGCCGGTACCCACGTCACCAGGTCGAAAGACGCGGTGCTCGGGTCTACTACGCCCGAGGCCATCGCTGCGGCTCGTTCGGCCAGCAGCAAGCCGAGCTGCTGCAGCACATCGCGGCGACCACGATTTTTGGCCGAAAGCACGATGCGTCGGACCACGTCGTCGTACAGGAACAGCGCCTCGACGCTATCGAGCGCAACGACGGGTTCTACCGCTCCCGCGGCCGACGCTCGCGACAGACAGCGGTCGCATGCGCCACCGTTCCAGCGACCGCGGCGCCGCTCTGACCCAGCGCCGCGACATCCAGGACAAACTCGTAAAAGCAACACACCGGCCGAAGATACGGCCGGTGTGTGACAGTGAATTAGACACTTGATGAGCGCCCGGTTGACCAGAGCGCTATTTGATGAGCGCCCGGTTGACCAGAGCGCTATTTGATGAGCGCCCGGTTGATCCGAGCGCTTGGTTTAGTAGCGGTAGTGGTCAGGCTTGTATGGGCCGTCGACGGGAACGCCAATGTAGTCGGCCTGGTCCTGGCTGAGCTTGGTCAGCTTTACGCCCAACGCGTCGAGATGCAGGCGTGCCACCTTCTCGTCGAGAAGCTTCGGCAGGACGACGACGTCGGTGCCGTAGGCCTCGGCGTTCTTGTGCAGCTCAATCTGAGCCAGCACCTGGTTTGTGAAGCTGGCCGACATCACAAAGCTTGGGTGACCGGTGGCGTTTCCGAGGTTGAGCAGTCGACCTTCGCTGAGGATGATGATGCTCTTGCCATCCGGGAACCGGAACTCGTCCACCTGCGGCTTGATGTTGATCC
>JBOEHD010000260.1:0-7986 GCA_050633745.1 Acidimicrobiales bacterium
GATCACCAGCGAGGCGACGACGGCGCAAACGTAGCCGGGGTAGATGGGCACCTTGTTGCCGAAGCCGCCGCCGATGTCGGGAGCGATAACCCGGATCTTGTGCTCGGGTAGCCCGGCCACCAGGGCGTAGATCGTTCGGTGGGCGTGAGGGGCCTGGGTGGTTGACCACAGCGTGAGCTGGCCGGAGACCCGCTCGACATCGGCCACGCAGCCGCAGGTTTCCATCGGCGCGGGGTGGACCCGGGGGTAAATGATCTCTTCTTTGACTACGACGTCGGCATTGGCGAAGACGGCGTTTGTTGCCTCTTCGTCGCCGGTTTCCCAGTCGAAGATGTGGTTGTCAGCCTTGCCCTCCAGGTCATCTCGGATGACCAGGGACTCGGGATCCATCGCTGTCCGGACATCGACGACCGGCTTGAGGTAGTCGTATTCGACCTCGATCAGCTCCAACGCATCGCGGGCCGAGTAGCGGTCCTCGGCTACGACGAAGGCGACCTCCTGATGCTGGAAGCGGACCTTGTCTGTGGCCAACACGGCCTGCACGTCGTTCGACAGGGTTGGCATCCAGGCCAGGCCCTGTTCGGCTAGATCGGCGCCGGTGATGACCGCTACCACCTTTGGGTGGGCCTCGGCGGCCGACTTGTCGATGCTGAGGATCCGGGCGTGGGCGTACGGTGAACGCAGGATCGCCAGGTGCAGCATGCCCGGTAGCTGGATGTCGTCTACGAACTTGCCCATGCCCCGGATGAGGCGAGGGTCTTCCTTGCGGAGCAGCTTGCCGAAGCCAACAGGCCGTTCGGTTTCTGTGCCCTCTGGTGAAGTCTCTACTGCAGTCATTGCCGCTTCTCGCTTCGCTCGTCGCTGCCGTTCGTCGCTTCGCGACTCTCTAACGAGATTTCGGCGCTAGGGCGCCGAAACTCGCGACACTGGGTGATCGTATGAGCTGGTGTTTGAGTCACTGTGCGGCTCCTTGGAGCTGGACGCTGGTTTCGTGTTCGGCGGCCCATTGGATGGACCGGACAATGGTTGAGTAGCCGGTGCAACGGCAGATCTGTCCGGAGATGGCCTCGCGGATGGTGGCCTCGTCTGGGTTGGGGTTCTTGTCGAGCAGGGCTCGGGCGGTGAGCATCATGCCCGGGGTGCAGAAACCGCACTGCAGGCCGTGGCACTGCATGAAGCCTTCCTGGACCGGGTCGAGCACGTTGTCGACCTCCATACCTTCGACGGTGGTGACCTCGTGACCGCTGGTCATGGCGGCCAGGGTGGTGCAGGACTTCACCGGTTCGCCGTCGACGAGGACCACGCAGGTGCCGCAGTTGGAAGTGTCGCAGCCCCAGTGGGTGCCGGTCAGGCCGACCTGATCGCGGATGAAGTGCACCAGCAACATGCGGGCTTCGACGTCTTCCGACACCTCTTGCCCATTGATCGTCATATTCACCTGCATGTCAGGCCCCCTGTCCATTCGTCGCGCCGCCGGCGCTGCCATTCGTCGCGCCGCCATTTGACGCGCCGTTTGTTGATGTCGCTCGGAGGACGGCGGTTCGCAATGCCCGCTTTGTCAGCTCCGCTGCAAGATGGGTTTTGTACTCGGCGGTTCCCCGCTGATCGGTCTTCGGTGAGCAGTGCTGGGCGGCGATGTCGCCAACCTGCTGGTAGAGCTCCTCCGACGGGGTCTGCCCCTGGAGAGCGTCGCGCACCGGTCCGATGTTTGTGGTGTTTGGTCCAACGGCGGCCAGACCGACTCGCCCGTCGGCGATGGTGCCACCGTCCATCCAGATGGCCGCGCCCGCCGATACGACCGCCCAGTCACCGGCTCGCCGTTCGACCTTTTGATAGGCGCTCGACCCGTTTGGCTTGAGCGGAATACGAATCTCGGTGAGCATCTCGGCATCGCCGACTGCGGTTTCGTATGGCCCGACATGGAACTCTTCCATGCTGATCACCCGTTCGCCGCTGGTGCTCTTGATCACGCAGCTGGCGTCGAGCGCATTACATACCGCGGAGAGATCTTCGGACGGGTCGGCCTGGCAGAGCGATCCGCCGAGTGTTCCTCGGTTGCGGACCACGGGGTCGGCGATGACCTTTTCGGCGTCGCGGAAGATCGGGAAGTGCTGGGCCAGCAGCTCCGAGTCGAGCAGCTCCCGGTGTCGGGTCATCGCTCCGATGCGGATCTCGCCCGCCTCTTCCTTGATGTAGAACAGCTCTTCGAGATCGTTGATGTCGATCAGATACTCCGGGTTGGCCAGACGCAGCTTCATCATCGGCAGGAGGCTGTGTCCGCCGGCGATGAACCGGGCCTCGTCCCCTAACCTCTCGCGCAGCTCAATGGCGTGCGCAACACTGGTGGCCCGTTCGTACTCGAACGGTGCAGGTACCTGCATGCATAACCCCCTGAAGGAATGGTGACCGCTGAAGATGCGGTGACTAGTAGGGGTTGTTACTAGTCGTTCGCTCAAAGGGCCGTCAACAGCTACTTAAGCGATGACTTAAGTAGCTGCCGGTGTCGCGATCCAACCATGACAGACAGCCGAATCGGGCTAGCTGAGCTCGCTTCGTTGTTCAAGCTGCTCGTCGAACCCCACGATGATCACCTCAGAAGCCAAGACCGGCCCTGAAGGTTCGGCAACCTCAAGACGGTAGATGCCAGGCTGCGATACTGAGGTTGTGAGCCTGCGGGTCGGAGCCGATTCTGCCTCAAGGAGGGTCTCATTCGGGGCCTGAGAGCCGGATTCGTCCCGGAGCGTCACTATCAGCGGTCCTTGCGAATCACTAGTAATCGATATGTCGATCGGCGCCCCGATATCGAACGAATCCCCGACTTCCAGCGACACCGTTGCCGAGGTGTGCGTTGCCCGTATCTGCGGCTGCGAGCTAAACCGGATAAACGTGTCGAGCTGGTTCAGTACCTGCTCGCTTTCCTGTAGTTGACCGTGGCGTTCGGTTACCGAGGTGATCTGGGAGCTGTCGACAAACACGGGGTAGGCGGCGACCAACGGAATCGTCCCGTCGCCTCCATAGTCCTCCCCTTGAATGTGGTTAAGCGCCTCGGCCTGACCACTCTCGAAGCGAATGCTCTGGGGGGTGTCGTGGCCGGTCCCGACGATCGGTACCAGGCGACGACCACCGGACGAAGAGATCGAGGAGCCAGCCTCGATCAAGACGTTGTGCATCTCCAATGCCTCCCCCACACGCGCCGGGTCGACGTTGGGCAGATCAAAATCGGAGACGCTCACCAGTTTCCCGTCAATCTCTACGCAGGGATAGGTCGGCAGCATTTGGTACATCGAGGTGAACGACCGGAGCATGTCGGACATGTCGATCGAGACCGGGCGAATGCCCACCCGTCGACCGTTGACCATTTGCTCAAGCGCATTGACGCTGCCCCTAAACGGTGTTCCCAAGGTCACCACCAGCCTGGTCATCTCCGAGCCGTCGAGCACGTCGGTGAACCAGGTAGCGACCAAACCGCCAAGATCAGAGCCGACCAACACCAGCTTGGCGTCGGGGTTGACGCGACTGCGATATTCCTCGAGTCGTTGCTGGGCCTCGTTTGCCAACTGCCGAGCGGCGAGGCGAATATCCCGCCGCCAATCCCACGCAAACGAAACGAGGTTGACGTCCGGGGTCAGTCCGGATCTCCGGGTAAGGCTGTCGAGTAGGCGGCCGTAACCGCCGGTTCGCCACAATCCAGGGATGATGCTGATATCAGAGATCAAGGCAGTCGCTTCGACGCCGTCGATGTGCGATTCTGTGCTGTCGTCATAACCCTCAAGCGTCAGCTCGCGAGTAAATGAGTCTCCCCGCAGAAGCATCCGAGTCAAAGCGTTGGCGCTGACGTTCCAGAGGTCTCGGCCGTCTCTCTGGAGAACGCTGCCGAACGTGCCGGGAATGACGATCACCAGATCGGCGTCGGTCCGTTCAACTGAAGGCGTCTCGAGTGGACGCTTCGGGGCCACCTTCGACACCGGCTGCGGGGTGACTTCCTGCTCAATCTCGTAGACCTGCCCGGCGAGGGTCCGTAGAAAGACCGGCCCGGAGCCGACGTCGCTTGTCACCAGTTCGCCGGACCGGATCGAGACTCGCTCGCCGTCGGCGCTTGGACTCCGGCAGATCTCGACGACCCTCGGCAATGTGTCTGGCACCAAGATTCCCGACGTGCGCTCGGCATCGATGGCGCCGAGCTCAAGCACATCGTCCCGCCAGCGAACCGCAAGCTCGACCAGAGCAACGTCTTGCAGTCCATCGATGATCGAGCTGTCCGGCGGCTGATCGCCAAGGTCGACGCCAACCCCGGTGGCTCGCTGAACCGCCACCGCCACCGACCAGACGGGGACGGATCGCTTTGCCTGCTCTGGCAGCCTGGTCATCGACCGCTGAGCCCAGCGCACGACTCCTTTTCGGCCTTCGAGTATCGCTCCGATCACCGGTTGGAGCTGGTCGGCGATTTCCTCGGTTGGATCTCCTAACCCGAGGGAGGCAAGGACCACTCGCTCTTGAGCTTGTCGGAGCGGATTCGAGGGGTGGCTGCGGATCGTGTGGCCGACCAGAGCTGCCGCCTTTCGTTCCGTGGGCGACCCAACGACCCAGGAAGCGAATCGTTCATAGAGCATCGGCAGGGCATCTTCGTGGATCGCACCACCAGAGACCGTCACGTTGCGCACCAGTGGGCTCCACCACAGGTCGGTTTCGGCGTCGACCGGTAAATCGAAATCAGCCAGAGCGGAGACCCGCAACCTTCGTACCAGGTGTGGGTCGAGGAAGGCCGACGGCGCTGCCGCGGTGGCCAGGACCTGAGTCGCCACCGCCGCCGGATCCAATCGGTTCAGGAACTCCTCAATGAGCTCAGCCCGCCCATTCATAGTGCTGGACTCATCGGCTTCGTCGTCGGGTAGATCGAGTCGCGGTCGTCATCGCTGCCCCAGCTCGTTCATCCCAGCGGACCGCTGTAACCGTTCTCCGCAGAGGACTCGGAAGTCGGGAAGGGGCAAGCGGCACGAGGGCCAGAATGCGGGCGCCATGTTGGCGGAGCTGGCTGACGAAGCTCATCCACTGAGCTGATGTCGGCGACCACGGGTCGGCCGTCGGACCCACAACACCCAGGGCGCTCAGAATCAGCACCGGCGCACCTGATGCTGGCGGGCGGTAGTCCTTCCACACCGTCGTTGAGCCATCATCTGCTGCGGCCGAGATGGCAGGAACCTCGCTGACGCCCAGTGTCTCGATGCGACCTCCTGACATCCGCCGGACCCGATTGGCAATGTCGTTCTGATCCTGGGCGAAGGGGCCCATCGCTGGCCCGAGCTCGATTAGTACCTGTCCGCCCCGTCGGTAACCGCGCTGAGATACTCGCGGCAACTCATCGATCGGTCGTAGCCGAGCCAGGTGTCGCACCGCCGACCGGGGTTCGATCGTTCTGGTCTTCCAATCCGTTCGCAGCGCCGCTCTTATCACCCGGTTAGCGGTGGCGTGATCGAGTAGCGGGTCGTACCAGTCGCAGGGTTCGGTAGCGGTCGCTGGCAACCTGGCGAACACTCGATCAGCGCCGGGGGAAGCTGCGGCGGCCTCGGGGCCATCGATGTTTTCAAAGTCTTCGACATTCTCGTTGCGCTCTAGGACCAGCGGTTCGAGAAGTTCGACGAGCGGTGCCGCTGGTTCAGCCTCGGCAGGCCTTTCCTCCGGTGGCCTCTTGAAGGCACCGTCATCGTCATCGTTTCGCTCAGAGGTCGCCCCGCTGAAACCGAACAGTTCAGCGACCGCGTTTCTGGTGGACGGACCGGCATGGCCATCGTCTGAAAGCGCGGCCAGCGTTCGAATCACGTCGCCCATCCAGACCTGCCCCTGAGAGTCCATTACCAGTTGGCGTTCTCTTGCTTTCGCAAGATAAGGCTTTCGACGAAGCTCAGATCTTCGGCAGACAGTGACGTTCCGAGTTGTCGCATGGCCCGGACCGCGTCGAGGTATTCCGCAACGCTCGGGCAGTGTTCGGACGCCTCGGCAACTTGCCCGGCCTCCGCCACACCGGCCGCCAACCTTTCCAGCAGGTCGGTTTCCTCCTCGGAGAAGGCGTCGGGGTCATAGCCGTCGGCGAGGAGGTGACGCTTTGCGATTTCGATGAGGTCAGCCTCATCAGGAGGTTCGAGACGATGGACGACGCAGCGGCGTAAGAACGGCGCAGGCAATTCCCGATCGTCATTTGTGGTGACGATCACCAGCCGCGGCGACTGTTGGATTCCGGCGTCGATCACAGTGCCGGTTTCCTGCACGGTGAAGCGGAAGGAACCGAGAGGCACGAGTAGACCCCCAGGCACGTCCGGTTCCGCCTTGTCGATCTCGTCGATCAGTAACACCGCCCCGCCGCCGGTTCGGTGCCGGTTGATCTCGTCGTTCGGGTCGACGGCAGGAGTGCTGGGTAGTTCAGTCGCCCCTCGAAAGCGAGCAGAGGCGTCGTCGAGCATCCACCACAGCACGCCCGGCTCCACATAGTCGGTATCTGCCAGGACACCGCCAGCCTCTTTGATTTGGGCGTCGGCCAAACGCCTGACCAGATCGAAGCGCCATAGTAGATCGTTTGGTTCGGTTCGGGCATCGACGACGAACTCGTAGTAACGCCACCCGAGGTTGCGAGCGACATACGCGGCGATGGACGACTTGCCTGAGCCGGGTCGACCCTGCAACAGCAAGGGTCGCCCCGTCACCAGGGCGGCTTTTAGCGCCAGGAGCAGTGAAGGTGGGCACCGGTAGACGCTGCCGTCGCGTCGGTCCGGCTGCGCCATCGACGAGGTCGTCGCTGGCTGATCGATCATCCGGTTGAGCGCGGCCAAGACCGGTTCCAGATTGGCCGATGCCATCGAATCAAGACCCTGCTGCTTCTGAGTGTTCATCTACCCACGTCCTTCATCGTTCCCACTTCATCGATCTATCCCGTGTCCTCTAGGCGGTTTGCGATCGGCCAGGCCTCGCGCTCAAGGGCCGGATCTATGCCCGGACTTACGCCGACCGCTCCGACCGAATCGAGCGACGAGCGAGCCTTTTCGAGATCCTCGGACAGCCCGGCGTAGACGAACAGCACTCGTTCGAACTCGCTATGGAGCGAGACCAGCACGTCTCCATCGCCAGCGGCGTCCTCGATCACAACAAACATGTGCCTCTTCTTGTGGTAGGTGTTTGCCGCGTTCTCAAGTTCCTCAGGTCGTCGCTCCGTCCCATAGGCCCGCAAGAGCTCCTGGCGGTAAAGGCGGGTCCGATCGACGTCGTCCAATTCCCCATCGCCCTCGGTGGCTGGAGGCTCGATGACTCGCACCATGCGGTTGGCGCAGGTTGCCCGAACAATCAAACGTCTGGCGGTGAACTCGTAGCCCGCCTCCAACTGAGCCACTCGTGTCTGGCCGCCGTGCAAGATAGTTAGAAGAGCACCGGCAACGGCGCTAGGGATCCATGACGGGCTAAGCAAGCGCCCGAAGTCGATTCGGTTTTGTTTGTCGACCGAGTCGGCCAGGCAGGACACGGCACTTTCGATCTCCTCGATGTCGCTGTGTAACAAGCGGTAGGCAACGGCGTGGCGTAAGTCTGTTCCCGAAAGGTTGCGGTCTTCGTCGTCGATGTCGAGATCAGCTGCAACATCTTCGAGGAAGCCGTCGACCTTCATCTTGATGGCCACGTCATCAGCCCAGCTATTCATTGGTCCGCGCGGTTTGCGCGGCGGCAGGTCTCGTAACCCTTCGGCGACCTCGACGGCCACCTCAGCTACGGGGCGGTCGACGGTCTTGACGAGTTGCAGTTCGTCGATGTCCACCGGGTTGAGACCGGCCTCCCGTAACGCCGAACGCTCTCGATCGATCAGGATTGGGATGAGACGAAAGTCGGGATTGAGTGCTGCTCGCCAGGCCAGGATTGTCGCCTCCGACCGGACCCACTCCGACTCGAGGCCAGCCTCGTCAAGCAGAATCACCGCTCCTCTGCACGTGGCCATCCAGGTGAAGAGCTTCG
>JBOEHD010000261.1:0-4362 GCA_050633745.1 Acidimicrobiales bacterium
AAGCAGGTCTTCGACCTGGGGGGTCATCATTGTGTCGTACGTGTCAGCCATGGGGCTTACCTCCGAACGTAAAAGTATACAGGACCAGCACTGGAAGGCTGTTCCAGTGCCTTAACTAGCGGCCGTTCCGGCCAGAAACTTAGAGCCGGTTCCGGCTGTGAACTTAGAGACCGTTCCGGCCTTCGGCGGCGCGGGCTTTTTCGATGGTGGCCCACATCGCTTCGACGGTTTCGTCGATGTCGTGGTTTGTGATGACCATTGCACCGAGTTCGGTGCCAGCGTCGGCCTCTTCTGCGGCTTTGGCCAGCCGTTGGGCCACCTTCTGCTCGGGGTCTCCCCTGCGTCGCAGACGAGCCTGCTGTTCCTCGGCATTGGGTGCCTGCAGGAAGATGAGCAGAGCGCTGGGATCGCGCTCGACAACCTGGCGGGCGCCCTGGACGTCGATTTCGAGAATCACGTCACGGCCATCGGTCGAATCAAAGGTCGGTGTGCCGTAGAAGTTTCCGAGAAACTCGGCGTGCTCAAGGAATCCGTCCCTGGCCAGCCGTTCCTCGAACTGTTCCGGGGTCACGAACACGTAGGCGTCTTCAGACTCTGAGGGTCGACGCTCGCGGGTCGTCCACGACCGGCTGAGCCACAGCTCCGGGTACTTCTCGATTAGTACATCGACCACGGTGCTCTTACCGACGCCGCCCGGGCCGGATATGACGATCAACAACGGTGAATAGCTCAGGAGAATGCCTCCAACAAAGACTTGCGCTGCTGCGGGCCAAGTCCTGATAGTCGTCGTGATTCGGCGATTTTCAGCTCTTCCATCGTGCGGCGGGCAGTCACCTTGCCGATGCCTGGCAACGATTCGAGTACGGCCAAGACTTTGATCTTGGCAACGATCTGGTCGCTGTCGGCTCGGTCGAGCAACTCCGGCAGCGTGATCGAACCCATCTTGAGGCGGCTCTTCACATCGGAGCGGACTCGGCGGGCCTCGGCGGCTTTTTCTAGGGCGGCGGAACGCTGCTCGGCTGTTAACTGCGGGGGGCTAGGCATGATCGTCTATTCCAAACTGCTGAAGAGCGCGGCTGCGGCGGCAGCCGGATCATCGGCGAGTGTGACCGCTCGACCAATGACTAGCAAATCGGCACCCTCGCTGAGCGCTTGGCTCGGCGTCACCGGGTTTGGCTGGTCGTGCTGCTCCGCGCCAGAGGCTCGGATCCCCGGCACAACCCGCAGCGTGCGAGGCGAGAGTTCACGAGCGTCTTTCAGATGGGCGCCAGAGCAGACGATGCCGCCACAGCCCGCTTCGACCGCCACTCGCAGCCGGTTCGGCACGATGTGGTCGGGGGCATCGGCGTCGCTGGTCAACACGGTGATCGCCACCGCTGTCGGGTCTTCGAGACCGGCGTTGCGGGCTCCCCGCTGCAGCCCTTCGACTCCGGCTTTCAGCATCTCGGAGCCGCCGTGGGCGTGCATGGTCAGGTACTTGGCGCCGAGTGCGCCACAGACGCTGGCCGCCTTGCCGACCGTGGTCGGGATGTCGTGGAGCTTCAGGTCGAGGAAGACATCGAAGCCGTTGTCGAGCATGGTGCCGACGGCATCGGGACCGGCTGCGGTGTACAGCTCAAGGCCAACCTTGGCCACACCGAACCACGGCGACAGCTGGCGTGCCAGTCGCACCGCCTCGACGAGATCATCGACGTCCAACGCCAATGCCATCTTGGCTCTAAGTTCCGGTGAAAGACCCTCGGTTTTTGGTTCGGCAGTTGTTGCCACAGCTAGCTCCTCGATAAAAGGGTGGATTTCGAGCCCGGCTCCAGCCTACTAATGTAGCGTTCCGACCAGATCGACATATCGCTCTACCCCTTGATTAGCACACCAGCGGACCAGATCGGTGCCTAGACGGCCAACGGTTCGGGGCTCAGCGAATGAGGCGGTGCCGATTTGAACCGCATTGGCGCCGGCTCGGGCGAACTCGACGACATCTTCGACCGTGCTCACACCACCAACACCAATTATCGGCAAGTCGGGACACCCAGCGCGGACATCGGCTACCGCTCGCACCGCCAAGGGGTGGATGGCTGGCCCGGAAACGCCGCCACCGCCGCCGCCGAGGCGTGCTCGGCCGGTCACCGGGTCGATACTCAGACCAAAATAGGTATTGACCAGGGTTACCGCTTCGGCACCGCCAGCCGACGCAGCGTTCGCTATCTCAGCCAACCCGGGTCCGATATTTGGACTGAGTTTGGCCCAGCGGGGCTTCCCGCAAGCCTCGGTAACGGACAGCACTTCGGTTGTCATCGCCGGGGAGTGGGCAAACATGGCGTTGCCTGCCTCGGTATTTGGGCAGGAGATATTGACCTCGACAGCCACGATGTCGTCCGGGGCGTCGGCTAGCGCTTTTGCTGCCAGCGCGTAGTCGTCGACCGTGCGACCCCAGATCGAAACCACCACGCGGGCCCCCGACCGCTGGAGCTCCGGTAGCTCATCATCGAGCCAGGCGCTGACGCCCGGCCCCTGCAGGCCAACCGAGTTGATCATGCCCGCCGGGGTTTGATGAACCCGGATCGGGTCGTTGCCTTCACATGCGAAATGGCCAAGCGATTTCACAACGACCGCGCCGAGCTTCGACAGATCGTTATAGGCGCCCAGTTCGGCCCCGTGGCCAGCAGTGCCTGCTGCGGTCATGATCGGCGATGGCAACGACACCGAGCCAACCGTCGTGCTCAGGTCGACGTTGGCCTCTCGAATACTGGAACGCCTGCCGATCAACCGGCCGCTACGCACCCGACCGATGGGCAACCGGCTAGTAAGCGACCTGCTGGCGGTCCCCCGGTTTGCGGCCATCTCTCAGGCTCCGCCGACCTGGTCGGATCCGCTCGTGCCAGCGGCATGAATGGCCTGCAGCGAGCGGACTTGGAGCTTCTGGTGGGTCATGTCCCGGAGCCCACGCACCGTCGCCCGAGCGGCGGCCACGGTGGTTAACAAAGCGACGCCGTTGAGCCCCGCGGCGATTCTGATATAAGCACCATCGGCTCGTGGCCCGCGACCCCGAGGGGTGTTGATGACCATGGAGATCTCGCCGCTCTCGATCAGGTCGACGGCGTTGATGCCGCCCTGATCGAGTCGCTCAACGATCCGGTCTACGGTCAGTCCACCGCTGGTGAGGTACTCCGCTGTGCCAGCGGTGGCCACCAGTTTGTAGCCGAGTTCCACCAGGAGTCCTGCGACCTCCCGGCCAGCCTCTTTGTCCTTGTCGGCCAGCGACATGAACACGCCCGCTCCCGCCTCGGGCAGCTTGGTTCCTGCGCCGAGCTGGCTCTTGACGAACGCCAGGCCGGGGGTGACGTCGATACCCATCACCTCGCCGGTTGAACGCATCTCGGGGCCGAGCAGCGCATCGGTTTCCGGGAAGCGGTTGAACGGCAACACCGCTTCTTTGACCGCCCAGCTACCGACGACCGGCTCCGCTGGCAGCAGGCCGTCGGTGCGTAGCTCGTCGAGTGAGGCACCGACCATCACCCGAGAGGCGATCTTGGCCAAGGGCCTGCCGGTTGCCTTAGCCACAAACGGCACGGTCCGCGAGGCACGAGGATTGGCTTCGATGACGAATACCTCGCCGTCTTTCACCGCGTACTGCACGTTGATGAGGCCAACCACATCGAGCTGATCGGCGATGCGAATGGTGTAGTCCTCCAGCACCGAGATGATGGCCGGGCTCAAGGTCGGCGGTGGGAGCACGCATGCCGAGTCCCCGGAGTGCACGCCCGCTTCCTCGACGTGCTCCATGACCCCACCGATAATCGAGTGTCCGCCTGAGTCTCTGATGGCGTCGACATCGACCTCGATGGCGCTTTCGAGGAACCGGTCGATTAGCACCGGGCGTTCCGCCGAGAGTCCACCCTCGCGTCCGAGCGAGCCGGATTCACCAAGGGCCTTCATCGCCGAGGTCAGGTCTTCGTCGTTGTACACCAGTTCCATGGCTCGACCGCCGAGCACATAGCTCGGGCGGACAAGCGCCGGGTAGCCGACCTCGGCCGCCACCGTCAGCGCCTCGTCGACAGACACCGCAGTGCCTCCCGGGGGCTGGGGTATGTCGAGCGCATCGCAGACCGCGCTCCACTGGTTACGGTCCTCGGCGGCATCGATCGATTCGGGGCGGGTTCCGAGCACCAGCTCAGGCGGCAACCGGTCGGCCAACTTCAGCGGAGTTTGACCGCCGAGCGAAACCACGATGCCGACCAGCGAGCCGCCAGTGCCGCTCTCGGCCTCGACGACGTTCATCACGTCTTCGTATGTGATCGGTTCGAAGTACAGCCGATCGGACGTGTCGTAGTCGGTCGAGACCGTCTCGGGGTTGCAGTTGACCAT
>JBOEHD010000262.1:0-9296 GCA_050633745.1 Acidimicrobiales bacterium
TCCAGGAGATGATCACCCGTGTTGCCGCCAACCACGGTGGTGTATCGGTATTCGCCGGCGTGGGGGAGCGGACCCGTGAGGGCACCGACCTCTTCCTCGAAATGGGCGAGACCATGATGGGCGACGGAGTTAGCTCCGTGCTCTCCAAGGCTGCTCTCTGCTTCGGCCAGATGGATGAGCCGCCGGGTGTGCGTCTTCGTGTCGCACTGTCGGCGCTGACCATGGCTGAGTACTTCCGTGACGTGCAGGGCCAGGACGTGCTGCTGTTCGTCGACAATATCTTCCGGTTCGTTCAGGCCGGTTCCGAGGTATCGACCCTGCTCGGTCGTATGCCTTCAGCGGTGGGCTACCAGCCAACCCTGGCCGACGAAATGGGCGAGCTGCAGGAGCGCATCACCTCGACCGGTGGTAAGTCGATTACCTCCCTGCAGGCCGTGTACGTACCCGCCGATGACTACACCGACCCGGCGCCGTTCACCACCTTTACTCACTTGGACGCGACCACCGAGCTGAGCCGTGACATCGCAGCCCTGGGTATCTACCCAGCTGTGGATCCACTGGCTTCGACCTCGACCATTCTCGCTCCCGAGATCGTCGGCGATCGTCACTACAACGTGGCCCGCCAGGTCCAGGAAATCCTCCAGCGGTTCAAGGAACTGCAGGACATCATCGCCATTCTCGGCCTCGATGAGCTTTCCGAAGAAGACCGCATCACGGTTACCCGGGCACGTAAGGTCCAGCGTTTCCTTTCCCAGCCCATGTTCGTGGCTCAGGTCTTCACCGGCCTGCCCGGCGTGTTCACCCCGGTCGAAGAGACCATCGACAGCTTCGAGGCTCTCGTAACCGGCGAACTCGACGATCTGCCAGAGCAGGCCTTCCTCAACGTCGGCGGCGCCGACGAGGCCAAGGCCAAGGCCGAGCAGCTCCGCAAGGACACCAAATAGTATGAGCGCGAACCGTGAGGTGAGCCGATGACGATGCGGGTTGAGTTCGTATCGCCGGAGGAACTTCTGTACTCCGGCGATGCCAGCCAGGTCATCGCCCGTACCAGGGGCGGCGGCGATATCGCCTTTCTGACCGGCCATGAGCCGTTCATCGGTTCGTTGCTGACCTGCGAAGTCAGGGTCTTCGAAGAGGGTGGCGACGTGAAGCGGTTCGCCGTTCGTGGTGGTTTCGTGTCGGTCACCGGCACCGAGGTCACCGTGTTGTCAGATGCCGCGGTTCCGGCCGAGGCCATCGACGTTGCGGCTGCTCGGGCTGACCTAGCTACGGCGCAAGCTGCCGAACAGGCCAACCCCGAAGATCCATACGCCAGAGCCGATCGTCAGTGGGCCGAGATCCGCTTGACGGCCGCCGGCCAGGGCGTCGGCGAGATCGCCGCTCACTGATCTCGCCAGCCCCAAAGCTGGTCGTCTTCGACTGCGACGGAGTACTCGTCGATAGCGAAGCCATAGTGATCGAAGTGGAAGCTGAACTGCTGAGTTCGGCTGGCTTCGAGCTGACCGCTGATCAGATAGCCGAGCGTTACGTCGGCCTTAGCTACCCGGACATGATGGCCGGACTACAGCGAGATTTTGGCCGTCCGGTTCCTGATGGCCTCAGCGAAGAGGTTCAGCAGGCTGCGCTGGATGCCTTCCCCGGTCGTCTGACGACGACCAGGGGTATGACGGCGTTCCTGGAAGCGTTGCAACTACCCCGTTGCGTTGCGTCCAGTAGCGCGCTCAGCAGGGTTGAGCTATCGCTGGGGATCACCGGATTAGACCAGTTCTTCGAGCCGGAACACGTTTTCTCCTCGCAGATGGTCGAGCGAGGCAAGCCTGCGCCCGATCTGTTCCTGCTGGCCGCCAATCGGCTCGGCTTTCAGCCTGCAGACTGTGTGGTCATCGAGGACAGTCCACACGGCGTTGAGGCCGCTCTGGCCGCCGATATGAGTGTTGTCGGCTACGTCGGTGGTCTCCACGCTCGGCCTTCGCTAACCGAGCGTCTGAGCGCCGCTGGGGCCACCACGATCGTCGACTCGCCAGAGGCGATCGCTCAGCTGCTCTAGCGTCAGGTTTAGTACGGCAGGTCGAGTACCACCTTGACCGAACCGCTGCCGATTGACTGGCCATCCCAATCATCGGCGGTACCGGCCGGAATCAAACCCATAAGGTAGTCCCGCGCCTCGGCGTCGGCCTTGCCCCGCTGATCGACAAACGCCACCCGCAGGCCCCGTTGTTCGGCCACCCAGTCGAGGGTCCAGTGCAGCGAAGCCAGGCGGTTCGGCCCGTCTGCCGCTTCCAGCTCCTCAGCTTCGGAACGACTCAGTCGCTCAACATCGTTTGCGTCCAGCAGCAGGTCGAACCGTTCCAGGACCTCGTCGAAGTCGGCATCGAACCCAACCCGACAGAGTCGGCCGCTGCTAAGCAAGGCCCGCCGCAACTCTTGGTACAGCAGCTCCGGACTGGCGAGCCGAGCGGATTGGATCTGCGGCGCGTGGCCCTCGCCATTGGGATGTCCGAGGTTCTCGGCGAACCTTCGGGTCCGCTCCGCCGGTGCCAGATCGTAAAAGCGAGACTGGGAGACCTTGGAGTCACGCCACGCTTCTCGCAGCCGGGAAACGATGTCATCGGGGTGCTGGGTGGGACCGAACATCACCTGGGCCTGCTCCGGCTCCTCGGGATTTCTTAAACTCGGGAAGTCGAGACACAGGGCGACGCGTTCAGCATCATCTAGATCGGCAGTATTTCGATCAACACTTGTTGGACCAGCACTGGTTCGATCAACACTTGTTGGACCGACACTGGTTGGACCGGCACTGTTTTGTAGAAAGCTATCCAGCTCACACCAGGCGTTGCTGATGTCGTCGATCTGCGACCATGACCACAGCTGCGGGGCGACCTTTCCAAGCGCCACCCCCGAAACTCCCCGCTCATCCCAGGTGATATCAAACCGGCTACGCCAAATCGGTGGCGAGCCGTTGCCAGCGCCACCCCAGTCCCCTCGGGATCGATTCGAGCTCGACCGGGACTGGCGAAGCGGAGCGAAGACCTCGGTACCGGTCTTGATAGTCCACGGCTTCCATTCGATTATGGCGGCGATGGCGAACAGCGTGAAGATCGAAAGTAGGAGCGCGACGATCGACTCACCGGACCAGATGTAGATCAAGACGATGAGCACGCCGGTGGCCATAAGGGCGGAGAAGATACCCGCGGATCGCACGAAGCAAGACTAGTGCGATCGTCGGGCGGCATGGCCCGGTTCGGCGAGATCGATTACCTTTGGCGCCGTGGATGTACGAACCCTGATGCGTCGCTCGGCCCAATTCCATTCGCAATATCCGGCTGTTGTGGAGGCTGGTTCAGCAAGTGAGGGTCGACCTGCTCGACGCCTCACATACGGCGAGGCGTGGTCACGCGGCCTACGACTGGCCAATGCTCTCGGCGAGCTTGGCCTTACGCCCGGAGATCGAATCGGCGTGCTGGAGGACAACACGCTCGAATCGGTCGACTTCTTCTGCGGAACGGCGGCGGCCAACCTGGTTCGGGTGCCGCTGTATCCCCGCAACGGGCGCGACGCCCATCGGCACATGCTGGACCACACCGACTGCCGGGCCCTGGTTGTCAGCCAGT
This sequence comes from Acidimicrobiales bacterium, assembly GCA_050633745.1. Classification (GTDB taxonomy): domain Bacteria; phylum Actinomycetota; class Acidimicrobiia; order Acidimicrobiales; family SZUA-35; genus JAHELU01. The sequence goes on from JBOEHD010000262.1 coordinate 3,612, forward strand.
CACACGCTGCCGCGGTCGACGGCATTGAGAACGAGGTTGAATCACTTGAGCATGTGATCGTGCGAGGCGACGATTACGAGCAGTGGCTGGCTGGCTTCCCCGACGATGATCCCGACCCCGCGGTCGACCAGGACGACTGGTTCATCATTCGCCACACCGGCGGCACGACCGGTCGATCGAAAGGCGTTGGCTACACCCACAAAACCTGGCTCGACGCCGGACGAGATTGGTTCTACAACTTCCCGCCGGTTGAGCTTGGCGACGTCTGCCAGCACGCCGGCCCGATCTCCCACGGCTCCGGGTATCTGTTCACCCCGATGTGGCTGTCGGGCGGGGTCAACCTGCTGGTGCCCAAGTTCGACGTCGATGAGGTCATCGAGGTCATGGAGTCCGAGCGGGTGGCCTACGGCTTCTTAGTCCCAGCGATGCTCAACGCCGTTGTCCGCCACCCGACTGCCACCGAGCGCGACTGGTCACACCTGAAGTGCATTCAGATCGGTGGCGCTCCGATCGCCGACGACACCGCGCTCCTGGCAAACGAGGTGCTCGGACCCTGCCTTTATCAGGGCTACGGTCAAACCGAGGCGGTGCCTATCACCATGATGGGCCCGGCCGAGTGGTTCAGCCAGGTCGAGGGTTCCAACCCGCTGCGTTCAGCGGGACGACCGCTGCCGTTCGGCGATATTGAGGTGGTCGATCCCGACACCAGCGTTGCCCTTTCGATAGGGGAGGAGGGCGAGATCGCCATTCGTTGCGATGGTCAGATGTCGGGATTCTGGGAGAACCCAGAGGCCACAGCCGAACGTATGCGAGATGGCTGGGTGCTGACCGGCGACATCGGCAAGATCGATGAAAACGGTTACCTGTACGTGCTCGACCGCAAGGACGACATGATCATTTCCGGCGGCTTCAACATCTGGCCCGCGGAGCTTGAGAACACCCTCACCGACCATCCCGATGTCATCGAGGCCGCGGTGTTCGGGGTGCCGAGCGAACGTTGGGGCGAGAGCCCGTTTGCGGTTGTGATGGTCGCCCAGGGGGCGACGGTAACCGAGGAGGAGCTGATCAAACTTTGCGGCGACCGCCTCGGTTCTTACAAACGCCCGGCTGGCGTTGAGCTGACTACCGAGGAGCTGCCAAAATCTCCGGTCGGCAAGCTGGCCCGCAAGGTGCTGCGTGAGCCTCACTGGGAGGGCCACGACCGACGGGTCGCAGGTAACTAAAGGGCACGATTCCTGCCTGTCAACTAAGCCCATTCCGTCTGCTGCCGACTACGGTAGGAATATGTCATCGGAGTGGATTTCCCCAGAAAGAAACCTGGCCCTCGAACTGGTCCGCACGACCGAAGCAGCGGCGATAGCCGGCGCTCGGTGGATGGGCCGTGGCGACAAGATCGCTGCCGATCAAGCGGCGGTCGATGCCATGCGCTCGGTCCTCGACGGCGTTCAGATGGACGGTACTGTCATCATCGGGGAGGGCGAGAAGGACGAAGCCCCGATGCTGTACAACGGCGAGCGCATCGGTAACGGTGAGCCGCCCCACACCGACATCGCGGTTGACCCGATCGACGGCACAACACTCACCGCCACCGGCCGCGCCGGCGCTATCGCCGTTATCGCTGTCGCCGAAAAGGGCTCGATGTACGACCCCGGTCCCGCCGTCTACATGGAGAAGATTGCCGTCGGCCCCGCAGGCGCTGGCATCGTCGACATTCGTCTCCCGGTCGAAAAGAACCTTTGGGCGTTGGCTAAAGCCACAGGCAAAGCTATTCGAGATCTAAACGTGATGGTGCTCGATCGTCCTCGCCACGCCGACATCATCGCCGACATTCGCGCCACCGACGCCCGTATCACCCTGATTCAGGATGGCGACGTCGCCGGGGCCATCGCCACCGCCTGGCCCGAGTCTGGCGTCGACATGCTCTACGGCATCGGCGGCACCCCCGAGGGTGTTATCGCCGCCGCGGCGCTGCGCAGTATGGGTGGTGACCTCCAGGGGCGGCTTTGGTTCGGCACCGAACAGGAACGTGAGGAAGCGGCCGACGCCGGCTATGACGCGGAGAAGATCATCGGTCTCGATGATCTGGTGTCGACCGACAACTGTTTCTTCGCCGCTACCGGCATTAGCAGCGGTGCCCTTCTACGCGGTGTGCGGTTCGGGCCAGATTCGATCCGTACCCAGTCGCTAGTCATGCGTGGTCGGTCCGGAACCACCCGGTTGATCGAAGCCACCCACCGTCTCAGCAAGCTCGACGACATCCCCGGAAGCTAGCGGCGTCGGCTCTCCCTGGAGCCAAGATGCTAGTCGGGGATAACGATGTCGGTTAGGCCTTCGGCTGGCTCGGGGAATGACATCTTCAAACCCTCAAGGGTCTGGATCAGAATCTCCGAGACGGCGATGTTTCGGTACCACTTTCGGTCGGCCGGGATGATGTACCACGGAGCGTCTTCGGTGCTGGTCTTTGCCAGCACGTCCTCGAAGGCGTTCTGGTACTGATCCCACTTTGCGCGAGGCCCTAGGTCGGCTTCTTCGAACTTCCAGTTCTTGTGTGGCTCATCGAGGCGAGCTTGGAGGCGTTCCTTCTGCTCCTCTTTCGAGATGTGGAGGAACAGCTTCACGATCGTGGTGCCCTCGTCGGCCAGCATCTGTTCGAAGTTGACGATGTGTTCGAAGCGGCGCTCCCAGCGCTTCTTCGGCACGAGCTCCTCGACCCGGACGACCAGCACATCTTCGTAGTGGCTGCGGTTGAAGATCGTCAGCTCGCCGTCGCCTGGGACCTCCCTGTGGGCCCTCCAAAGATAGTCGTGGGCCAACTCCCGAGAACTTGGACGCTTGAACGAGGCGACCCGCACACCGGTCGGGTTTACCCCTTCGAACACGTGACGGACCGTGCCGTCCTTTCCGCCGGCGTCCATGGCCTGGATGACTACAAGTACCCGCTCGGTGCCTTGGGCCCACAGCAGCTCCTGGAGAGCCTCCAGTTGTTCGTTGAGCACCTGGAGGTGTTCGACGGCCCCCGCTTTGTCATCGGAATCCCAGAACGGGGTATCTCTCGTGTCGACTTTGCCCAGGTTCGGCTTCTGTCCTGGCTTTACTCGGAGGTCATCGATGTCGAACTTCATGGCTGGATACTACCTAACGAACCGGTTTCCGGCCCGATGATCCGTCGCTGCGGCCATTCGTCTTGTACCGTGAAGTAGGTGACAAACCGTGACGGGACGGGCGGCCGCCATACCTTCGATACGCCCTTCGGTGCGCCGATAGGTGGGCCGATCCGTGTGAAGGCTTTCCAGAGGTAGCGACCGTATGAGTAACCAGACGATCATTGCCGAACTGGAGATTTGCCATTCCCGCCCCATTGCCCCAACCCGCAGGGTGGCTCTCGGCAGCAGAAATCTATCTGTCGACCCCGCACCGGGCGCAGGCGGGGTCTTGTTGGCGGCCATCGTTGCCCACAACGCTCCCCGGGTGGCGCCGGAGCTGCGAGAAGACCTGGTCAACGTCATGGAGACCTTGGCCGTCGGGCAGAAGGTGGTTCAGCCTCGGGTCCGCCACCGGTTCCAGTCCGACCGGGTCGGTCTGACCGTAAGCACGCAGCGACTTGTGGCCGACGGCTCGACGCTGGGGTTTGAGTTCGACGACGAGTCGGCCCGCCCCGTGCAGCTAGCTCTCGGTTCGCTTTATGCCGCGGCGTCGTTACCTGTCGAAGCCAGGGTCCCGGTATTTGAGGCCATCCGCTCCGCGCTGTTCTGGGCCCGACCGGTCGATAACGCGTTTGTTTCTTGGCTGATGGATGGCAATACGGTCGATCTGGCTGACCTCAAGTCGTGGAACGATCCGGTGGCCTGGGCCATGGAGGTTCTACAGATCGAACGGTCAAACGATGACGCTCCGCCGAAACGGGTCGTGCAGCGCAAGTTCCGGACCCTGCTGCGGGAAGCTCACCCAGACCACGGCGCGGTCACCGAAGGTGCGGCGTCCCGCATCGCCGACCTGACCGAAGCGCGCCGTATTCTGCTCGCTTCCTAGTCTGAGATCCAAGCCGTTCGCTACGAGGAGTTGAGACGCGGATCCTCGGGGTTGAACTCCTCGAGTTCTCGACCGGCGGTCTCTGGGTAGGCCACCAGGATCACCACCGCAACGATGAGTGGAGCGGCGACTAGAACGCCGATCGCCGAACCGAGATCGTTCCACCGCACCGCCAGTTGGCCAACGAATACCAGACCGATGGTGCTGCCTGCGACCCCGATCACGTCGATCATGCCGCCCACTTTCCCCCGGGCCTTTGTTGGGAAGAGTTCGACCTGATAGCCCCGAAGCGCGGTCAGCGCCGCGGCGCCAAGGGAGAGCGAAAGGGCGGCGGTCAGCCAAAGTATCAGCCCCTGCGACTGATACGAGATGGCGCTGAAGATGGCGCTGCCTGCGAGAGCGCTCGCTCCAAGCCAGCGACGACCGTAGCGGTCGGCGATGAAGCCGCCGATAGGCACCGCCACCGTGGCTGGCAGGGAGACGACCAGCTGGAACATCGAGACATCGCCTGCGGAGAAAGAGCGGTCGTCGGTGAGAAAGTCGTTGCGCAGCTGCGAGGCTGGCGAGAGGTAAAGGGCGCTGAGAAACGCCGAGGATGAGATCAAGGTGAAGCGGAACCAGTTGATCGGCCCCGGGGCGTCGCTGGCCACCGCCGCCGTGTATCGCCTGGTCTCCGGGAGTTGTCTGTTGATCCACCACAGCAGCGGCAGAAACAGCAGCGGGAAGATGTAACTCAATCGCCAGGCGCCATCGAACAGGTCAGCCAGGCGCAGCAGCCAAACGACGAGGGCCGCGCCGAACCCGGTGCACAGCGTCATGAAACTGATGCTCAACGCCCGCGATGAGGCCGGAACCTCTTCGGTCGACGCCAAAGTGATGAGCGTTAGCAAACCGGTGGTCAGGCCGCGGGCCACGGTTTGGCTGGCCCCGAGGGCGAACATGTTCGGCGACAATGCGCCGGCGAAGGTAAAGATGATGGCGGTGAAGGCGAACCGCAGGATGAGGGGGCGCCGCCCAGCGCTGTCGGCTCTTCGGAGGAAAAAGAACGAGAGCAGAACACCGACTCGGACCGCAGCCAGGGTGTTGGCTTGGGCGTCGACTGCCACGCCAAAGTCTCGGGCCGCGAAGGTGATGGTCTGGCCGATCAGCACCCCCATGAATCCGGCCATCATGCCGATCGTGCCCAGGTGGGCGATTAGCGTCGCTGTTTCGGCGGTCACTACCTCTCGTGGCCACCACCAGCGTCGGCGAGGGGTGCGGTTCTGATCGGCCAACGCCAGACGGAACGGCAGCCAAAGGTACGGCCACCAAAGGGGCACACCGATCTTGTAGTCGGTTCGTTCGGTCACCCGATAGCGGGGCGTGCCGGTGGCCGTTGCTGGGAGATCGCTGACGGTAAGGACCCGCTGGTATCGCTTGAATGGGCCAGATTCGATGGTCCATTGATCGGTGCCGTCGACCCGCTCGGTCAACAGGTCGCTTCGAGGGGTCCGCAGCGCCGCGAGGCCAGCCTCATCAACCTCGGTTGTGCGCTCGACTACAGCCATTTGGCTCTGGTATCGCCGCCGGTCACTGGGGAGAGCTGCCCTGGTCCCGCTGGGAGGACGGGCTGTCGTTCAGTTCACCGCTAGTGGGTTCACCGTCGTTCTGTTCACC
>JBOEHD010000263.1:0-11329 GCA_050633745.1 Acidimicrobiales bacterium
CGCCGGTGTCGTCGCCGAGCAGCAAACCACCGGTCGGGGCCGATGCGATGACCGAGAATGTTTCGGCCAGCTCGATGAGGTCATCACCGTTCACGGTGATGTCGACCGTCTTGAGGCTTTCGCCCTGCTGGAAGGTCACGGTCTGTTGGGCGGGGGCCACGTAGTCGCTGCCGGCGGTTGCGGTGCCGTCTGCGGTGTTGATAAGCACGGTCATGACGCCATCGGCGGGATCGGAGAGCGAAACGTCGACCGAAACCGTCGTGGTTGTTGGGCTGTCACCCTCAACGACAGATGCGTCGGCGACCGAGACCACGATGTCCTCGTCGTTTGTGATCGTGGCGGTGGCGCTGCCATCGGCGATCGATAGGCCGGCCGACGGGTTAGCCAGGTTCACGGTGAAGTCTTCGTTGGTCTCGAATTGCTCATCACCGTTGACGATGATCGAAACCTGCTTTGTCGTCTCACCAACGCCGAAGGTGATGATCTGCGACGCAACAGCGACATAGTCGGAGTCTGCAGTGGTTGCACTGCCGTCTGTTGTCGACACTTCGACTGTTACCGGCTCAACTGCGGCCTGGCTGAGAGTTACGTCGAGCACGAGCGGCGCCGAGCCAGCATCGCCTTCCAGGGTCGAACCGTCGGCGATCGAAACGGTGAGCGAGTCGTCATTTACGATGGTCACCTCGCCGGTGCCGTCAGCGATGGTTGCGCCACCGGTGGGGTTGGAGGCCTGGACCAGGAATACCTCGTCGGCTTCGGCAGCGTCGTCACCGTTCACGGTGAGGGTGACGATCTTCGACGATTCGCCGATGGCGAACGACACCAGCTGCGAGGCAACCGCGACGTAGTCGGAATCGGCGGTGGTTGCCGAGTCGTCGGCGGTTGCGATCGTGACATCAACCGGCGCAACGGCGGCTTGGGTCAGCGAGACGGTGACATCCACGGTGTCTGTGGTGGCGGCGGCGCCTTCGGTGACGGAGGCATCGCTGACAACGACGGCGATCGAGTCGTCTTCGAAGATGTCGATGGTGCCACTGCTGTCGGCGATGGTGAGACCAGCCGAGGGGGCGGAGGCAACGAGGGTGAACGCTTCGTTGGTTTCCGAAACATCATCGCCAATCACGTCGATGCTGACGGTCTTGGTTTGTTCGCCAGTGGCGAAGCTGACCGTCTGAGCTGCGACTGCGGTGTAGTCGGAGTCGGCCGTTGTTGCGGTGCCGTCAGCGGTGTCGACGGTGACCGAAACCGGAGTGATTGCCGGTGAGGAGAGCGAGATCTCAACCGAGACCGGCGTGGTGGCGCCGAGGGCACCTTCGAGCGTTGCTGCATCGCCGACGGATAGAGCGACTGAGTCGTCGTTGGTGATTGTGATGTCGCCGATGCCATCGCCGATGGTGACGCCGGCGCTGGGGTTCGAAAGTACTGCGTTGAATACTTCGTCGGCCTCGGCCTCGTCGTCACCGACGATGGTCAGCGTTACTGACTTTGTCGATTCGCTGACGGCGAAGGAAACGACCTGGCTTGAGGATTGGTAGTCGCCATCGGCCAAAGTTGCGGTGCCGTCTGCCGACGAGACGGTCACGTCGATGGCCGTTGCCGCCGGTTCGGAAAGGGTTACGTCGACCGAGACGGTCGGCGTTGCACCGTCAGCGCCTTCTGCAACGGTGGCATCGCCGATCGAAACGAGGTTGGCGTCGTCACCGGTGATGGTGATCTCGCCGATTCCGTCCAGAATCGAAAGGCCAGCGGTGGTGCTTAGCAAGTTCAGGGTGAAGGTCTCGTCTGACTCGATGAATGAGTCGCCGACGATGTCGATCGATACCTGCTTGGTTTGGTCGCCGGGGTTGAAGGTCACCGTTTCGGTGTGGGCCACGTAGTCGTTGTCGGCGGTGGTGGCCGAGCCGTCGCTGGTCGCCACATCGGCGCTGACCGTTGCCGGTGTCGGGTAAGGAAGCGTGAGATCGACCAGGACTGCGGTGTTACCGGAGTCGCCTTCGACGATGGTGGCATCGCCAACCGAGACCGTCAGCACATCGTCATCGATAATCGTGACCTGGCCAACACCGTCTTCGATCAAAACGCCGGTGGTCGGGTTGGAGAGCTCAACCTGGAACGTCTCGTTAGCCTCTGTTCTGAAGTCGCCGACTACATCGAAGAAGACGGTTTCGCTGACATCGCCCGGTGCGAAGGTGACCGTCTGTGCGGTGACCGGGGTGTAGTCCGAGTCGCCGACACTGGCGCTGCCGTCAGCGGTGGAAACCTCGACGGTAACGGTGGCCGAAGCCGGCTGGGAAAGTGTTACGTCAACCCCAACCTGCGCGGTGACTCCGTCGTCGCCCTCTGGGTCCAAGGTGGCGTCGCCGACCGAGGCGTAAACGCCGTAGAACGGGTTCGGGGAGTGGGTGCCGTCCAAGATGTTGGACAGCTCAGCGATACAGGCCAGGCCCGAGTTGAAGACTTCGCTTGGTGAGGTCTGGAACGGCTCGTGGATGCCGTCGTCGTTCAGGTTGCCCTTCTCGGCACCGATCACCGCGTGGGTGGCCGACAGCGCAACGGCGATACCGGCGTGGAAGTACTTGGCGTTGCCCTCGGGATCGATCCGGGCCGTCTCGACCCAGAGTCCGTTTGTGTCCTGGGTCCAGTAGTGGGTGGCTCCACGCTCGAAGTCCAGGGTGGCGTCGTAGGAGGAACCGATAGCGATAACGCCGTTGTCGACTTCAACGTGGCGACCGAAGTGGGTGCCGTCGTTGTTGTTGGCGCCAGCGTCGGGGTGATCGCCGCTGTTGACCGACGGGTAGGGGTAGATGTGTTGCTCTTCGGTCCAGATGCCGTTGTTCTCACGGAAGATCCAGGCCTGGGGCAGGCGGTCATCGAAGTCGTGATAGCTGGTCATGACCAGCAGGTCGCCGTCGACGTCGACGCCGTAACCGGCTCGGTTCTTTACCGGCTCGGGATCGCTGCCGTCGAGTTCGATAGGAGCGCCCCAGGTTGTGCCGGTTCGCTTGTAGAGCAGGGCGCCACCGGCGTTGCTCTGGAAGCCGTTGATTCCGTTGTCGTCGAGGTGATGGCCGACGACGGCCCAGTCACCGGAGATGGCAACGTCGTTGCCCTGGCGGTCGTTAGGGGCGGCGTTGGGATCGAGGAGCTTGGCTTCCTGGATCCAGACGTCATTGACGTCCTTGCGGAAGACGTATGCAGCGCCGGAATCGAGACCGCCCTCATCTTCTTTGTGGGCTCCAACGATGACCGAAGACGTGGCGGCGTCGACTTCCAGGTTGTAACCGAAGTCGTCAGCTACGTCGGCGTCTGAAGCGGTCAGCCTGGCGGTCTCGGTCCAAACACCGGTCGGGGTTGGGCGCTCGAAGATGTAGACAGCTCCGGCTTGAGCGGCGTTCCCGACCTTCTCGTGCCAGGCCCCGATGGCGATGATGTCGCCGTCGATGTCGGCGCTAAAGCCGAAGTTGAAAGCCACGCCCGGGTTGGACGGAAGCAGCTTCTGCCCCTCCAGCCACGAACCGTCAGGCTGGCGGTCGTATACGTAGGCGGCGCCAGCGTTTAGCGGATCGGTAGGACCGTCCTCTTCGGCGATCCAGGAGGTGAGCACCGCCGTGTCGCCATCGATGCCGACCGAGGAACCGAACCAGTCGTTCTCCTCAACATCGGCCGGAGCGAACAATACGCAGTCGTCTCCTGCATGTGCGGCCACCGCCCGCGGAGCAGTAGTCACCACGAGAGTGGTCAATACCGCTACAACAAGTAGCGAACACAAAACAGAACGCGAACTTCCGCCGAAGAGTCTCACAGAACGGAGGTTAACGCACCAACGTCGCCAAAAAGGCCGCGCAGGTAATACTCCCCCCGTGGAAGATTCGTACGTCCTGGGGCTAATCAGGATCGTCACACTGTACGTTAATTCAAGCCTGGAGCATCAAACCCTTCTTAGGCATTACCCCCTAGAGCCCTAGCGGGTCGTCGCCCCGATCGTGGGTCGACAATGCGTGGCCGAGCATCGCCGCAGCTGGCTATCGTAAATCCCCTCAATGATGCGGATCTGGAGCTGCGACATGTTGGGAACGCCGTGAATCGCACAAAAAACAACCCCAAGAACCCGACCATCCTGTTGAACGCCTTGGCGACTCGACTTGGCGGCGGCGCCACCGTTTGGGCCGCACTTTTGGCCGGCGGACGAGCTTTCGCCGACGATCTGAACATCGTGGCCATAACCGCAGATAGGCAAGTTGACTCATTACTGCGGGACGCCAATCCCGAGGTCCAGGTCCACCGAGTTGAGCCAAAAGCAGGGATCGCCAGCTTTGCAGGCGAGGCGAAACTGATCGATGAAGAACTCGGGGCCGACCCCGGTCGAATCGTGATCAGCCAGAACCGCATGACCCGAGGTCATAGCGGTCGCCAAATCGTGCTGCACGTGAACCTGAGTCGTTTCCAACAGGGAACGGGGGCCCGGGGCTGGAAGCAGCGACCGGCCGAGGTAGTACGCAACACCATGGCTAAGGCCGCTCTGACCGGAGCCGACGCCAACATCTTCGAATCGACCTACGTATTCGATGCCGCCACCGCGCGCTACCCCGAGGTGTCGATCAACAATCCGTCGGTCGCGCTCGTAGGCATAGAGGCCCAGTGGGCGGTCGACGCCGATGCGACGGTCAATCCGCTTTCGGCCAGGGGCAAACGGCTGTTGGCGCTCACCAGCCCCCAGCCCCACAAAGACAACAACGTCTTGGTCCACACAATCGCCGAACTCGAACGGACCGAACCGGGGGGCTGGAAGCTGGCCATCGCCGGCGGTCGGACCCCCGAAGTCTGGGCTCCGCAGGTGGAGCTGGCACAGTCTCTCGGCGTTACCGACTCGATCGAATGGTTGGGGTTCCTCGACCGCTCCCAGCTGATGGCCGAGTTCGACCGCACCACGGCTCTCATAAGCCCTAGCCGAGTCGAGAGCTTCGCTATGGGAGCCCTCGAGTCGATGGCCCGCGGCGTACCTGCCATCGTGACCGGCGAGGCCTCGATGCCGGAGAGCGTCGGCGGCGCAGGCATCATGGTCGACGCGGGCCGCGCCGACCTGTTCGCCAAGGCCGCTCGGGAGCTCGTGGCAAGCGAAGCCGAGTGGGCGAACCGTAGTCGAATCGGCAGGCAGTGGGCAGCCACAATGACCTGGGACGACTTTGGGCGCGAGGTAATGCAGGTCGTGCGGGGACAGATCGGCGCTCGATAATGCTGGTGCCAGTGCTTGGCAATCGACGGTGAGTGAACCGACACTGTGAGCGAACCGCTACTGCGCTTCGTCGAAGAAACGACGACCGTCGAGGTCTTCGATCTCGACGATTGCCCGCCCGACCCAACGCTGCTACCTCCAGAAGACATTGCCCGGTTCCAGTCGTTCAAGAACGACGATGCAGCCGACGCCTATATACGGCGCCAATCGGAGCTTCGCCGTCGGCTGGCCGTGCACTGCGATCGCCGACCGGACGAACTTCGCATCGAGACCGAGCCCAATGGCAAACCGTTTCTGGTTGACGCCAACGGTGCCGCTACCGGCCCGCACTTCAACATGTCGAGTTCGGCTCGGCTGATGGCTCTGGCCGTCGACGCTGAACAGGCGATCGGGGTCGACATCGAATGCCATGGCCTGCACCCCAACCTGGTGGCCTCGGACCTGACTCCCGCCCTTCACCCCTTGGAGCTGCAGCGCCTAGCGGCCAACCGACTCGACGACATTCTTCAGTGCTGGGTATTTAAAGAAGCTTGGATCAAGTGGACCGGCGAGGGTATGCGGGCCGACCTGAAGTCGCTTGAACTCTGGCGGCCCGACCTGCCCGAACGGTTCGTTCACGATGGCCTGTCGCTCCGCCTAACCAGAATCCCCCCGGTTGCTGCCGGCGGCGCTGTTCCCGCTGAAGGCTTGGCCTGGGTGGGGTTGGCTCGCCTACCGGAGCCCGACCCCAGAGCGACGCCGGGCGGCTGACACAACGAAGGCAGCCGCCCCGATGACAACCACTCCCCCAGCGACGGCCGCAATCAGCACCGTCGGGTTCGACGACGGATCGACGCTAGAGCCGGGCGGCACCATCACCGCCACGGTTGCGCCAAAGCGGCGATCGGTAGCGTTCGAACCGTCGAGCACATCGGCGCGGCGAATCACGCAGGCACCGCCGCTGTTGGCCGCACTGAGAGCAGCTCGCTCGGCCCCGACCGCCGCCCAGTCGTCGGAGAGGGCGAGCGAGATTCCGGCAAGAGCGCCGACATCGGCTCCGCCGGGCGTGACCTTGGCTCGCTCCAGCCAGAACCCGTCACTCTCCTCGTAGAAGTGCACCGCTCCACGATCTACATCGGAAGATTCTGTGCCGAGAGAGCCTGGGCCATCATCGAGCGAGGCGCCGATGGCCAGGAGCCGGCCGGAGAGTTCAACGTGTCTTCCAAAGTGGCTGCCGGGAGAGGTTGAGCGGCCCGGCTCGATGCGAGCCTGCTCTTGCCAGCTCTCGCCATCGTGGCGAAACACCCAGGCCACCGCCCGATCGTCGGGCCCTTGAGCCCAGCCGGTCATCACCAGGATGTCACCGTCGACGTCAACACCGATACCAGCTCGATCTCGGGTCTGAGAATCGCTGCCCAAAATCTCCGTCGGCCCATCCCAGGTCGACCCGGTGCGTCGGAACACCAGAGCTCCGCCCGCATTGCCGATCGAACCCCGCGGGCCTGCATCGTTGAGATGTTGGCCCACCACCAGCCAGTCACCGGAGATCCCTACATCGTTCCCGGCACGATCGTTTTCCTTGGCATCAGGGTCGATCAGTTCGGCCTGGTGGCTCCAGGTACCGTCGGCGCCGCGCACGAACACATGGGCTGCGCCGCCGTTCTCCACCGCCGACCCACCCGCTGGCTGGGGATCGGCGCCAGGAGTACCGACAACGATGGTCGCCGTAGCCTCGTCGACCTCAAGATTGTGACCGAACAGGTCATCGGCTGCAGGGTTGGGAGCGGTCAGCCGTGCGACCTCGGTCCAGCTGCCATCTAGCTGTTCCTCGAACACGTAGACCGCTCCAGCTTCGGCTGCGCCGTCGACCGCTTCGCTCTGGGCAGCGACGGCCAAGATCCCGCCTTCGAGATCGACGGCGAAACCAAAACCAGCGGCGGCCTGCGGGTTTGAGGCCAGGAGCCGCTGGGTGTTTGTCCATCGGTCGCCCGGCTGTAGCCGATGGATATAGACCGCTCCGGTATCTCGCTGCTCGCCAGCGTCGGCCAACCAAGCCCCGACAGCCATCACCTCGCTATCGATGCCTATCGACGTTCCGAAACGATCGTTGGCCGCACCGTCGACCGGAGCGAACAGCCCACAACGCTGCTCGGCTTCACCCGAGTTAACGGTGCCTGAGGTGAGTGCGCTCGGGGTAAGGGCACTGGAAGCGCCAGCTTGCGGTGCGGTAGCGAGCACCATGCCGAGAGACAGACCGAGCGCTATAGATAGCGTCGGCAAAGACGCCACTAGCCTTGCTGCCGGGCGTCCGGCAGCCCAGTTGCGGACCATGGCTAGATCGAGTCAGCCGGTGATGCTGAGCCGTCAGCGGCCGTTGGATCGTCCGAGGCGGGAGCCGCCGGGTTGTTGTCCCAACGCCGCATCTCATAGAGGGCCACGGCACCGGCGAAGACCTGGCCACCGGTGGCCACCCCGGTGAACACCCCGACGGTTGCCAGGGTGCCAAGGTCGAGTCGGCTCGCGACGACGAAGGCCAATCCCACCGCGATGAACCGAACCGCTTCGACAAACAGGTGGGTCTGCTGGCGGCCAAGGATGGAGAAGATGGCCATCATCGGACCGACCATCGTCCGCACCAGGAACAGCGGCGCCAAGACCTGCAGATAGTCGGCTGCTGGAGCCCAACGCTGGCCGAACACGATTGGGAACAGAGTTGGAGCCAGGAAGAAGGCCGCGCCAACGATCACCGTGCCGATAGCGGCCTGCGATCGGATGAAATTCATGGCCAGCCGAATCATCCCGGCTTTGCCGTCGCGGCGGAGCTGAGCGGCCTCGCCGGAGAACACTCGGGTTGTGGCTTCTTGAAACAGGATCAGTGGCTGACCGAGCGCTCGGGAAACCAGGGCGTAGTAGCCGACGACGATCGGTCCGAAAATGGCCGACAGTGCCAGAGCAGGAAGACCCCGCGATACCGCGTTCAGTAGCGAGCTTGGACCGGATAGCAGCGGGAATCGTCGATATTGGCGCAGGGTCTTTAGCGGCCTCACCGAACCGGACGATGGGGGCATATCCATGCGCCGACCGAGCCTCCAGGAGGCGAACCCGAACCCGCCACCGTGGCCGAAAGCAAGGCCCAGACCCCCGATTCCCAGCACTCCCCCGGTCACGTTGATCACCGAACTGGCGATGCCTCGACTGAGGTTGTTCTCCGCTAAGGCCCGATAGTCCTTGGAACGAACTGCCCAACCTTGGTACAGCTGCCTCATGCCGAGCGCAAAAATGCCGATCGGAGCGAACCACAGCAGTGCGGGAAGTTCCGGGTTATCGAACAACCGGGCCACCGCATCGCGAAACAACGCAACGAGTACCAGGATCACACCCGAGAATGCAAGCAGTACACGAAGCCCGGCATCGTACACCGACCGCCCGTCACTATCATTTGCTGGAACAACAATCGCCTCGAAGAGGCGACCTGTGGAGAGAACCGCCAACATCGTGACTATGACCGCATACACCTCAAACGAGCCGAAATCCTCTTGGTCATACAGTCGGGACAGCAGCGGTGTGACGGCCACCACAACCAGTTGGGCTAAAACAGCCCCTCCGGCCTGCATTCCGACGCCGCGAACCAGGCGATTCGACCTAAGTCGGCTGATTTTCCGTGATGTTGGTTGTGACGGCACGTACCCTCCTGACACCATTGGATACCTGGGTTCTCTGGCGGATCCACGATTTCGACCGGGATCTCTTCAGATCTCGCAATTCCAACAACCGGGAACCCTCGGTATTCAACAATACGCGGGGTTCAAGGTAGGCAGTGGCGGAGCTGTCGAGACCATCGAGGCGACACCACCACCGCCCCAATATTGGAGGGCAAAATGACTGATCTTCACGCGGACAAAACTCGGCAGGTCGAATTTTCGACCGGAGTGAGCTTCGCTCAATCTGAAAACAAACCATGGCCTCTGCTGGCGGCACACGTCGTCAACGGCGTGGTGATCGTGCCTGGCGTGGCCACCGTGCTTGAGATGTTGGCCGATTCACCGGAGCCAAACCTCGGCGGAGTCGACTTCCAGGCCATGATCCGAGCCGATGAGGCCGGGGCATTCACCGCGACGGTCGTCGCCGACAACCCGATCTCCCTGCTCGATGCCGACGGCAACGTGCTGGCTTCGGCCAAGCCCACCAGTGAAGACCCCTCGCCGATCTCGGTCGATGCTGTATCCGGCGAGACCAGGACCGGCGAGCAGATCTACGCCGCGCTCGATTCGGTTGGCAATAACTACGGCTCGGCGTTGAAGATCGTCTCAAGCGTGGTGATCGGCGAAACGTCGTTGACCGCCGCTTGGGCCACCGACGTGACCGGCTCGGCCGACATTCTCACCGCCGCGGTTGACGGCGCCTTCCATGCGCTCGGCGCCGCAGCCGGATTTGATGCCGCCTTCCTCCTGGGCCGTATCGAACTGATCGGCTTCCCCCAGGGCATCGGGTCGGACACAGCGTCAGACAACGGGTCGATCTCAAACGCCAGCGGTTCGATCGCCGCAGCCAACATCGTGGTCAGCGACACCACTCTCACCGCCGATGTCGACGTAACCGACTCGTCTGGTCAGATCATCGCCTTCCTCCGCGGCGTACACCTACAGCGCTTCGGCGCCCCGGCCGACACCGCCACCATGGGCGTAGCCGCCACCTTCTCCATCGATCCGCTCGACCAGGTCGTTCGTTACTGGTCGGCCGAGCTGGGTGACAGCCAGCGCCGATCGATCGCCCTGCGGCCAGCGGGCTACGGCCAGCTGTTCCAAGAGCTGCTCACCGGTGGCGACGCGTTCAACGCCGACACCGACATCCACGTTGGCCTTGTCAAGGTCGACGACTGGATGAAGGAGCGGGAGACCGCTGAGATTCCCGAGGGTTTCGAAACCACGGTGCTGCCAACCGGCCACCAGGTAGCGCAGCTCAATCAGTACGAAACCGACTACCTCTATAACGAGATCTTCGTCGACGAGGTTTACGCCCGTCACGGCGTCGACATCGGCGACGGAGCAACCGTGGTCGACGTTGGGGCCAACATGGGCATGTTCGCCATGTTCGCCGCCAGCCGAGCCAACAACGTCAAGGTCGTAGCGGTCGAACCTTCACCGGTGATGGCTCCCATCCTCAAGGCCAACATGGACGCCCACGTCCATGAGTCGCATCTGGTGCAGGCCGGCATGTCGGAGCACAACGGCGAGGCCGAGCTGAGTTTCTACCCCAAGTCGTCTGTGTTCTCCACCTTCGATCCTGAGGTTGAAGTCGAGCGCGATTCGATCCTGGCCATCGTCGAAAACACGGTCCGGGCCAGCGGTAACTACTCAGAAGAGTTGGTTGCCGAAGTGGTCGAAGAGTTCATGTCCGACCGGGTCGAGGCAATCGCCCAGGTTTGCGAACTGGTTTCGCTTGGCGAGGTCATCGACCGTCACAACCTGACCGAGATCGACCTGCTGAAGGTCGACGCTGAAAAGAGCGAGCGCGGCATCCTCAAGGGCATCCGCGAAGAAGACTGGTCGAAGATCCGTCAGCTGATCGTCGAGGTCCACTGGGAAGAGCCCGATGGCATCTCCGACGTGGTCGACATGCTCGAAGCCCGCGGCTACGAGTGCACAACCGATGAGGAGAACCTGCTCGTCGGGTCGGGCCTTTATACGGTCTATGCCAAGGCACCCGATTACGCCCCGGCCGCTAGCACCGCCAACGCAGCCGACACCGAGGCGCTGGAAGCGCTGACCAAGAATGTCGATCTGTTCATCGACGCCGTTCGCTCCCACCTCGGCCGCAGTAAGCGACCGAGCTACTTCGTGGTTTGCCCTCCATCGGAGGCCACCCCGGAGATCATGGCCGAGCACCGCCGTCTGATCGAGGCCCTCAGCGGCCTGGAGACCGTGGTTTGGGATGCCGAGCAGATCATCGCCGACTACCGCGTCGACGAGGTTCGCGATCCGGTGGCCGACCGGCTCGGTCACGTCCCGTACAGCCCCGACTTTTTTGCCGCCCTCGGCACCCAGCTGGTGCGGTTCCTGCTGGCTTCGACCCGCACCCCTCGCAAGCTGCTCGTGCTCGACTGCGACAACACCATCT
>JBOEHD010000264.1:0-8291 GCA_050633745.1 Acidimicrobiales bacterium
CATGGCCATCCTCACCGGTGGCGAGGTCATCTCCGAGGAAATCGGTCTCAAGCTTGATGCCGTGACCCTCGACATGCTGGGCACCGCCCGCCGAGTGATCATCACCAAGGACAACACCACCATCATCGAAGGTTCGGGCGACAAGGCCGACGTCGAGGGTCGTGTAAGCCAGATCAAGGCCGAAATCGACAACACCGATTCCGACTGGGATCGGGAGAAGCTGCAGGAACGTCTGGCCAAGCTGGCCGGCGGCGTTGCAGTGGTCAAGGTTGGCGCAGCCACCGAGGTCGAGCTCAAAGAGAAGAAGCACCGCATCGAGGACGCCCTCTCGGCTACTCGTGCAGCTTTGGAAGAGGGCGTTGTCGCCGGTGGCGGTACCGCTCTGTTGCGGGCCCGTGCCGCTGTCAGCGCTGCTGTCGACGGCATGTCCGGCGACGAGCAGACCGGCGCCCGTTCGGTCGCTCGTGCCCTTGAGGCACCGGCCAAGCTCATCGCTAACAACGCAGGCCTCGAAGGCGCCATCTGGGTTCAGAAGGTCGAAGAGGCCACCGGATCCACCGGCCTCAACGCTGCAACCGGCGAGCTCGTCGACCTCATGCAGGCCGGCGTCACCGACCCAGCCAAGGTCACCCGCGCTGCTCTTCAGAATGCCGCTTCGATCGCCGCTCTGGTGCTTACCACCGAGTCGCTCGTTGCCGACAAGCCTGAAGAAGAAGGCGCTGGCGGCATGCCGGGCGGAATGCCCGACATGGGCGGCATGGGTGGCATGATGTAATTCACTCGGGTTGCATCATCTCGAATGATGTAATCCACGGCAGCTTGATTTTGTCGCCTAGCGGCATCTTGAGCAGCCAAAGTACTGCTGAAAGAGCCGGGACCCCAGGGTCTCGGCTCTTTCGCTTTCTTGTCGCCACAACTAAGCTCCCGACATGGCAGCTACCGAAGAAAACTATGGTGGGTCCCAAACCGAGGCAGGCCTTCAGGAGCCAGATCCGGTCCTTTTCGCTGGCCACGACAATCAAAACGGGATGACCCACCTCGCCATCCCTGAATTAGCTGGAGCTCAAACCATCGCCGCGGCCGCCGTCGGCGGTTCGGCCCGGGCCCGTCGGCAGGCAAAGATCATGGGCTGGGTCCTGATCGCCGCGTTCCTAGTCACGATTCTCGTCAGCCTTGTCCTCTCGGCGATTTGAGTCGGATTCGAACGCAATTTCCTCCTTGGATTTCGAGTCAGAGCCTGATGGGGGTGTGTGATACTGGCAGCGATGTCAGAGCACGAGCCTGAACCAGCGCAAGCACGTGAACCCGACTATGTGGCGTCGACCCGGTTGGTCTTCGATCGAACCGCCGATCTCTATGTAGAGCTGGTCGGAACCTCTATCACTCCTCGATACGAGACCGCTATCGACCGAGCTGCCCTCGACACGTTTGCCGAGATGGTCCTGACTCGGGGCGGGGGAGCGGTGCTCGACGTTGGCTGCGGCACCGGTCGGGCAACCTCGTATCTAGCAGAACGGGGACTCAACATCGGCGGCACCGACCTTTCGCTGGCGATGATCGAGAAGGCTCGGTTGGCCCACCCCGATCTCCGGTTCGACGAGGGTTCGCTCACCAAGCTGCCTGCCGCCGATAGCGCTCTGGTCGGAGCGGTCTACTGGTACTCGATTATCTATACGCCACTCGATCAGCTGAGCGCTGTCTGGACAGAGCTGAAACGGGTTTTGCAGGTTGACGGCACGGTGCTGGTTGCGTTTCAGGCCGGCGAGAATGAGCGAGTCGAGCGAAAGGACGTTCACGGCTCCGCAGCCGACCTGGTCGTCTTTCGGCACTCGCTCGATGATGTGGCCGCTTCGCTAAGCGACGCCGGATTCGACGTCAACGTTCGCATCCATCGAGAACCAGATCTGGACCACGAGACCACCCCACAGGCGTTCTTGCTGGCAGAACCTACAGCGGGCTGAATTCGAACGTTCCCCGCCCAGCCACTAGAAATGCAGACGTCGGCAAGGTAGATACTGAGGAAGGCATCCGATGGACAGCCCCAAGGAACGAGCGACCGACCTGCTTGGCCTCGTCGGCGACGGTGTCGCGGAAAGCCTCAACGAGCGTCGACCGGTCGATTCAGTGCTTCGAGCCTTCGCCGAGCGTGGTTTGCTTCAGATCTTGGCCCCAAAGGCTTACGGCGGTGAAGAGGCTAGCGGACGGGACTTCCTTGAACTGATTGAGCTGGTCGCCACCGTCGATGGATCGGCAGCTTGGACCGTGATGACTCTGAATGAGGAGATGGAGCTGGCCTGCGCTCACATCCCACCCGAACACATGGCCACCGTGGTTCAGTCTGCCTCGCCGTTGATCATCGCCGGGTCGGGGCTGGCCCACGGCTCTGCCATGAGGGTCGACGGGGGTTGGGTGCTCTCTGGAACCTGGGCCTTTGTCACCGGCTGCCCGGCGGCAGAGATGCTGCTGTTGGGAGCTGTCGCTGAGGGTCCGAAGCCCCGTTCGCTGTGTTACGTGCTGGTGCCGTCGGATGAGGTCGAGGTGCTCGATACCTGGAACACGGTTGGACTGCGAGGCACCGGTTCCCACAACGTTCGGATGAACGAGGTGTTCGTGCCAGATGAACGGGCCGGGGTCACTTCGAACCCTCCGGTGGCCAACCCCGACACCGCCCTGTTTCGCTTACCGCCAGGGCTGCGGTTCCCGTTTCCCAAGGTCGGTGTGGCGGCCGGTGTTGCCAGGGCTGCGGTCGACTCGTTTGTCGAGCTGGCTGCAACGAAACGAGCCAGGGTCGGTCGCAAACTGCTCCGAGAAGAGGCCGATGCACAACTGGCGGTGGCCGAGGCCGAAGCGTTGATCGGCTCGGGCCGAGCGTTTGCGCTTGAGATGCTCGATGAGGTGTGGGGGCTAGCCACAAACGATGAGCCGATCCCCGCCGAGACCCACGCCAGAACCAGGCTGGCCTGCTCAACGTCGGTGGCTAACTCGGTACGCGCGGTCGAGCTGCTGGCCACCGCAGCCGGAACGACAGCCAATCTGGTCGACCATGCCCTGCATCGGCAGTTGGCCGACGTTCGAGCGGTACCCCAGCACTTTATGGTCGGCGGTTACCACCGGCTGAGCGCCGGTCGGGTGCTGCTTGGGCTTGAGTCCGAAGATCCGCGGTTCTAGGCCGAGCCTGTCTCAGCCGTTGAGAGTGAGCCTGGCACCGGTTGGGTTGGTTCTTTCGGTAGCGGTTCGCTGCACAAAGCCGAGATGGTCGGTCGAGGTGTTGCTGTTGGCGCAGCCTCCGTCGCCGAAGGTCTGATAGTTGAGTCGGACCGAGTTGGTGCGGAAGGTCGAGCCGTCGACCGCGGTCGCATCGAGCTCCGACCACCGGATGGCCACCGACGGGTGATCGCAGTCGGCGAAGACTTCGCTCCACACCATGGGGCTGAGCATGCTGTCGGCGTCGATCCACAGATCGCGGACAACGGTTTCAACGCCGGTCTCCAGGTCGGTGATCGAACCTCGCCAGCCTCGGTCGGGGGAGCGGTAGATCCGGTGCCGATATTGGCGCCCCGGTTGCCAGGCGTAGGTTCTGGTGTTGATGTTGTCGAGCGCCGAAGGCAACGCGGAGACCGAGCCGTCGATCTCGCCGCCGACATCCTGATAGCCACCCCAGTTGACCGCCCCACCGTTCGGGTAGTTCGGGTGATACTGCAGACCGAAGTGGGCTCCGCCGCGTCTGGCAGGACCCTGCATGAAGCTGACCTGGAGGGCCCAGAAGTAGAGCTCCGGAGCCACCGGGGGCTCCAACACCTCAAAGGTGGCACCGACCTCAAGCAGGGGAGTGGGTGGCACCTCCCAGCTCAGGTGGAACGATGACGCCCCATTGCTCGAGGTTGGTGGTCCTGTGGTTCGGCCGGGAACACCGCCCGAACCGGGTACTACCAACTTGCTTAGCCAAGACCGAAGCGCCATCGGTCCACTGTAACCCGAGGGCGAAGCCCCGCTTGTGGCGGAGTCCTCGGCCTGGTCCTCGTCTGGTCCTCGTCCGGCCTAGACGGTTCGGTCGAATACCGAGTTGACCATTTCGGTGTCGAGATAGGCCATGGCCTCAACAATCATGCCGCCGTTGAGCCGGAGCACCCAGCAGTAGGTCTGCGAGTACTGGCCGCCGCTCTTGGTTGGCGCACCGCCCTCCCACTGGATGATCACCCGATCACCGTCGGCGCTGATTTGGCGAATGGTCCCGCTGATCGGAGCAGCCAACCCCTCGGTTAACTTCCCCATCGCTTCGGTGAAGAAATCTCGCTTGGACTCGAAGGTGCCGGAGATCGCCGTCGACCCGATCACCGTCCAGCGCACATCATGGGCCACGAGGTCGAAGAACGGTCGAGCGTTGCCTGCCACAAACTGACCGAACACTTCTGTTACCAAGGTCCGATTCTGTTCGGTGTCTGGGTTGGGGTCGACGTTGATCGACTCTGCCTTATCGCTCATGTTTGTGCTGATCCCTTGTCGCCGGCCCCGCGCTTGGCTGCGGCGATTGACCGCACGACTGAAACTGTACTGCTGGATGTTGCTGGCTAAAAAACGACGCCTCACTGGGGCCACAAACCACAACCCCTATTGGCTAGGCCAAAATCTACGTGCGAGCCTGGCGGTATGGAAACCGAACCAATTCACGATGATTTCGGAGCCCGAATCTGCGATGTCGATCTGACCGGTGCACTTTCGCCCGATCTGGTGGCGGCGTTACGGGCGGCGATCGACGACTACTCGGTTCTGCTGTTCCCCGGCCAAGCCATGAGCGACGAGGCTCAGATGCGGCTCACCACGGCCCTTGGAGAACCCGAAGAAAGCCACGTGGCGTTTGGCCGCACCGGCGAAGTCGTGTACATCGGAACCGTTGGCAACGTCATCGATGCCAACACCAAGCGGGGAGAGGCCGACCCCCACACCGTTTCGCTCAAAGGCAACAACCTCTGGCACTCAGACTCGTCGTTCCGGCGGGTGCCTTCGTACGTATCGATCCTGCACGCCTATGAGGTCCCCGACGAGGGTGGCCAGACCGAGTTTGTCAGCCAGCGGGCGGCCTACGCCCGCCTGACGCCGCAGAAACAGGCCGAGATCGATGAGCTGCATGTGCTGCACGATTACGTCTTCAGTCGCACAAAGACAGCGCCGGTCGACGACAACCACGCCGCGTCGCTACCGCCGATCGAACAGAAACTGGTGCGGACCAACCCGGGTAACGGGCAGCGGAACTACTACGTCGGTTCTCATGCTCGTTCGATTATCGGTTGGAGCGGGATCGATAGCAGGCGGCTGATCGACGAACTCAATGAGTTCGCCACCGGCCCGGAACACCGCTGGTCACAGACGTGGCGGCCAGGCGACACGGTCATCTGGGACAACCGCTGCGTCCTGCATCGCGGCGCCGGCTACGACGCCGATCGTTACCGGCGAAACATGCGCCAATCCCGAGTCCGAGGTGCGGGGCCAACCCTAGACGAGTAGCTCCGTTTCGAGCCGCCGGACCTGTAGCGACTAGCCAGCGGGGTTGAGGGTTGCGCTTAGGTTCGTGGTCTGGCCGTTTTCGATGCAGGTGCCCGGTTGGAACCAGGGGCTGTTGTTGGTGAAGGTTTGGCCCTGCGGTGCGATGAAGGTGAGGATGTAGCAGTTGGTGTTGAGCTGGCCGAAGGTGTAGCTGCCATCGGCCGCGGTACTGGTGCTGGTGAGCCATTGGCCCCGTGAACCGTCAGCGGTGGCCTGGAACAGATCGATGTTGACTCCGGCCACGGCGCCACCGTCGACTCGGTCGACCGTGCCGGTGATGATGGTCGTTGCATTGCCGATTGCATTCAAGGTTGCGTCCAAGGTGCTGGTCTCGTTGGCCTCGATGCAGGCGCCGGGTTGGAACCAGGGGCTGGTGTTGGTGAAGGCCTGGCCCTGCGGGGCGATGAAGGTGACGATGTAGCACTGGGGGCTGAGTTGGTCGAAGGTGTAGCTGCCATCGGCGGCGGTGCTGGTGCTGGTGAGCCATTGGCCGCGTGCTCCGTCAGCGGTGGCCTGAAACAGGTCGATGTTGACGCCGGCCACTGGGCCGGAGTCGACCCGATCGACCGCGCCCAAAATAGCGCCGGTTGCATCCTCTCCGTCACCGTCGCAGGTAGCCACGATGGCGTAGCCGAACTTAAAGTGTTCGACCCGGTACGAGTCGGCGTTTGGAACCCCGAGCGAGGTGCCAGGGTGGCCGCCTAGGTACTGTTCGCCGCCGTCGGTGATGGCGAAGACATAGTAAAGGTCGGCGCCGGTGTCAGACCACGTCAGCGAGCCCGAGCTGTGGCTGCAGACGAACTCCCCAGGAAGTTGCGACTCGTATGGCCCCGGTAGCGCAGGCCGGTCCGGAGCCGGTACCTTCCCAAGCCCGGGGACAGGGTTGCCTTCGATCCCATAGGGCGTCGACGGAATGCTGATGCCGCCGGCGGTCCATTCCGAGGTGTTGCCCTCCGGGTCGATGGCGATGGCCCAAACCCGTTTGCCGACCTGCATCCTGTCGTCGGCCATTGAGAACCGGCCATTGCTGTTTGCAACTGCGGTAGCCATCCAGGTTGCCGCTCCGGTGTACGAACCGTTGGTGTCGATCGTGCCGTCGGGGTTGATCGAGCCTGAGAGATACACCTCTACCTGGCAACCGGCGCAGGCTCGCCCGTAGATCTCTCCCTGGCCGGCCCCGGTGAATACTGGCCGATTGAGCAGCCGGTGGGCCCCGTCGTCGCCATCTCCGGCATCGTCGTTGTTCAGCCGGCCCAGCGGCTCGATGTCGATTTGAGGGCCAGCGTTTCCGTAGAAGGTGCTGTAACGAACCTGGTTGCCGAGGGTCTGTTCCGGCGGGAAGTTGGTGTTGCCATCGTTGAACGTCTCGTCGAGAACGACGACGCCACCCTCGGCGCCGTAGGCGATGATGTTGTCGTAGTAGATGTCGCCATGGCCGTTGAGTCGGACGTTGTACCGGGCGTTCGGCAATCTGGCGCCGTTGGCACCGACACCGATCCTGTTGTTGACCCAACTGCTGGGGCCGGTGAAATTGTGGCGGTTCTGGATGCCGTCCCACCGGCTGTTCACGATCACATTGTCAGCGATGTAGTTTTTCTGGGCGTTGTCCTTCATCAGGATGCCGTTGCTGTTCTGGGTGTAGCTTGCAACGCTGTTGCCGTCGCCAAGAGTGCCGATGAAGTTGCCCAGGATCAGGTTGTTCTGAGACGAGTGGGACAGATCGATGCCACCCCAGTTGCCGTAGGAGCTCTGGAGGTTGCCGCTGATCAGGTTGCCTTCGCCAGGATTCTCTCCGCCGATGAGGTTGCCCCAGGTACCCCATTGGATGTCGAGGCCGTCGCGCTGAGACAGTCGGTCGGTAAGCGACGGGTTGAGGCCGATGACGTTGTTTTGCACCGTATTGCGCGAGGTGCTGCCCTGCTCGATGAGTAGGCCGCGAAGGTCGTTTCCGGAAATCACGTTTCGATCGGCGAGGGCCGGACCACCAATGCGGTTCCAGTCGGGACCGAGCCAGATATGGACTCCGGCCCGACTGCCGTTGACCTGGTTGCCGTTGGCGTCGGGTCCGATGAAGTTGCCGACGATTACGTTGCCGTCGGCCTGCTCGTAGTAGATGGCGATGTTGTAATCGAACCCCGAGATGGCCAGACCTCTAACGGTGTTCTCGGCTGAAGTAATCCGCAAGCCGTAGCTGCCGTTGCCTTGTAGCTGGACTCGGATTCTGGCGTTCGATCCGGTCTGGGCTGTGTTGGGCTGGGCGTCGCCCTGGGTGTACCCATCGATGGTCAAACGGCCGGTGGCATCGTATATGTCGGGCAGGGACGAACTGACCTGGATGGTCTTTGTCCCCGACCCAGCGATGTCGAATTCGATCCTGTCGTCGCCGCGGCGAGCGTTGGCGGTGACGATGGCGGCCCGCAAGGTGCAATCGCCGTTGTCGGTACGACAGATGTCGTCGCTGCTGTCGTTGTCGTTTCGGTCCGACGTGGAGTTCACGACGATGACGTTCGTCGCCGCCGAGACCGGGGAAACGGTGCCGCCGAGGACCACGGCCAGCGAGCTGGCCATCATAAGAAAAGCGCCTGCCACACGGATGAGGGATCGTGTCACGTTCATCACTCCTAGGGCGGCTGTACCTGGTCTGACTAGGACATACCGCAATCCACAATCATGCACATGGTCTCTCCGGAACGTTACGGGGCAATGTCACCCACCCGCTGAAGACGTGGTCAACCAGCGGGGTTAAGCGT
>JBOEHD010000265.1:0-16558 GCA_050633745.1 Acidimicrobiales bacterium
ACGTACTTGTTGAGCAGCTCCGGGCCCTTGATGTTCAGGAAGAAACTCTTGGCCTCGGTGTCGCCGGATATCTCGCTGACCTTCTTGGCCAGGGAATTCGCCACCGCCTTTGCGATCAGCGTCTTGCCGCAACCGGGAGGGCCATAAAGCAAGATGCCCTTTGGCGCTGGCAGCTGGTGCTCGGCGAATAGGTCGGCGTGGAGGAACGGTAGTTCCACTGCGTCGACGATCGTTTCGATCTGTTCCTTCAGGCCACCGATGTCGTCGTAGCTGACGTCGGGAACCTCTTCGAGCACAAGATCTTCCACCTCTGCCTTTGGCAGCTTCTCGACCAGAACCGATGACCGCATGTCGAGCAGCATCGAGTCTCCGGCCCGAACGCCGGTTCCAACCAGGTGTTCCGCGAGATCTACAACACGCTCTTCGTCGGCTCGACCGACGATAAATGCCCGCAACCCGTCGGTCAGCATCTCTTTGATTTGTACGACTTCGCCTGAGCGTTCCGGGCCCCGTACCTTAACGATGTTTAGCGATTCGTTGAGCACGACCTCGGCGCCGCGGACCAACTCCTGCGAGTCGATCGCCGGGTGAGTTTCGACCCGCATCTTGCGGCCGCTGGAGTAAACGTCGGCTGAGCCGTCATCGTTTAGACCCAGGAGCGTCCCGTAGGCGCTCGGGGGTTGGGTGAGTTTGTCGACCTCTTCGCGCAGCGCAGCGATGTGTTCACGCGCCTCACGGAGGGTGTATGTGAGTTTTTCGTTCTGGCTGACAGCCTGGGCCAGTTGGCCCTTGGTGTCGAGCAGTCGTTCTTCGAGGGTCCGGACGCGTTTGGGGGCGTCTTGAAGACGGCGACGGAGAGTAACGACCTCTTCCTCCATCGCTTGTAGTTGTGTCTGCAACTCGGCCATACCGGTTTCGTATTCGGTCAGCCGCTTCTCATTGTCGGGAGTCTTGACGACCACCACCTCCTGAAACAGATTTTCTCGTCTGGGGACCTATGACCCGGACCATACACCTACCTTCGGCAGGAGGGGGAACGGTTCAAGTGGCGGCGAGCCCTGGCGAGCGTTATTTGTGCGGTTTGGTTGGTTCTTTTGGTGATTGGGTCCGCCGACTCCATTGTCGACGATTGTTGCAATGAACGACCTTCACAGTAGTTCGCAGTGGATGGTAGGGGGTAGATCACTGCGGAACTTACGCCGAAGTCAGTCGCACACCACCCTCATATCGGATGACGAGCATCTGGTTCGGTAGAGCCTGTTTAGCACTGCGGTTGCTGTCGGTTGTAGTCGGCGGTGCTGGGTTATGTATTTGACGTGTGTTTGTCGATTGAAGGTGCTTAGTGTCCTAAACCAACGATCCACAGGATGTATGCCAGGATCCGCGCTTCTTCTCGCCAACTCTCGTATCGGCCTGATGGCCCGCCGTGGCCAGCGGAGAGGTCGGTCCACAGCAGGATCGGGGCATCGCCGGTGCCGAGATGACGCAACCGCTGAACCCATTTTGCCGGTTCCCAGTAGTTCACCCTGGTGTCGTGGAAGCCGCCGGTAGCGAAGATCGACGGGTAGGCCTGTTCGCTCACGTTCTCGTATGGCGAGTAGGCCAGCATGGCGTTGAAGATCTCTTCGCTCTCAGCGGGATTGCCCCACTCTTCCCATTCGGTAACCGTGAGGGGCTGGGTGGGATCGAGGATGGTGTTCAACGCGTCGACGAATGCCACGTGGGCCACCACGCCTGCGAACAGTTCCGGAGCTTGGTTGACCACTGCGCCGGCCATCAGCCCTCCGGCCGAGCCGCCGCGCAGCACCATGTTGTCGGATGACGTCCAGCCGGTGTCGATCAGGTGTTTTGCCACCGCGATGACATCGCCGAAGGTGTTCTGTTTGTTTTCGAACTTGCCGTCGAGGTACCACTGGCGGCCCATCTCGCCCCCGCCGCGGACATGGGCGATGGCGAAACAGAAACCGCGGTCGAGTAGCGACAATCGAGCCGACGAGAACGACGGGTCCATGGAGGCTTCGTAGGCCCCGTATGCGTAGAGCACGCACGGCCGCGGGCCGTCGGTTGAGGGCCGCGGGCCGTCGGATTCAGGCTGGCGGCGCCACACCAGACTGATCGGCACCTCGGTGCCGTCTGAGGCGACCGCCCACTCCCGCTTTGTCTCATAGAGGGCGGGATCGAAGTCGCCGAGCACCTCCTGCTGTTTGAGTAGCTCACGTTCACCGGTCAGCGTGTCGAGCAGGAAGACCGAGGCCGGGGTGACCATCGAGGTGTAGCCGTAGCGCAACGTCGTGGCCGAGAAGTCGGGGTTTGCTCCCGGCCAGGTAGTCGACACCGACTCCGGTTGTTCGACCGTGGTAAAAGAGCCATCGGCCCAAGAACGCATCCTGATCCTGGTGATGCCTTCGGTGCGTTCGAACAGGACGAGGAAGTGGGCTGAGACGTCGACATCGGAGATTGTCACCGTCTCTGAGCCCGGTATTAGCTCGGTCCAGTTTTCGTGACCGGGATCGCTGTCCGGCGCGGTCATCACTCGGAAGTTTTGGGCGCCGTCGTTTGTCAGGATCACGAAACGATCATCGATATGGGTTGCCGAATATTCGATGCCTTGGCGGCGCTCGGCGATGAGACGGGGCTCGGCGGTGGGGTCGTTGGCAGGGATGACCCGAAGTTCGTCCGTGATCTTCGATGAAGCACCGAGGTAGATAAATGCGTCGTCCTTGTCTCGGCCAACACCGACGAAGAATCGTTCATCGTCTTCGCGCAGGATCATCACGTCTTCAGCGACTGGCCTGCCGACGGTGTGACGCCAAATCTCACATGGCCGGTTGGCGTCATCTGGCCTGACGTAGAAGAAGGTCTGGTTATCTAGCGCCCAAGCCGAGCCGTAGCTGAGGTCTGCGAGACCATCGTCCCACTGCTCGCCGGTCTCCAGATCGCGCACCACCGCCTGGTAGCGCTCGTCTCCGGTCCGGTCCGCGCCCCACAGCAGGTAACGGTGATTGGGCGATACCTCGAACAGTCCGATGTCGAAAAAGTCGGCGTCGCCTGCCTCGACGTTCTCATCGAGCATGATCTGTTCGTCTTCGGGTGGCGCACCTTCGGCGACGACTAGGTCGGCGGGCGAGCCGGTTGCCGGTCGCCTGCAGTGCAGCCCGTACTCGTCACCTTCGTTTGTCCTGCTGTAGTAGGACCAGTTGTCCTTGACCACAGGGACCGACATGTCGGTCTCTTTTATCCTTGATTTGATCTCGTCGAAGAGACGCTCTCGCAGCTCGGCCACCGGAGCCAACGCCGCTTCGGTGTAGGCGTTCTCNNGCTTCGAGATGGGCGTAGACCTCTTTGGACTCTCGGTCCTGTAACCACCGGTATGGGTCGACGAGCGTGGTGCCCCAGTGCTCGGTCTCGGTCGGGACTCGCTTGGCGAGCGGTGCTACACCAGCGGTAACTCCGGTTTCGGACCCCCCGGACTCGACCGATTCATCAGCGGAACTATCGACCTCTTCTGCCATTCGGGCCAGCCTAGGTACCGCCCGACCACATCAGACGCATCGCCCGCCAGCTAGCAGCGATGGTTCATTTCAGCTGATGGGCCGTGCTCGGGTAGGGTCAGCAACAATGACCTCTTCTAGCTCCGAACAACCAGCGGGCGGCACGTACCCGCAGCACTTCTACGAACCGCCGGCGCAGGCCGGACAGGTACTGCTAATCCGGCATGGCCAGTCGCAGGCATTCAATCCTGCCTCGCCGTTCCCACTGGTCGATGGCCACGGCGATCCGCCGCTTTCGCCACTGGGCGAACATCAAGCCAAGCTGGTAGGCGCCCGGCTGGCCGACGAGCCGATCTCGGCCATCTACGTGAGCACCCTGACCAGGACCCACCAGACCGCGGCACCGCTGGCGGCCCGGCTCGGGATCGAACCCACGGTCGAGCCTGACCTGCGGGAGGTATTTCTGGGGATCGGTGAGGGCGGCAAATTCCGGGAGATGGCGGCCAACGATCACCCAGCGGCCGTGGCGCTCAGAGCCAACGCCGAGTGGGGCGAGGTCCCTGGCGCTGAAACGAACCAGCAGCTCACCGACCGAACGGTCGGAGCGGTTCGGCGGATCGCCACCGCTCACCCCGATCAGATGGCCGCAGCGTTCTGCCATGGCGGCGTGATCGCCGCGGTGCTCGGCTATGTGATGGGAGTCGGTGCCATGAGCTTCAACGGCGCCCGCCATACGTCGATTTCGCATCTGGTAGTCGAGCTGCCGGCCGATGATCCACAGCATTGGACGCTTCGGCTGTTTAACGACGGTGGCCATAGCGGCACGCTGACTGGTGACCATCACCCGGCTTAGGCAGAGACGCCTAGATACTCGTCGGCGGCCAGCACTCGCCGAGGCGTAGGCTGACTCAAAATTGCGGATGGGAATTGCCGGATGACCTTCCGAACCATGCTCACGTAGGGTATTGTTCGGAACACAGCGTGTGGTCGGTATCCTGTGCTCGTGTGGCTTACGGTCACTAGTCGGGCGCAGTAAGAGTCAGCAACGAGGTTCCTAACAACGTGCTTTGGCGAGAAAGATACCGATGGGCAGCTGGCGCACTGCTGGCCGGGGCGGCCATTTTGGCCATCCTCGACTATTTTGCCCGCGAGTCGTTCGAACGGGGGCCGGCTGTTCTCTACCTGGCCCTCGCCCTAGCACTTGGCGCGGCCTACGTCGGCTTCATCGATTGGAACTCAACACGAGCCATCTGGCGGCTGCTACCGCCGCTGCTGTTCCTCGGAGCGATCCTCGGGGCACTGCTGTTGACCGACCTGGCCGACACCTCTCATGCCATCATCGGTCTCACCGCCGCGGCCATCATGATCCTGACCTACGTCGGGTTTTCGCTGTCACCCGGCGCGGCGCTTATTTTCAGCCCCCTGGTGATCGGTGTAATGCTCACCGCAAACCGACTCGAACCGCTGCGAATCAACCTGGCGTTGCCGCTTATCGGCGTGCCGGTCGCTGCTGGCCTCGGCGAGCTGGTCTCGGCGCTGGTCGACCGAAGCCTTCGAACCCAGAACCGCTTCTCTTCTCGTTCAGACCGCTTGGCCAGGCTGGAAGACGTGCTTCGACGCTTCCGCCGTCCGTCCTCGCTTGAGGAAGCGGCCGAGGAAGTGGCATTGGCCGCACTGGAAATCTTTGAGGTTGAGCGGGCCACCGTCGTACTACGCGACACCGTCGGCGGCCTGATACCGGTCACGCTCGGCCCGTCGAGTGCGGAAGAGCCAGATCCAAAAACCGCTGAACTGGTTGTCGACACCATCGGCGGAGACGAGCCAAAGCTGGTACCAAACCTCGACGAAACGCTCCTGGTTCTGCCCCTCCCGGCAACCGACGTGCCCGCCGGAGCAGTCGTGGTACATCCGATCGTCGATGACGACCCCGGGTTCACCCTCGACCTAGCGAGACTGTTCGGAACCCAGGTCGGTATCGCCATCGAGCACCTCTTCGAGATCAACAAACTCGAACGAGCGACCACCCGCGACGAACTGACCGGTATTGGCAATCGACGCCATGCCGACACGCTGTTGAACTCGATGGAGGATGGCGACGCGCTTATCCTGCTCGACCTCGACGGCTTCAAGGCGGTAAACGACACCCTTGGTCACGCCGCGGGCGATCAGGTCCTTCAAGACCTCAGCAGCCATCTGCGTGACTGCCTACGCGACTCCGACACCTCGGCCCGCCTCGGCGGCGACGAGTTCCTGGTCGTGGCCCGTCGGGCCTTCGCCGATCCGGTGGCCGTGGCGCAGCGCATATTGCGAGGCTGGGCCAGTTCCGGTCGATCGACGACCATCAGCGCCGGAGTGGCGCTGCATGAGGTCGGCGTTGCCGCTGACGAAACATTTGAGCGTGCAGATCAGGCCCTCTATCGGGCCAAGGCCGCAGGCAAGAACCGAGCTCAAATGTGGGTCCAGCCGAGGACTCGAGCCGACGGCAACGACGAAACCTCAGTCGGTTAACCACCTCGGCCTGGCTGAGTAGGTAGGACTGGCTGGGCCGCCTCGCTCTAGGCGAGACCAGCCAAGCGAAGCTAGATCAGCCCGGTAGCGCGAGGTCGCTATCGGCAGCATCATCGGCCGGCGCGGCGACTGTTTCCGCTGCTGCTTCCTCGACAGGGGCCGCCGGTCGCATCTCTGTGCGGGCGGGCTGTAGCTCAACGATCTTGGCGTCGACCTCATCCTTGATGCCGGCAAGCGGCAGCACGTTGAGCACACCCTGGCCTTTGCGGACCAGGTCGATAAGTTCTTCACCACTCCTGGTGAGAACCGAGGTTGAGCCGTGAATCACCAGATTGGCCGAAGCCACATCTTCACCGAGCTGCTCCTTCATGAAGGAGAAGACCTCACGAACCGACTCCAAACGGATCCCGGCGTCGAGCAGGGTCTTGATGACCTTCAACTCGAGCAGGTCCTTGTAGGAATACCGACGACGAGAGCCGGACCCCTGAGCATCGGCAAGCGAAGGACGCACTAGATCGGTGCGGGCCCAGTAATCGAGCTGCCGGTAGGTGATACCGACAATCTCTGCTGTTCGCTTTCCACTAAAACTTGTTTCAACTGCCATTTGCGCCTTGCGCTCCTCGTTTGGTCCGACCGAAGACCACCGTCGTAGGAATCACATCAGAAAATCAGGCGAGCCCTTGGCAGAGAAACTGCTGAAAGCGGTGGTGAAACACTGGTGCGTAATTACGAAGGAGGAATTTACCCTGGTGCTGATCGTAGTAAGCTGCGCGCGAAGAGTCAACGATTCGCGCGGAGGGCGCTCAGTGGCGCTTCAATGACAACAGCTATGAGAGAGCCAACACCCGACGACAGCCAGCGTGTAGCGGAGCTTTGCGGCCGTGCATTCGCCGACAGAACACTCTGGCCTCAGCCACCAACCGTCGCCGGTTTGAGCGACCTGAACCTGGGTCGAGGGGCATTCAGCGTCGTACTGAAGGTCGAACTCAGCTGGCCGACAGACGGATCGAGCGGCAGTTCCTCGAACAGGCATGACAGTTTGCCGACAAGCATCGTGGCCAAACTCCCGGTCGGTGGGCCAAACGGGCAGGCGGCGGTGGCCTCCGGGGCCTATCAGCGTGAGGCTCTGGCATATCGGGAACTGCTGCGGAACGACCCCGAGCGGCACCCGCCGACAATACCCCGGGTGTACCTGGTGGACGAGCCGGGCGACGGCACCTGTTCGCTGTTGCTAGAAGATCTGTCCGGTCACCGGGCCGTCGACCAGCTCGACGGACTGAACGAGACAGAAACGACGCTCGTGGCCGAAGAGTTGGCCAGGCTCCACCGATACTGGGGCAGCAGCGATCGCCTCGAGGGGCTGGCGGTACGACGCAATACAATCGCTGGGCTGCCGCCTGAGGGGCTCAGCGCCGGGCTGCAGGCGCTGGAAACGATCTGGGCCGACACGCTGACGAATCGCCAGCGAGAGGCCTACAGCAATCTGCTAGCGGCCAAACCGGAACTGGCCAGGGCGTTCGCCGACCAGCGGGCAACGCTGTGCCACGGCGACCCCAGAGCTGACAACCTGGTCTTCAGCGCCCCGGTCATCGAAGGCGGACCGGAATCTGTGGTGCTGTTCGACTGGCAGCAAATGGCGGTGCAGTTCGGCGAAGCCGACCTGGCATGGCTCTGTGCCACCAGCCTGGACGTCGAGGTCCGGCGCCAGGCCGAACACCGCCTCGTTGCGGCATACCAGGGCTCGTTCGACCGTTACCGTCTCGGGTTAGCCCTGCCGGGGTTGACCGTGCTGCTACTGGCTCAGCGAGAGGCCACAACCGAACGAACGCGACGGTTCATAGCTACCAGCTTGGTGCGCATCGCCTCGGCGATTGACGACCTCGATGTGGCAGGCATCGTCTAGCCGAAAGCTGGCTACTCGGGCAGGAAGTCTTCTGGGTTGACCTCATCGAGGAACTTGCGGAGCTCCTCGACCATTTCCTCTTCGTCACCGCCGGACTCTTCGGTTTCTTCCTCTTCGATGCCCGCCTCTTCGATAAGGGCGTCCTCAGCGAAGATTGGGCTGCCGGTCCTTGCTGCCAACGCGATCGCATCCGATGGGCGGGCAGAGATCGTCTGCACTCCCCCACTGGCGTCGCGAATGTACAGCTCGGCATAGAAGGTGCCGCCTCGGAGTTCGGTGACTACCACCCGCTCCAGAGCGGCTCCGAGACCATCGATGACCTCGGCGAACAGGTCGTGGGTCATCGGGCGAACCATCGGAGTTCCCGATAGGGCCAGATCGATAGCGTGAGCCTCAGGGCCGCCGATGTAGATCGGCACCACTCGACGCTGACCACTGGTCTCACGGAGCAGCAGAATCGGAGTGTTGGTTGGCAGCTGAACTCGAACTCCAACAAGCTCCATTTCGATCGTCATGGGCTCTACGGTACCTCAGTTCGGGCTGTCGAGTCGCAACAGGCGGGGCGAGAATTTAGCCGGACACCGGCTGCACTACTGATGGTCACTGAGCGCCAGGTAAACGAGCTTGAACTTCCCGACCTGAACCTCGTCGCCATCGTTGAGCGCAGCGGTCTCGACACGGCTCTGGTTGACATAGGTTCCGTTGAGGCTGCCTGCGTCGGATACGTGGAACCCGGCGCCCGCTCGGCGGACCGTGGCGTGGCGGCGAGAAACGGTGACATCGTCGAGGAAAATGTCGCTCTCGGGGTGTCTGCCGATCGAGACTTCGTCGCTGTCGAGCGCTATTCGGCTGCCCCGTTTTGGCCCCTGGCGAACCACGAACATGCCGATAGTGCCCTCGGGCATTTCGGCTAGCTCCTCTTCGGACAGGACGACCGGATCAAGGGCCGCGGTCGGGTCATGGACCATGGTTGGCGCACTCTCCAAGCTGAGCTCTTTAAGCGCCGCCCCGCACGAACTGCAAAAACGGGCCCCGAGAGGGTTCTCGTAGCCGCAGGCGGAACAACCGGAGTCCATGGTTTCCTAACCTTCCGTCAAGCTGACATATGCCTCGGCGGTGAGAAGTTCAGCGGTGTCAGCGCCCTCTGCCAACTCGATTATGTAGATCCATCCCTCGCCGTAGGGGTCGCTGTTCAAGCGCTCCGGCTCCTCGACTAGGTCGTTGTTGACCTCGACGACAACACCGTTCAACGGCGCATAAATATCGGAGACCGACTTGGTTGACTCGATCTCGCTGATCGAATCCCCCGCTTTTACGGCCGCCCCGACCTCGGGGAGCTCGACGAACACCACATCGCCCAGGGCGTCCTGGGCGTAGTCGGTAATCCCGACTCGGGCACGATTGTTCTCCTCGATTTTGATCCACTCGTGATCTGAGGAGTAGTGAAGATCATCTGGCGTGAGCATTGGTCCTACGCTAGCGGAGATGGTGGCCGCCTACGGCGCGTTCGGCCAACCCTCGTCTCGCGGCGGGAACGTACTGGAAGATCGCCGAGTACAGGCTGTATGCAATACCGGGCACCGCAAAGAGCCAGGCCAACCACTGCAGGACCGGGGCGTATGAAAGGGTGCTTTGTGCTCCGAGGAACATCGGGAAGGCGAACATCAGCAGAAACGTGCCGGTTTTACCCTCCCAGGTGACGGGGAAACGGGCCACACCAAGCCACCCAAGCGCCAGTGCAGCGACGGCAACCAGGCCTTCCCTGGCCAGGACAAGCACCGCCACCAGCAGCGGTATCGAGCCGTCGATAAGCAAGCTGGGGATGGCGACCAAGAACAGCAGCCGATCGACCGTCGGATCAAAAAGCGCTCCCAGTTCGGTGGCCTGATCGAACTTTCGGGCAATCCAGCCATCGACCCAGTCTGTAGAGCCAAGCGCGGCCAGTAGCCAAGCGGCGGCGGCCCGGTTCTCTCGGGAAAACAGCAGCCAGACAAAAACCGGGATGCACAGCAGCCGAATGAAGGTGATCAGGTTCGGCCAGGTAAACGCGTCGCGGGCCGAGATGCCAGCTAATGGCGAATCGCCGCCCGGTCGCACGCCTGAGTCAGCCCCGGACCCTGAATCAGCCCCGGACCCTGAATCAACCCCGGACATAGAGCGTCACCCCCTGGGAGTCGAACCCAAGCTCGAATCCCTGGAGGCCCATGTTGCGATCGAACTCTTCGCGTTCGGCAGCGGTGCGCTCGGGGATCTCTCGCTCGACAACCAGCACCGCCCTGGTGAAAGCGGGGAAACCCATATTGACCGCCGTCGGTGCACTATCGACGGCAAGCGGATACAGCCACGGTCGCTCGGACAACGCAGGCAGCGCGGCAGGCGAGGCCCGCACCGGTACATCATCGTCGAGCATCGACACCGCTCGTTCTATGGCCCGGTCGGTTGCGTCGAGCTCACCCCAATTCCAGGGATGCTCATAGGGCGACGTCGGCGAGGTGCTGACGAACAGCAGGATCGAAGCGGCGGTGAGGGTGGTCAACAAACGCACATCGAGGAAGACCCGGTCGACGCCCATCGTTCCCAGCCGGTTGAGGGCGAAGGTGGCGGCGATCATCACGAAAGCCAGCAGCATGGCGCTGCGCTCGGCGAAAGCGGTGTCTTCTGCGGTCCCGGCCAACATGTAGAGGCCGGCCAGCGGTAACGCAGGCAGCAGGTATCGCAGCGACAGCAGGGGTAGGAATATCACCGGGGCCAGCAGGGCGACGAGCAGGGCCAGGTTCTGCTGGGCAACGATGGCCTGCAGCGAGTCGACGGGGTTACGCAGCGCAGCCAGGACAACATCACCGAGCGACCGACCGTTGTAGCCGGTGCTGGTCCCACCGGCCTGTCCGAATATCGGTTGGGCCACCAGCAACAGCGCCAGCGACCAAATGGAGCCGACTCCGAGGGTCCACAGCCCAGCTCGACGCTCTCCGTCGCCGAGCAGAACGAAACCCCAAAGTGCCACCGCTAGGCCGAGGTCGGCTCGGCATGCCAGCACGACGACCACGCAGCCCCAGTACCAGACCCAACTTTTGGTTTTGCCGAAATAGGCCAGGCCGATGATGGCCGGCACCGCCAAGACCACAGGATGAAACTCGTCGAAGGCGAGACGGTGGGTGGCCGGGTGCAGAGCGTAGGCCACAACCAACGCGGTGGCCGCTCCCACCCTGAGCTTGGCTACCTGGCGCGCCAGACGCCAGAGCGGGAAGACCGCAAGACCGAGCGCTATGGCCTCGGCAACCATCAGAACCTTCGCCGGTGGAGCAAAGAGACCGAAGACCGCGAGCGGGTACATCACAAACGACCAGCGAAGCTCCAACAGGTGGACATCGGTCCCGAACATCGAAGCCCTCGGCTCGATCAACTCGGTGATCAGCCATATCGATTGGCTGTAGCCGGCCAGGTCGGCGCCGAGTTCGAAACCCTCTAGCCGGGCCAATCCCAGTCGAGCCAACCACAGGGTTAGCGCGGCCGCCACCAGGCTCGGCACCCAGCGGTCTCCCGGGCCGCCCTCAAGCCGGGCCTGGAACCGAACGACGGCTCGTTCTAGCCGACGCTGGTATGGGATCTCGCTCATGTATCGGCAGCCGGGTTTGTGTCGAGGGTTCCTTGGACCGGCTGGGCCTGAGCTTCGATCGCTTCGGTCTCGATCGGCTGCACTTCGATCAGTTGCTCGCCCTTGTTGCGCACGTTGTTTACCGCGGTCGACACCGGGACCAGTTCGAGCAGGTCGTCTGGGGCCGGCTTCAGTAGCGAGCCGATGTAGTCGATTTCGGTGTCTTGCGACAGCCAGTCATCCCAAACCGCTGGCGCCAGCAGCACCGGCATCCGGTCATGGATCGCCGCCATGGTTTGGTTTGGTGTGGTGGTGAGGATCGTGCAGGTCTCGATGACCTCGGCTTCTTCGTCGATGGTCTTGCCATCTTCTAGTCGTGGTTTCCAGCGTTCCCACATGCCTGCAAAGACGACCGGCTCACCGTCTGGCCGGTGGATGAAATACGGCTGCTTGGCCTTTTGGCCCTCGATCTTGGCCCACTCGTAGAAACCGTCGGCGGGAATCAGACAGCGCCGTTGCTGGTATGCCTTGCGGAACGCTGGCTTCTCGGCCACCGTTTCCGACCGGGCATTGATCATCTTGGAGCCGATTTTCAGATCCTTGGCCCAAAACGGCACCAGGCCCCAGCGCATCGCTCCAAGCTGACGGTTCCCGTCATTTGCCCGCACCACATAGACCTCATTGGTCGGGGCGACGTTGAAACTGGGCTCCAGGCCACCCTCGGGCTCCTCGGCACCGAAGTACTTCGCCAGCTCGTCGGGGGGCGAGGCGGAAACGAACCTGCCACACATGGACCAAAACGCTACTGCCTTAAGGATCGATTGGCCGGTTTTGCCGCGAAGTACTTGAAAGCTGCTTGTCGGAGCGAGCAAACGGCTGCGGTTGGCGGTGGCGGCTCGGAGACGTCTGCGCTCAGCTCCAGCGCTCGGCCATGGCGTAGTCGGTAAGCGGAACCCGTGGTCCGGCGATGCCTGCCGGTGCCTCCATCGAGGCTGGCCAGCCGAGCGATACCAGCATCGGCGCATCGACGTTGGCCGGAATACCGAGCGTGGACCGCACCACGTCTTCGTGGTGCAGTGTGACCGGGCAGCTGGTGAGGCCAACGGCGTTGGCTGCCACCATCAGGTTCTGAGCATGACGGCCAATATCGAACATCCGGCGAGGACCAGCGTTGGATGTCACGGTGAACACAACCAGCAGCGGAGCCTGGTCGATCCAGGTTGCGAAGTCGCCGCCGGCTTTGAGCGCCTTCTTGGTTTCGGGGTCGGAGACCGTGACCACACGTACCGGCTGCACGTTCTTGGCCGACCCGGCCAGCCTGGCTGCGTTCAATACCGTTTCGAGCAACGCCGGTTCCACGGGCTGGTCGGTATAGCTTCGAGTGTCCCGTTTGGTCATGATTGCTGTCAGCGCGTCCATGGCCTGAGTATGGCAAGCGCCACGCGCTCGCACACATTCAACAACTAGCGCACACGCTTATAACCAGATCGAACACCTCGGAGCTTCAATGCCGTTGTCCATACAAGCCACCGTGCTACAGACTCCCGAGCCGGGCCGAGTCGAGCTACTCCCCCGCCAGCTCATCACCGTCGACGACGACGGCATGATCAGCGATGTCTCCCCGGTGGGAAACGAACCGAACGGTGACCCGAGTGACGGTGGCCAGGACGGCGGCAGTGACCGAGTAGTCCTGCCCGATCATCACGTTCTGCTGCCCGGCATGATCGATTCCCATATCCACGCTCCGCAATGGCCGCAGCTCGGGACCGGCCTCGACCTGCCCCTTGAACAGTGGTTGTTCGACTACACCTTTCCCCTCGAAGCTCGCTGTGACGATCTGGACTACGCAACCCGGCTGTGGGATTCGATGGTTCCGTCCCTGCTCGGGCTCGGCACCACCACCGCGGTGTACTACGGGTCGACCCATGAGCCGGCAACGCTGGCTTTGGCCGAGGCATGCGTCGATTTCGGCCAGCGGGCATTCGTCGGGCGGGTGGCCATGGACCACCCCGACGGCACCCCAGAGTGGTACCGCGATACGGACGCCAACACCGCGGTTTCTGCCAGCCATCGCTCGGTGGAAGCGATCCGGGCGTTGCCTGGTGCCGCTGGTTTGGTGCATCCGATCATCACCCCTCGATTCATTCCCGCCTGCAGCGATTCTGCGCTTGGCGGTTTGGCGGAACTGGCCGAGGCGACCGGCGCTCTGGTCCAGACCCACTGTTCGGAGAGCGACTGGGAGCACAACCATGTCATCGATCGACACGGTTGCAGTGACGCCCACTCGCTGCATCGGTTCGGCCTGATCCGGGATCACACGGTATTGGCCCACGCCACCCACCTGAGCGACGATGACCGCCAGCTGCTGATCGAGCGCGGTGCCGGCGTTGCCCACTGTCCACTGTCGAACTCGTACTTCGCCAACGCCGTTTTCCCGGCCAGAAGAAGCCTCGATGCCGGCCTCCGTGTTGGGCTCGGAACCGACATCGCCGGTGGGCCAGAGGCGTCCCTGCTGGGCCAATGTGGCCATGCTGTGACTTCGTCTCGCATGTTGGATGACGGCGTTGATGTGATGTTGACCGAGGGGCGGGGCCGAACCGGTTCCCGCATCGATATCAGCACCGCTTTTTACATGGCCACGGTCGGCGGCGCCAACCTGCTCGGCATCCCGGCCGGGCTGTTGGCCCCTGGCCGACACTTCGATGCGTTCTCCGTCGACCTCACGCAGCTGCTCCCCGGCGGCCCGTGGGCTCATCGTGACGATAAGCGCGACGCAGCTGCCGGAGACCAGATCAACGAGCGAAACTCAATCCAGATTCTGGAGCGAATCGTGAGGACCGCGGCGATCGGCGCCATCGATCAGGTGTG
This sequence comes from Acidimicrobiales bacterium, assembly GCA_050633745.1. Taxonomy (GTDB): domain Bacteria; phylum Actinomycetota; class Acidimicrobiia; order Acidimicrobiales; family SZUA-35; genus JAHELU01. The sequence continues at coordinate 14,366 of JBOEHD010000265.1, forward strand.
GGTCGGCGGGCGCGACGTCACACCGGCAGCCCGAAGCTGATCAGCGAAACTGATCAATCAACTCAATCTGGTTGGGTCTTAGCCGCCCGAGAGCGTTGGCAGAAAGTGCACTTCGGCACCCTCTGGCAGGTCCTCGTAGATGGCGTCGGGCAAGATCTCGCCGTTGATGGAAACCGAAACGCCCTCGGCGAGACGGTCCCCCATTCCGGGGAACCGCTCGTCGAGGTTCTTGATCAGTCTTCGTACGTTCGCCGCTTCGATCTCTACCTCGGAAACGCCTCCGGTGAGATCCCGCAACGATGACGCCAGATGAACTCGGATCATGCGCTTGAATATATCAGGGGCGCTATCCGGCGTTTTTCTGGTTGATGGCGTCGAGCACCTTGGGAGGCGACATCGGCAGATCCATCATCCGGCATTCGGTGGCGGCAGCAATGGCGTTTGCCACCGCAGCCAACGGCGGCACGATACCAACCTCGCCGACCCCACGAACGCCGTAGGGATGGGCCGGGTTCGGCACTTCGACCACGATGGTGTCGATCATCGGCAGGTCTGAAGCAACCGGCATCCGGTAGTCGAGGAAGCTGGGATTTTCCATCTTGCCGTCGGCGTTGTGGATGTACTCCTCGTTGAGTGCCCAGCCGATGCCCTGCACCACGCCGCCCTGCATCTGCCCTTCGACGTAGCTGGGGTGAATCGCGGTACCGGCATCCTGAGCGGTTGTGAACCGCAGGATGGTTACCTCGCCGGTTTCCGGATCGACCTCAACGTCACAGACCTGGGTGGAAAAGGCCGAGCCGACGCCTCTGGCGTTCAGCGATTCGGTGGCCGAAATCGGTCCACCGGTTCGACCAGACTTCTGGGCCAGAGCTTTGAGCGAAAGCGGGGTCTCGGAGCCCTTGGTGTGCTGCGCTTGCCCGTCAACCCACTCGACCTCTTCGGCCTCACAATCCCAGGTCTTGGCCGCTCGGGCGATCAGGTCGGCTTTGATGGTTCGGCAACATTCAACCACTGCGGCACCGGTGGCCAGGGTGACTCGGCTTCCGCCGGTGACGTCGTTGAAGCCGACCGTCTCGGTGTCTGCCACGTTGGCGGTGATCCGCCCGACATCGATGCCCATCTCCTCGGCGGCCATCAGGCACATCGAGGCCCGGCTACCGCCGATATCGGGCGAGCCGACGATGACGCTGACCGTTCCGTCCTCGTTGATGTGGACTGTTGCGCTGGAGTTCATGCCTGCGTTGAACCAGAACCCGCTAGCGACACCTCGGCCCTGATTCGGGCCAAGCGGAGCGCTGTAGTGCTCGTGGTTCTTGACCGCTTCCAACGTCTCGACAAAGCCGATCCGGGGGAACTTGGGTCCGTAGCTGGCCTGCGTGCCCTCGACCGCGGCGTTCTTGAGCCGGAGGTCGACCGGGTCCATGCCGATGCCCGTTGCCAGCTCGTCGAGAACGCTCTCGACGGCGAATGCAGCCATCGGAGCACCGGGAGCCCGGTAGGCCGCGACCTTTGGCTTGTTGACCACAACGTCAAAGCCCTCAACAAAGAAGTTGGGGATGTCGTATGGAGCGATGATGGTCATGCCTGCGGCGCCGACCGGCGAACCGGGGAACGCCCCGGCCTCGTAGGCCATCCAGCAGTCGGCGGCGGTGAGCATGCCGTCGTTTGTCACGCCCATCTTGATCCGCATGCTGGTTCCCGATGTCGGCCCGGAAGCCCTGAACACCTCGTCGCGGTCCATTACTACCCGGACCGGGCGTCCGGCCTTCTGCGAAAGCAGAATCGCTAGCGGTTCGAGGTAGATGACGGTCTTGCCGCCGAATCCGCCGCCGATTTCAGCTGCGGTGACTTTGATCTTGGATGCGTCCCAACCGAGCACGGTTGCGCTGGCGGTCCGCATGGCGAAGTGGCCCTGCGATGAGCACCACAGGCTGGCTCGACCGTTTTGGCCAGCGTCGGCTACCGCAGCGTGGGGTTCGATGTAGCCCTGGTGAACCGGCTTGGTCGTGAAGCTGCGCTCAACAACCAGGTCGGCGTCGGCGAAGCCCTTGTCGAGGTCACCTCGCTCATGGCTGATCCGGCTGGCGATATTCGAAGGCTCGGTCGGCGCGGGATCCATGCCCCTGGTGATCATGTCTTCGTGAATCAGTTGGGCGCCGTCGGCCATGGCCTCATCGACGGTGAGCACATGGG
>JBOEHD010000266.1:0-7535 GCA_050633745.1 Acidimicrobiales bacterium
ACCGCAAGGCCCGTGAGCTGGCCGAGCAGGAGAAGGTGGAGATCCGTACCTACGAGATCATCTACAAGCTCCTCGAAGACGTCGAGAACGCCATGCTCGGCATGCTCGAGCCGGAATACGAAGAGGTCGTGACCGGCGACGCCGAGGTCCGCGAGATCTTCCGTATCCCCCGGATCGGCGCCATCGCCGGTTGCATGGTCACCAACGGTGTCATCACCCGTGGCTCCAAGGTCCGCTTCCTCCGAGACGGCACCATCATCTGGAAGGGAGCGATCCAGTCGCTCCGTCGCTTCCAGGACGATGCCCAGGAGGTCGCTGCCGGCTTCGAGTGCGGTATCGGCCTGTCGGACTTCCAGGATCTCAAGGAAGGCGACGTCATCGAGACCTACGACGAGCGGGAGATCCCCCGCGAGCTGTAGGCTCCGATCCGGCTAAAGGCCGCCAACTATCGGCGGCGCCGAAAGTTGCCTGATTCGGCGAAGCCGATAGTTTCTTAGCGAGGCGAAGCCGAACGCCATGTTCGTACTAGTTGCTGAAATTGATATTCATATTCCAGCCTCTGGCAGCTTGAAAGAAAAGCGGTCTGTGGTGACGTCTATCGTGAGAAACCTTGACCAGATGCACGGTGTTGCGGCATCGGAAGTCGATCATCTCGATGTCTGGCAGCGAGCCTTGATCGGCGTGGCAGCAGTTGGCGGCGAGGTCGGTCACGTCGAGTCGGTCATGGATAGCGTCGAACGTTATATCTGGTCGCGGCCGGAGATTGAAGTACTGGACACCGGGCGCAGCTGGTGGGAGAACGACTGATGGCAAGAGCATCCAACCAGGGCGGCAGTCGCCGCGACCGTGGCTCATCCGGTAGCGGATCGGGCGGCGGGTCGCGCTCTGGATCCGGTGGCGGTCGTGGGTCGAGATCTTCGACGAAACGGGCCCAAACCAAGCGTCACTATCCTCGCACCGCGAGGCTAAATGCGCTGCTGCAGGAAATCGTCGCAAGCTACCTTGAGCGGCTCGACGACGAACGCATTGGCTTTCTAACGGTCACCGGGGTTGAGGTCGACAACGATCTCAACAAGGCCGAAGTCTTTATCAGCACCTTTGAAGACTTTGAGAGCGTCGAAGTCGACGAGGAATTCCTCGCAGCCCTCACCGAATATCGCAAACCGGTGCAGGCCGAGATCGCCCGCGAAGCTCGTCTGCGTAAAACCCCCGAGGTCGTTTTCCTGTTCGACCCGGCGGTACGGACCGGCGCCAGAATCGAAGAGATCCTGAGCGCGCTCGGCCCATCCCTCTCCGACAATGACGGTGATTCGGTTGCTGGCGAATCGATCCCCGACGCTGACGGCGAACCGATTGATGCCGACCAGGAGACTGAGTAGCCGAGATGGGTCGTCGTCCTCGTAACAAACGACCGGACTCCGGGGTTTCCGGGTGTGTGGTGATCGACAAGCCAACCGGCTGCACCAGCCACGACGTCGTCGACCAGGTTCGTCGGGCGCTGGGAACCCGTAAAGTCGGCCACGCAGGCACCCTCGACCCCGATGCCACCGGTGTACTGGTGCTGGGGGTTGGCCTCGGGACCAAGCTGCTGCAGTTCGTAACCGGCACAGACAAGAGCTATGTCGGTGAGATCGTCTTCGGAACCGAGACGTCCACCCTCGACGCCGCTGGCGAAATCACCGCCACCCACGAGATGGCCGTTACCCCTGAGGCTGTCGTCGATGCCGCCGCCACCTTTGTTGGCGATATCGAGCAGATCCCGCCGATGGTGTCCGCAGTGAAGGTCGATGGCAAACGACTACACGAGCTGGCTCGTGAGGGTATTGAAGTCGAGCGCAAGCCACGGCCGGTGACCATAAACCGGTTCGATGTGTCGCCGACCGATGACCCGCTGGTCTATGTCGCCGAGGTCGATTGTTCTTCCGGCACCTACATCCGCACGCTGGCCGCCGATTTGGGTCACTCGCTCGGGGGAGGGGCTCACCTGCGAAATCTCCGCAGAACTGCGGTTGGCCCGTTCACCCTAGAGATGGCCAGCACGGTCGAGGCCTTAGCCGATGACCCGAGCGGAACACTTGGACCGGTAGGCGAGCTCTTGCGGGGCATGCCGATGCTGCAAGTCGACGCAGAGATGGCTAAAAAGGTGGCCCACGGCCAGCAGCTTGGACCCGCTGGCGGTAGCGGTTTATTGGCTGTAGCTAACGAAAATGGGGAAGTCCTGGCGGTGTACGAGGCCAGAGATGGAAACCTTTGTGCCGCAAAAGTTCTTACCGGCAGCTGAAGACCGGTACCGTTTCAGTTCAGTGGATGTACTACGAGATCTAAAGCAGTTCAGTGACGGCGAGGCAGTGCAGGCAGTCGGCGGACATGCGGTAACTATTGGCGCCTACGACGGGGTTCACCTCGGTCATCAGGCGGTTATTCGAGCAACCCAGGATGTCGCCAAGCGACTCGGGTTGAAGACCGCAGTTGTCACCTTCGACCCCCATCCGGCCACGGTTTTGCGGCCCGATACCGCCCCGCTGCTCCTAACCGATACCCAGCAGAAGCTCGACCTTCTCGAACAGTGCGGCGTCGATACCGTCCTGGTCGTGCAGTTCGATCAGGAGCGGGCAGCCGAAACCGCCGAGGAGTTCGTCAACAACGTTCTGGTGGAGTGCGCCCAGGCGAAGGCCGTTGTTGTCGGCCACGACTTCCATTTCGGCAAGGGTCGAACCGGCAACGTCGAGATGTTGACCGAGTACGGCAAGGCCAACGGTTTCCAGGTTGAAGGCCTGCAGCTTCTGCCACGTCCCGACGGCACCATTGAGTCGGTGTCATCCACCGCCATTCGGCGGGCGTTGGCCGGCGGCGACGTCGGCACGGCTGCCCAACTGCTCGGCCGCTACCACGAAGTGCGTGGTCCGGTTGTCGAGGGCGATCAGCGAGGTCGCACCATCGGTTTCCCCACCGCCAACGTCGCGGTGCCCCGCGATCGGGCCATTCCCGCCGATGCGGTCTACGCCGGCTGGTACGTGCGCCCGGACGGCTCCACCTGGCCATGCGCCATCAACATCGGCAAGCGGCCCACGTTCTATCAAGATGCCGAGCATTCGCTGCTCGAAGCCCACCTGCTCGACTTCGACGGCGACCTCTACCACGAGCCAGCCCAGGTTCGCTTTGTTGAGCTGCTTCGCTCCGAGCAGCGCTTCGATGGCATCGAAGGCCTGAAGCAGCAGCTCAAGATCGACATTCAAAGGGCCACCGAGATCTTGGGCGGCGCTCCACAGCAGTTCTCCTAGACCGAGTCCAGCGGGTCATCGTCCATCTCTAGGTGCAGCTGATGTCCCTCGTATGGGTTGGCTCTCGCCACCTCTTCGTTCAGGGCAACACCGATGCCGGGAGCGGTTGACGGGATCACGTAGCCGTCTTCCCATTGGATGGGCTCGACCAGAATTTCGGAGTGAAAACCGTTCCAGTTCTCGATGCTTTCGAGGATCAGGAAGTTGGGGCTGCAAACGCTTAGCGCGATGTTTGCCGCCGCCTCGATCGGGCCGCAGTAGAGGTGGGGGGCCAGTTGGGCGTAGTGAGCTTCGGCTATGCCTGCGATCTTCTTGGCTTCCAGCAAACCTCCTACTCGGCCCAGGGCCAGCTGCAGGATCGATGCCGCCCCCTGTTCGAGGACCCTTCGAAATTCGTACTTGGTGGTCAACCGTTCGCCGGTAGCCACTGGAATGGTGGTGGCTCGGGCGACCTTGGCCATCTCCTCTGGCATCTCGGCCGGGGTCGGCTCCTCGAGCCACAGCGGATCGTACTTCTCCAGCCGGGCCGCGAGCCGGATCGCTCCCGCGGCGGTGAACTGGCCGTGGGTCCCGAAAAGGATGTCGGCCGATGAGCCGACGGCGTCGCGGATGGCTGCGACCATAGCTTCGGCCAAGTCGAGCCGCTCCAGCGATGGCTGCCGCGGATCGAAGGCCGAGTAGCCGCCCATCGGATCGAGCTTCAGGCCGGTGAAACCCTGGGCCAGGTAGTCGGCGGCTCTGGTGGCGGCGATGTCCGGCTCGGAGTACACGTCGATGCCTGCGGAAATATCGACCGAGGCGTCGGCCGGGTATAGGTAGGTGTAGGTCCTGATGCGTTCGTGGACCTGACCGCCAAGCAGCTCGTACACCGGCTTGTTTGCCGCCTTTCCGATGATGTCCCAGCAGGCGGTTTCGATGCCGCTGAGGATCGACACCAGCGAGATGTCTGGCCTGGCGGTGTAGCCACTGCTGTAGATCCGGCGCCACATACGTTCGATGTGGTGCGGATCCATGCCGACGACATGGCGTTCGCAAACGTCTTCGGTCATCGTGGCCACGACGGCGGGGGAGAAGGTGGCGGTGTAGACCTCGCCATAGCCGACGAGGCCGTCGTCGGTGACCAGCTTCACGAAGATGAAGTAGCGGCCCCCTTTGTGAGGTGGAGGGTTACCGACCACGAATGTCTCGAAGGCTGCAATTTTCATCCCGTCAGTATGGCCCTGTATGGGAACCGGCCGGGGCGAGATACCCTAGGTGGCCGCTGTCGGACACGTATTTGCGTACCGATGGCTGGGCCCCGGGTCCCGCACGACTGTTACCCCCCAATTCTCAACAGGAGTTCCGATCATGAGTAAGCCAGCCGCAAACCTGCCACCCAAGGGTGACACCATCTCCAAGTTTGCTAAGTCCGATACCGACACCGGCTCGCCCGAGGTTCAGATTGCCTTGGCCACCGATCGGATCAACCACCTGACCGAGCACCTGAAGGTCCACAAGAAGGACTTCCATAGCCAGCGTGGCCTTCTGGCCCTCGTCGGTCGTCGTCGGCGCATGCTCGACTACCTCGCCGACATCGATGTTGAGCGCTACCGCTCGCTGATCGCCGAACTCGGCCTTCGCCGCTAAACCCTCGCCCGTTTCGGGCGTTTGGTTTCCCCGGGTCGAGTACCGACCCTGCACTGCTCGCTAGCCACAGCGAGCGACAAGGCCTGCAGGCCTATTTCGGGCTGTAGCAGCGACCTGAGCGTGACTTTCGCGTTCGGTCACCCGGTTGGGCGTACAAGTGGTGCTATCCAATAGGTAGTGCTGAAGCTACTCCTGAAGCAGCTCGTGGTTGATACGCCGATCGCCACCCTTGGCCAGCGACTTCGGTGGATTTGGCGCGGCCCCCAGCGCATTCGTCACCCCGAGCTGTGGGATCTGTACCTCGAGGATCGACGCATCGACCTGGCCCTGTCCGCGTTGATCGGCCCCGGCCACAACTGCGTCGATGTCGGCGCTCACATAGGTTCGATGCTGGCCGAGATTCGCAGGCTGGCCCCTCATGGCAGCCACGTGGCCTTTGAACCGGTTCCCTACAAGGCCCGCAGGCTGCGCCGTAAGTTCAGCGATGTTGCGGTCATCGAAGCCGCTACATCGGAGGAGCCAGGCACCGCACTGTTCTACGACGACATCGATCGCCCCGGCTTCAGTGGCCTTACCCGGCCGGTGGATGAGTCGAAGGTCAAGAGCTACGAGGTTCGCCTTGTCTGTCTCGACATCGAATTGGCGAGCTACGACCGGATCGACTTCATCAAGATCGACGTCGAGGGGGCCGAGCTGTCGACGTTGCGAGGTGCCGATGCCATCCTCAACCGTCACCGCCCGGCGGTGCTGTTCGAATGTGGCACCGACGTGCAGCTCCAGCGATTTGGCTACAAACGAGTCGATCTGTTCGACTTCTTCAGCGAACGGGCATACGACGTCTACTCGATGGTGGACTTCGTATACGGGCGCCACCCGATGAGCCGCGAGGGATACGAGAAGGCTGGCACCTACCCCTACGGCGGATTTAATTACGTTGCGCTGCCGGTGGGATCCAAGGTGTCCCGACTGCTTTAGGCCCCTCGTTGCATCGGCTGGGGACTATTTGCCGGGTTTTTGTCTCGAAAGTGCGAAATCGGTGGTTGCCCGCCGAAAAGTTTGATATTGGCGGTTGCAAACCGAATGCATCCAACGCCGCTAGTATGAAGCCGAGGTGCGAGGAATTCATCCGCACCTCCAAGAGGTAGGTCAGCTACCAGTTTCCGGCTCCTCAAGCCGAGTACACGCCTCCGGACCGGACCACCACCATGGCTCCGCTGCGGGTTTGCCGATTTGAGTGGTCGAAATCTGGGATCTGGCCTGTCAGGTGAGGGTTCTGCCCTCGCCCGAATAACTGGCAGGAGTTCTGCTCCTGCCCAATTGACAGCGTGGGCGAAGGTCGCCTGCGATACGCAAATGAACCTAGGAGTAAACCTATGACGGAAGCTATTTCCGTTACCGGTTCCGTTACCGGTGGTGACGGACCAGAGATGTACCTGGAAACAGGCAAATTGGCTGGGCTGGCAAGTGGCTCAGTCGTCGCTCGAATGGGCGACACAAGCGTTTTGGTCGCCGCAACTGGCGCAAAGAACGTTCGAGACGGAATCGATTTCTTTCCGTTGACCGTCGACGTTGAAGAGCGTTCGTACGCTGCGGGCAAAATCCCCGGCTCGTTCTTCCGTCGTGAAGGTCGGGCTGCGGACACCGCAACCCTGACTTGCCGCCTCATCGACCGGCCGCTTCGGCCGTCGTTCCCTTCCGACTACCGCAACGAAACCCACGTTGTTGTCACCGTTCTTTCGGCTGACCAGGTCAACCCCCACGACGTTCTGGCTATCAACGGCGCTTCCGCTGCTCTGATGGTCTCCGACGTGCCATTCGACGGCCCGATCGGCGCCGTTCGGCTTGCCTACTCCACCGATGGTGAGTGGCTGCCACATCCCACCTTCCAGGAGGGCGACGAGTCCTCCTTCGAAATCGTGGTCGCTGGCCGCGAGCTTGAAGACGGCTCCGTTGCCGTGATGATGGTCGAGGCTGGTGGCACCGAGACCTCGTGGAACAACTACGAGAACGGCGCCCCCAAGGTCGACGAAGGTGCACTGGCCGAGGCCCTTGCGGCTTCCGAGCAGTACATCAAGGAAGCCATCGCCCTGCAGAATCAGCTGGTCGAGGCCTCCGGTGGCCGCAAGGAGTTCATGGACTACCCGGTCCAGGCCGACTACACCGACGAGCAGTACGCCGCAGTGGCCGCAGCAGCAGAAGCCAAGATGAACGAGGTGCAATCCATCTCAGACAAGGCCGAGCGTGGCACCGCCGAAGGCGCACTGCGCGATGAGACCATCGCCGCTCTCATGGGTCAGTTCGCTGGCGACAACGCCGGCCTGGCCGAGAAGCAGCTCAAGGCTTCGTTCCGGTCGCTTTCCAAGAACGTGGTTCGTCGTCGCATCGTCGAAGACGGTTTCCGCATCGACGGTCGTGGCACTGCCGATCTTCGTCCGCTGTCGTCTGAGGTCGGGGTACTTCCCCGGGTTCACGGCTCCGGCCTGTTCCAGCGTGGTGAGACTCAGGTCATGAACGTGCTCACGCTGGCGATGCCCCGCATGAACCAGATGATCGACTCGCTGAACCCGAACAACGAGAAGCGCTACCTCCACCACTACAACATGCCGCCGTGGGCCAACGGTGAGACCG
>JBOEHD010000267.1:0-26391 GCA_050633745.1 Acidimicrobiales bacterium
GACTTGGCCGCCTCGTAGGCCGCCTGCATAACGCCAACCGCCCGGGCGGCGGTCTGTAGCCGACCGTTCTCGAAGCCGGCCATCTGGTAGTAGAAGCCTCGTCCTTCGCCCTCGCTTTCGCCGATCAGGTTTTCTGCCGGCACAAACCAGTCGCTGAACGCCAGCTCATAGGAGTGCATGCCCCGATAACCGAGCGTGTCGATCGGGCGGCCCTCCATCGAGCCAGGACCACGACCGTCGACCGGGTCTTGGGTCAGCTCGAAGCCATGCCCGTCGCCTCGCTCCTTTGGCACGATGAAGATCGACAGGCCGCGGTGGCCCTTGGAACGATCGGGATCGGTTCGGGCGATCAACATCAAAATGTCGGCCCTGGCGGCGAACGTACACCAGGTCTTGACGCCGTTGATCAGCCAGCCGCCTTCGGTTCTGGTTGCCGCCACCTTTACCCCGGCCACATCTGAGCCGTAGTCCGGCTCGGTGACCGCCACCGCGTTCATGATCTCGCCTGCGGCCAGCCGGGGCAGCCAGGTCTGCTTTTGGCTTTCGGTACCGCCGGCCTCCAGCGCTCTGGCCAGGATCTCGGGACGGGTTATCAGCGATCCGGCGGCGCCAAGTGAAGCTCGGCTGAGCTCCTCGGTAGCGATCACCATGCCGTAGAAGTCGGACTCGCCGCCGGTGGCAAATCCGCCGTATTCCTCGGGAATCGACAGGCCGAACAGGCCCATCTCGGCTAGGCCACCGATCAACGTCTCGGGAATGTCGTCATTGGTTCGGTGGATGTGTTCGGCTTCGGGAACCACTCGATCTTCGGCAAACCGACGGAACGTTTCCTGCACGAGGTCGAACTCGGAGTCGAGGTGTCGAGGGCCGTCCTCGAAGGCCAGGCCAGCTAGAAGTTCCGGGTCACGCCAGGTGGCTGCAAAACTTGCGGCGCTGGAGAGGGCGTCGGGCTCTACACCCCAAAGTTGTTCCCGCCCCCACAGCTTGGCTGCGAGGTCGGAGATCACATCTGCCACAAAAACGCAGGTCAGCCGGGCTTCGGTATCACCCTTGGCGCCGTAGTCGATCATCGACCGGGCCGTCTCGATGGCTGCCGCGGCGTGGGCTAGGTCATAGGCCAGCACCTGGTCGGCATCGACCGAACTGGTCTCGGCTAGCTGCCCTGTGGCGATGCGTACTACGGCGGCCCCTGCATCGATTGCCGCCGCCGCTTGCTGAAGATCCGGTTCACTCATGGGCACCGACAATATACGGGTTCGCCTCTTGGGCTCACATCCGGCCGGGTCGTCTTTGGCTGGATACCGGTTGGCGACGCTACTCTCGGCCGAGGAGGTGCCCCAATGGCAGTACATGAACGTCCTTTCGGCCGATATCTGGAAGATTTCGAGCCCGGCGACATTTATAAGCACTGGCCCGGTAAGACCATCACCGAGGCCGACGATCATCTGTTTTGTATGATCACGATGAATCACCACCCGTTGCACACAAACGAGTGGTTTGCCGAGAACGAGACCGTGCACGGCAAGAACGTAGTTGTCGGCAACCTGGTCTATTCGCTGGTGCTCGGCATGAGCGTGCCAGATGTCTCCGGTGCGGCCATCGCCAACCTCGAGGTGGAGACGTTGCGGCACTCGAAGCCAACGTTCCACGGCGACACCATCTACGCCGAAACCAGGGTGCTTTCCAAGCGTGAATCCTCCAAGGGCGACCGGGGCATCGTCGAGGTTGAGAGCAAGGGAATCAACCAGCGGGGCGAAGAGGTCTGCTACTTCAAACGCAAGGTTATGGTCTGGAAGCGCGACTCGGTCGAAGCTCGCAAGCGGCCGTACGGCGACGAGGTTTGGGCCGACGAAAGCTAAGACCGCTAGCGAGACGCCGGCTCCAGTCTCGGCTGGGCACCTAAGCGAAGTCGACCTGGGAGCATGGTTCGCAGAGCATGGACGCGACCTGCCCTGGCGTCGGGTTCGTGACCCTTGGGCCATCGTGGTGGCCGAGCTCATGCTGCAACAAACCCAGGTCGCTAGGGTCATCGACCGGTGGCCACGTTTCCTGCAACGGTTCCCGACCGTCGAGGCCTGCGCCACGGCGCCGGTGGGAGACATCATCGACGAGTGGTCAGGGCTCGGCTACAACCGCCGGGCGGTATTCCTGCACCGCCTAGCGACGATGGTGGCCGGCGAACACGACGGGCAGTTTCCCAAAACGCTTAAGGAGCTGCTCGGTTTGCCCGGCGTTGGGGCCTACACCGCACGGGCCATCTTGGTCTTCGCCTTCGAGGAGCCGGCAGCGGTGCTCGACACCAACGTGGCTCGCATCCTGGCCCGAACCACCGGCCGCTCTTTGGCCCCGAGCGAAGCGCAGGGTTTGGCCGATGAGAACCTCGGCCCCGACCCGTGGGCCTGGAATCAAGCGATGCTCGATATCGGCGCCGGTCACTGCACGGCAAAGGCCCCGGCCTGTGAGCCGTGCCCGATGCTCGGGGTCTGCTCCTGGGCCGACAGCGGGTGGGCTGAACCAGATCCCGCGGTGGGCTCGGCCGGAGTGTCGGGCAAACAATCGAAGTTCGGTGGAAGCGACAGGCAGGGGAGAGGGCGGCTGGTCAAAGCGCTCCGCTCCGGGCCGGTAGCCATCGACGAGCTGCCAGCGGTTATGGGCTGGCCTGGCGACAGCGAGCGAGCGCAGCGCGTCGCTCTGACCCTGGTGGCCGATGGCCTGGCCCAGGCTGACAAGGAGAGTTATCGGTTGCCTGAATGAACGAAACATGCCCGGGATCCGAAACGTCGGACCCCGGGCAGCAGTTTCGAACCAGAGCGGCTTACGCTGCTTCGGTTAGCCGTTCGACCAGCGCTTCGACTGCCTTATCGGCGATCGTGCGCATCTCATCGTCGGTGCGATCCTGGATGGGATGCTCGACGAAGATTCGCTGCGGTTGGAAGCCCAGAGCTTCACCCTGGGTTTGGGCCGCGTCGACAAAGACGCTGCTGGCAACGAACACACCGGGAATTCCCCGACGCTCAATATCTGTGATGTCGTGCACACTGCACGACGTGCAGCTGCCTCAATCGGCGAGCGCTTCGATCACCGCATCACAGTTGGCGGCGATCTCGTGGCGCAGGTCGACCGGGGCCGGCTTTGAGAACGTTGGCTTTATGTAGCGGGCGACCGTGGCCCCCCGTTCGGTCAACAGCTCTTCCAGCCGATTGAGGAACACATCGCCCCTCGGCTTTGAGATGTCTAGTAGCCCGACCGTCTTGCCCTGGATCGAAGCCACCCGAGAGGCCGCTTGCAAACTTGCGGCGGCCTTTCCGGCGGTTGGATCAAGAACCACTGTCGGTGATGATTGTTGGGTGTCTGCCATATTGTTGCTCCTGGTTGCCAGTCGCTAGTTGGGGTCAAATCTTGAGTTGGTATCAGGTCTTGATTTCGAGGGTTGTTGGTTCGCTGCCCTTGGCGCCGGCGACCCAGCCGCCGAGTATCGCCGAGAACATCCCGGCGTCACCACCAGCATGGACGATCTGCAGGCCGCCGGGTCGGAACTTAGGGACCTTGGAACCGGCGAAGGCTTCGGGCAGTCCCTCGTCGATACCCTTTGCGCCGCGAATCATGTCGTCGGCATCCATGGTGAGCAGCTCGTCGAGTTCGGCTTTAAGCCTGGCTTTGTCCCATCCGGCTTCGGCGAATATGCGGGCGTGCTCGGGGCACACCAACAGCATGGCGTCGAACGCCATGGCCAGCTTGGTGTTCATCTCGCCCCGTAGCGAAGCGGCCATCGACCGAGCTAGCGACTCGGGGTTGCGGGACAGCTGGTCGGCGATCGCGGTAGGACCATGACCGGCGAACAGGGTTACGGCATTGGTCCCTGGCGCCAGCCCGCGTTCGGTGGCTAGCGAATTGAAAGGGGAGTCATGCTCACGTTCGGCGAAGCAGAGCCCGAGTTTGCCTGGCGAGCCGATGCAGGACATGTCGATTTCGCCTGGGCGTCCGCCGCCGAGGTTGCGGATCACCAACTGCAGTGCTCGGCCGATCGTGAGGTTGGCTCGGTTGCCCTGCCCGAGCACGTTGCCGCCGCTGTTCATGCCGATGTGTTCGGCGATCGGTCCGTTTACCACAATGATCGGTCCGGAGAAGTATGTGGTGGCCAGCAGGCCGTGCATGTTGAATGCATCGGTGCAGGCCGCCTCAACCGCGGCCAGTACAACCGGGAGGTACTCCGGCTTGCAGCCTGCCATCACCGCGTTAACCGCCACCTGCTCGACGGTGACTTCGCCAAGGTAGGGAGGCACAGTGGCCACGATCTCGTCGGCGGCTCTCGTTGTGCCGTCGAGCATGCGCATGACCCGAGCCTCGGTCGGAGGAATCACCGGAAGCCCATCGGACCAGCCCCGGTCGAAAGCGGCTTCGAATTCGTCTTCAAGTGCCGCCAGCGTGATCCGCCTGCTGGTCAAGCTTGAACTGCCGAACCGGACCATCAGCGCATCGGTCATCGACGGGTCGACCGAAAGGGACCCGCAACCCGGACGCTGCTCTGGAAGGTCGGCGCCGAGACCGCCGACGCCGGCGAATGCCTCCCACTGCGGGCGTGACCAGCCGACGATGCGCTCGACCTCTACGCCGTTCTCAACCCGCATTAGCGTTGGAACGGTCTCGATCTCGTGGTGCCACGAAACGGCTAACTCGGTGTCGTCGACCACACCGGAACGTCCCTCGGGAAAGCCCGGGTCGTCCTGGCTATAGACGGTGAGATCAAGCCCACTGTCCAGTTTGGCTGTCAGCTCATCGAGTACGGGGGCGACCAACACACACGTTGGGCAGTCGCGTTTGAGGATGGCCACGAGCCCATCGGGGAGCGCTGGCTTTTCGACCATGGTCACAGAAAGTTGTTTCCTTAGCGGTTCGAGAAAGATCGACTATCTCCCTCCAACATATTCGCCCCAGCGCACGCGGTCGAACCCGCTTGCACCGGCGTGGGCCTCGGCAGACGGTGTTTACGGCACAGCTGACCGAAACAGACACATGAGACGTTCTTCACAGGCAGGGTCGCGATGGCTTGTCTATGCACTAACCTCCGATGACATCTTCATGGGGATCGCGCACGCAATGACAACACGGGGTATAGCTGCCAATGCTTGAGGTCACCTTCTTCGGCGTTCGTGGTTCGACACCCTGCAGTGGGCCGTCGGTCGCTAGCTACGGTGGCAACACTTCCTGTGTGATGGTGCAGGTCCCTGGGGAGCAGCCGATCATCTGTGATCTTGGCACCGGCGTGCGCTATCTCGGCGAGAGCTTGCCTGCCGGCGAACCCTTTCTCGGTACTGCACTGGTCAGCCATCTGCACTGGGACCATGTGCAGGGTCTGCCATTCTTCACCCCGGTTCTGCGACCGGGTGCTGAACTGGAAATCGTTGCCCCTGTGCAGGACGGCCAAACCTTGGCCGAGGCCTTTGCCGCCGCGCTGGCGCCACCGTTGTTCCCTGTAACCCTGGAACAGATGCCCGGCACCTTTCGCTATCGCGAGGTTTCCGACACAACGTTTGAGCTTGGCTCGGCAACGGTGACCGTCTTCCCTGTAACCCACGTCGGCCCAACGAACGGCTATCGCATCGATGCCGGTGACGCCTCGGTGGCCTACATCAGCGACTTCCAGCAGCCGATCGACGGCTCGCTTGTCGTTTCCGACGTGGTGGTTAAGGCCTGCGAAGGTGTCGACGTGTTAATCCACGACGCCCAATACGACCCCCAAGAGTTTGAGGCCAAGGCAACGTGGGGCCACTGCACCGTCGAGTACGCGGTCGCGGTTGCCCGCGCCGCCGGGGTCGAACGGCTGGTGCTTTACCACCACGATCCCGGCCACGATGATGCCTGGGTCGATGCGGCTCGAGCGATGGCTTCGGATATCGCTGGCGATTCATGCGAGGTCATCGCCGCCGCCGAAGGCCTCACACTTCATTCTGGAGCGTCAGCCGGTTAAGATCGGTTCGGTTTCATAGGGCCTTCCGCTCGGCGGGTCGATACTTCCGAAAGGTCAACCGCATATGTCACAAGATTCCGGCTTGAATCCAGAAATCGACTCGGGTGAATATCGAAACGTGCTCGGCCATCTGCCGACCGGGGTGACGGTTGTTACCGCCGCCGGAGCAGAGCGACCGATCGGTGTCGCCATCGGCTCGTTCGTTTCGATTTCTCTCGACCCCCCCCTGGTCGGTTTCTTTATCGGAACCGGCTCAGGTAGCTGGAAGCCGATGGAGGAGTCTGGGCACTTCTGCGTCAACATCTTGTGCCAGGACCAGATGGAGCTGTGCGGCCTGATGGCCTCCAAGTCCGATGCGAAGTTTGAAGGTCTCGATTGTGAGATCGCCGCCGGCAGCGGCGCACCGATTCTGCCCGACGTGCACGCGGTGATCGACTGCCGCATTCACGAGGTTGTCGACGCAGGCGATCACTACCTTGTCGTTGGCCGTGTCCTGAGCCTTGAGCCAAAGCGCGACGCCCCGCCGATGGTGTTCTACAAGGGGCAATACGGATCATTCGCCGGGTAAGACACTCCAACCGCTGAGGAGCCAAGGCGTGGTTCCATAGTCCCTGTGGGGTTAATGGCGGTAGAGGGTTTTCAGTTCAGTCGTTTGTGGTCTGCGATGGCGGTTGGCTCGTTGCTGATGCTGGCGGTGCTGGCTCCTAGTGGGCTGTATCTCGTCGGTTTTCTCGGGCTGATCATCGTGGCCCATGAAGCGGGGCACTTTGTTGTGGCCCGGCGGGCCGGCATGGTGCCAACCGAGCTGTTTTGGGGTTTCGGCCCCGAGGTGGTGGCGATCCAGATCGGCCAATGCCGCTATGGCATCAAGGCGCTGTTTCTTGGCGGCTACGTACGACTCGAGGGGATGACGCCGGCCTCGGAGTTACCGGACGGATTCGACGAAGCGGGTTCGTACCGGTCGGCTTCGCACCGAGGCCGACTGGCCACAATCTTGGCCGGCCCGGCGGTCAACATCGTGATGGCCATGGTGGCGTTTGCCGCCGCGGCCATGATCGATGGCGCTGGCCTTGGGGCCGCGCTGCTAACCGGGGTCGAAAACGTTTGGTTCGTGATCGCCACCACCGGCGAAGCGCTTTGGCTCTGGGTCTCGAATCTCGGTGGCTATGTCGCCGCTCTGCTTGATCGATCTGGCGATACCGAAGCCCCGGTGCGATTTCTTTCACCGGTGGCCCAGGCCGACGTGAGTCGCCAGGCGGTAGGTCTCGGATTGTCGACCACCCTGCAGTGGTTCGCTATCTTGTCTGCAGCCATCGGAGCGATCAACCTGCTCCCGTTGCCACCGCTCGATGGTTCACACGCGCTCGTTGCTGGTGCCGAGGGCCTGGCGCAGCGGACCCGCGGCGACCGTTCGATCCGCTTCGATGTGCAACGGCTATTGCCGTTGGCCTACGTGACTGTCGGCGTGCTGGTCGCCCTGTCCGTGAGCGCGTTGGTGATGGATATCCGAGATCTGGTTTAGAGAGCTTGTGTAGAAGCTCGTGCAGCGGGCTCTTGTAATTGAGCTCTTGTAATGAGCCCTTGTAACGAGTTGTTCTAGGCCCCGGCCATCGAACGTTTTGCCACCTCTTCGAGCATGACTTCGGTCGCTCCGCCGCCGATGGGCAGGATTCTGGCATCGCGGTACATGCGCTCAACGGCTGCTTCGCGCATGTAGCCCATGCCACCGTGGAACTGGACGCAGTCATACATGACCTGGTTGACAACCTCGCAGCCCCATGCCTTGGCCCCAGACATCTCCTTGACGTTGTCGATGCCCTGTTCGCCCAACCAGGCTGCGTGGTACATCGAGGCTCGGGCGGCGTCGATCTTGGCCTGGTTCATTGCGGTCCGCTGGCGGATGGCGCCCAGATCGTAGAGGTGGCCGCCGAAAGCCTTGCGGTTCTGGGTGTACTCGTTTGTGATGTCGATGGCCGCCTGGGCCGCGCCGACGCCCATACCGATAAGCACCATGCGCTCGTTCTGGAAGTTCTTCATCGTTTCGTAGAAGCCGCGGTGGGGCGTGCCAAGCAGGTTCTCGTCCGGCACCCAAACGTCGACTAGGGAAAGCTCGGCGGTGTCGGAACACAACCAGCCGTGCTTGTTTAGCTTCTTGGCGACCGTGAAACCTTCGGTCCCGGTCGGCACCAGGAACATCGAGATGCCGTACTTGTTGTCGGGGTCGGTCTTGGCGGCCAGGATCGTCATGTCGCCGTAGACCGCGTTTGTGATGAATGTCTTTGAGCCGTTGATCCGCCAGCCGTCGCCGTCTTTGACCGCCTTGGTGCGGATGCCCGCCACGTCGGATCCAGCGTCGGGCTCGCTCACCCCAATCGACAGAATCGTGTCGCCGCTCAGCACCCCTGGCATCCACTTTTGCAGCTGCTCAGATGAACCGGAGTTGACCAGGTGCGGTCCAGCCATGTCGGTGTGGACCAGCACGGTCACATCGAATCCGGCGAACGTTGAAGCGCCGAGCGCCTCGGAGAAGGTGGCCGAAGCGAGCGGGCCAAGCCCGAGCCCGCCGAGCTCGGTTGGTACCCGGAGGCCCAGCATGCCGAGGCTGCCCATTTGCCGGAGGATCTCGCGGGGGACCTTGCCCTCCTCTTCCCACTGTTCGCCCTTTGGCGTGACCTCGTTGGTTACGAAGTCGACCGTCTGGTCATAGATGGCCTGAAGCTCATCGGTCATGAAGGCGTTGCGATGCGTCATACCCATAATCTAACAAGTCGACGGCATCCAGCTCGATTCGGGTTGATTGGCGGACATCGAGTGCCCCGCCCGCCGGTCAGCTGGAGGCCATGGAGTCGGAGAGAATCCGCTCCAGGGTTCGCATTTGTACCTCGGCCAGCGGGTGATTGCGGGGCTTGTAATAGAGCACCGCTCCGACGGCGTGCTCCAGTTCGAACGCTCGGCCGCGCAGCCAGGTGGCATCGTCGACCCCGAGCTCGCGACGCAGCACATCTCGCCCCGAGTGGTCGAAGATGGCCCATGCTGGCGTCAGGTCCTGGGCTAGATCGCCGCGACCGGCACCGCCCCAGTCGATGATGGCCTGGAGCCGGTTTGCTTTGACCAGGATGTTTCCCGGCAACAGATCGCCATGAACGAAGCCGATCGTGACCGGCTCATCCACTACCTCAGATGACTGGTCAGCAGAGCGCCGCACAGCCTCGGTGTCGATCAGCTGGTCCGCCGACCAGTGAGGATCGCCCAACCACCGGTCGAGCTGTTCGAGTAGCGGACGAAGCGGTCCGCCTCGGTTGCCTGGCGCCCGGTCGGGAATTGGCGCATGTGCTGAGTCGATCTCAAGCGACGAGATCGATTGAATGGCCTGAGCCAGGTCGACGGCAAGGTCGGCGGGGGCTCGGGCGATGCTGTGACGGCTGCTCCAGGCGTCCTGGCCATCGATCCAGCCCAGCGCCAGCCAACGCATAGCAAAGGCATCGCTCGGCCTGCCGCGATGCAGCACCTCCGGTACCTGAACAACCGATGGCGGCCCGGTCTGTCCCTGACTGCTGGCGTGTGTGAATCCTTTCGTAGCCAGCACCGGTAGCAGCTGGGTTTCGTTGACGATGTCCGGCTCTGCGCTCGGCGTTCGTGGCAGCCGGACAATGCAATCGGGCTGGCCCGGTTCGAGGTGCAAGCGCCACAGGGCATTGCTGGTGCCGGTAGAGCTGAGGCTGGTCAAC
Organism: Acidimicrobiales bacterium; assembly: GCA_050633745.1. Taxonomy (GTDB): domain Bacteria; phylum Actinomycetota; class Acidimicrobiia; order Acidimicrobiales; family SZUA-35; genus JAHELU01. Next base: position 9,697 of record JBOEHD010000267.1, read on the forward strand.
TTCGAGTCGGCCCATTGAGGACACTGCTCGGCTAGCAGGGAGCGAACCACCCGTTCGCAGGTGTCCGCCTCGTCATCATGAATCTGGTCATGAGTCTGGTCGTGAGTTGGATCATCGACTGGTTCGCTCATCACCAGAGTGTGTAACAGCAAGAACGGGGCCGACCAATGAATTTCGGTCGACCCCGTTCTCGTTAGTTAGCGGTTGTTATGAAGTTGGTTCCAGCCAGGAAGTGTCGAGTCCGGCGTAACCGTACGAAGCGTGCCGGAAGAAGTTCTTGAACTCCGGTGCGTANNTCATAGGTCCAGACCGGGATCGGGTTCATGACGTTCTCCAACGCATAGCGCTGGATCTCCATGATCTTGTCCGCCCGCTCGGCCGGGTCGGTAAGGCCGAGCTGTTCGGTCAGCAGATCATCGAGCACTGGATCGCTGATGTTGTACCAGTTACGACCACCTTCGGATCCCATCTGACCTCGCAGCCACTCATCAGGCTCCAAGAACGGAGTCTGTGGGCCGAACTGGATGTCGTACTCGACGTCTGGCCAGCGGCTACCGAAGTAGGTGGCGTAGTCGAGCATGTCAAGCGTGGCGTTGATCCCGATGGCCTTGAGGTCTTCAACCAGCCACTCGGTCTGCGCGGTGTAGAGCGCTCCGTAGCGGTCGGTTGCGATCAAGGTGGCATCAAGCCCGTCTGGATAGCCCGCTTCGGCCAACAGCTCCTTGGCCCGCTCCGGGTCGTACTGGAGGTACTCCTTGCGCTCATCTTCAGGCAGCGCGAAGTCCGACAGGGCGGGCGCAACGTTGGTTGGGATGGTGCCGCCACCTCGGATCGTGCGTCCCATGCCCTCACGGTCGATTGCCAGGCTGATGGCCTGACGCACCCGAAGGTCATCGAACGGTGGGCGATCCATGTTTATGCCGACCTGGCCCATACCGGCATCGATCCATGAGCCGTAGAACGCCTCGGGGAAGTCGCTCTTGAGCTGCTCTAACAACTCAACCGGCGTACCGTTGGTCATCAGCTGAATCTCGCCGGCCTGGAAGGCGGCGATGACCTGCTGGGTGTCGTTGATAACCACCTGTTCGAAGCTGTCGATGTAGGGGAGGGGTTCTCCGTCGAAACCGATGTCCCAATAATCGGGGTTGGCTTCGTACTTGGTGGTTACGTCGACTTCCCGCTCGCTAAGGACGAACGGTCCGGTTCCGATGACGTTGGTCGTCCGGTCGAAGCCCTCCTCGAACGCCTCGGCCGGGAGTATCCACATAAAGTGGCTGGCCATGTTGTTCAGCAGTGGGGCGAACGGCGCCGACAGATTCAGCACCACGGTGTAGTCGTCAGGTGTGTCGATGGATTCGACCCGTTCTAGCAAGTTGGCCTGATGACCTTCGGACAGAACGGCTTCAAACGTTGCCTTCACATCGGCTGAGGTGAATTCTCGACCGTTGACCGGAGCCACGTTATGCCACTTCACCCCTTCGCGTAGTTTGAAGGTGTATGTGAGATTGTCCTCGGAGATCTCGAACTCGGTGGCCAACTCTGGCTTGAGTACCACCTCGGTATAGCCGATCTCCGGCCCGGTCTCGAAGGTGAACAGACGCTGATAGACAGCGGCGACTCGATATTGGGTGTTGAACGAGGAAGAGGCGAGCGGGTCAAGAGTGCCGATATCGGATGCTCCGGCGATGACCAGGTGGCCGCCTCGGATCGGGTCACCGGACGCGATTACCGCTTCGTTGTTTTCGGTAGCTTCGTCTTCACCTTCCGCCTGAGCCGCCGCCTTTTCGTCGAACGACGGTTCGTCGGCATCGGCTTCGGAGTCCGCTGCAACCGTGGCATCGGTGGTCTCTTCGGGATCGTCGCCTCCGCTGCCGCAAGCGGCAGCGATAACGGCCATCGCAGCCAGAAGGCCCAGTAACTTGAGCCATCGAGTAGTCGGATCTTTCATGTCTCCCCCTTATGGGTATTGGTGGATTTCCCCCGTTTCAAACCGGCTGTTGCCGGAGAGATCTAACGAACGAGCTTTGGATCGAGGTGGTCCCGTAGCGAGTCGCCGAGCAGGTTGAAGGCCAGAACGCCGAGGCTCAGAGCCCCACCGGGGAACACAACGACCCACCAGGCCACCCGGGTGTACTCACGCCCCCTCGACAACATCTGACCCCATGAAGGCTCGGTAATCGGGGCGCCGACCCCGAGGAAACTCAGTGCAGCCTCGGCCACGATGGCCTGGCCGAAGGTCAAGCTGGCCAGGATGATGATCGGCGCAACGATGTTAGGGATGCCGTGTTTCCGGATGACCCGCCACGGTTTCGAACCCAGCGCTTCGGCCGCAGCAACGTATTCGGCGTTCTTCACCCGCAGCATCTCGCCTCTGGCGATCCGGCTAAACCGAGGGGTGTAGATCACCGCCAGGGCGATGACCACGTTGCGGACACTTGTGCCGAGCAGAGCGACGATGAACAGCGCCAGAATCAACACCGGGATCGACATGACCGCGTCGACCAGGCGCTGCAGGATCATGTCGAGCTTGCCGCCGAAGTAACCAGATGCCGCCCCGAGCATGGTGCCGAGCACCGTCGAGACGATCACGGTAAACGTGGCGACGATCAGAGATATCCGCGAGCCGTACAGCACCCGGCTGAAGATGTCGCGGCCGAGCTCGTCAGTGCCAAAAAAGTTCTGAGTGGATGGCGGATCGAGTTGCGAGGTCCGCCCGATCGACGACGGATCATGGGTGGCCAAGAGGGGAGCGAATATCGCGGCTAGCAGCAAGATGGCGATGACCACAGCGGAGACGACTCCGAGCGGCTGGCTCTTAAGAAAGTGCTTTATGCTGACGACAAACCGGCCGAAGCGAGTTTTGCGAATCTCATCGGGTCGTGTCGTCTCCAGCTCGCCTGCGGTGTCGATTTCTGGTGATTCATGGATGGCGGTCATGGTGTACTCAGCCTCTCCGAATGCGGGGGTCGATCCAGCCGTAGGTCACGTCGACCATGATGTTGACGAACACGAAGATGCCGCCGTAGAGCACTCCGGCGGCCTGGATCACCGGGTAGTCGCGTTGTTCGACGGCCCGGAAGACCATGCTGCCGATGCCCGGCAGGTTGAATATGCTCTCGAGGATTACGGTGCCGCCAAGCAGGGCGCCGAACTGCAGGCCGATAAGGGTGATGATCGGCACCATCGAGTTTCGCAGGGCGTGTTTGAAGTTGATCTTGGGTTCGCCCGCGCCCTTCGACCGCACGGTTCGGATGTAGTCGGAGCCGAGGACCTCGAGCATCGATGAGCGGGTCATCCTGGATATCGCCGCCGCAACGCCGAGGCCCAAAGCGATAGATGGCATAGCCATCTGCTGAAGGTTGACCCACAGGTCTTCGCTTGGGCGTTTGAAACCCAGCGGTGCCACCCAGTTAAACGCCAGTGACATAAAGGTGATCATCAATAGGGCGAGGAAGAAATTCGGGATCGACAGCCCGATCACCGACCCGATCCGCAGGAAGTTGTCGGCAGCCGAAGACCGCTTGATGGCCGACCCGACGCCGGCCAGAATCCCCAGGCTGATGGCGATGAAGATCGAGAGCATGGCCAGTTCGAACGTGACCGGGAATCGCTGCCGGATCATCTCGTTCACCGGACGCCGTTCCCATAGCGACTCGCCGAGATCACCCCGCACGACACCGGACAACCACGTGCCGTACTGCGATAGCGCTGGCTTATCCAGGCCGAGCTGGGCCTCGATTTCGGCCATACGTTCCGGAGTCACCGAACCGGCGTCGGCCAACTGCAACCGAACGACGTCGCCAGGAACCAGCCGCATCACGAAGAACAACACCGTGCTGAGTAGGAACAGCACCAGGATGCCGGAGAGCACACGACGGATGATGTACTCGATCATGAGCCACTCCGTTCGGCTCCAGCCGGATTGCCAGTCGGATCAGACGTTGGAGTGGTGGCGATAGCGGCGGGGCTGCCGCCATTTCGCGACGCATGGTCGGCAGCGAAGCAGGGACAGGCCTGAGCGAAGTGGCCTGGCCCGAACTCTTCAATCGCCGGCTCCACGACTGAACATTCGTCGGTGGCAAGCGGGCAGCGGGTATGGAACCGGCAACCCGATGGCGGGCTCGACGGCGATGGCACGTCTCCTTCGAGCTGTACACGATCACCCGACCGGGCTTCGTCAGGATCCAGGCTGGGAACCGCCGACAGCAGCGCCTTCGTATAGGGGTGGATCGGGTTGGCGAACAACTCCTCGGTCGCCGCCTGCTCGACCATCTCACCGAGATACATGACCGCGACCCGGTCTGCGATGTAGCGCACCACGTTGAGATCGTGGGTGATGAACAGGTAGGTCAGCCCCAATTCGGCCTGGAGATCTTTCATGAGGTTCAGGATCTGGGCCTGGATCGAAACGTCGAGCGCCGACACCGCCTCATCGCAAACGATCAGCTCTGGCCCGGTGGCCAGTGCTCTGGCGATACCGATGCGTTGACGTTGCCCTCCGGAGAACTGATGGGGGTATTTGCGAAGATCGTCGCGAGATAGCCCAACCTGCTCAAGCAGGTCGGCCACCATCTCCATCTTCTCTTCACCGGTGGCCATGCCGTGAATCTCAAGCCCCTCACCGACGATGTCTGCGGTCGACATGCGAGGGTCGAGCGAGCTGTAGGGATCCTGGAATATCACCTGCATCCTGCGCCGCAACGAGCGCAGCTCGTCGGCCGGGACCGTCGCCAGATCCTGTCCCTCGAACCGCACCGTGCCTGCGGTCGGTTCCAGCAGGCGGAGCACACATCGGCCGGTGGTGGTCTTCCCGCAACCGGACTCGCCGACAAGGGCAAGTGTCGTTCCTCGTTCGATCGAGAAGCTGATCCCGTCGACCGCTCGAACCTGGCCAACGGTGCGCTGCAGCAGGCCCTTCTTGATCGGAAAGTGCATCATGAGGTTCTCGACCTCGATGACATTGCTCGCGCCGGTGGCGGTTCCTGATTGACTGCCGGTTCCGTGATCTAGAGTCATGAACTCAACTCCCCGTAGAGCGGTTCCGGTTCTTTCAGCCAACATCGACTGCGCTGCCGTTCGGACAGCTCAAACAGCTCGGGCTGAGCTTCGAGGCACCGTTCATGGGCATGGGCACAGCGGGGAGCGAAGCGGCAGCCGGGCGGCATGTCGAATAGCGACGGTACGACGCCTTCGATCGGGGTTAGCCGTCCACCGGTCCGGGCGACCGTTCCCGGCATCGAAGACAGCAGCGCCTCGGTGTAAGGATGCTGCGGGTCTTTCAGTACCTGGCGAACCGTGCCCTGTTCAACCACGTTGCCTGCGTACATAACGACCACTCGGTCGGCGATCTCCGCCACCACGCCCAAGTCGTGAGTGACGAACAGAATCGCGGTACCGGTTTCAGCCTGGAGCATTCGTAGCAGGTCGAGGATTTGGGCCTGAACCGTTACGTCCAGAGCGGTGGTTGGTTCGTCGGCGATGACAAGGCGAGGGCTCAATGCCAAAGCCATGGCGATCATCACCCGCTGGCGCTGACCACCGGAGAGTTGATGCTGGTAGCTGCGCAGCCGAGTCTCGGGATCGGGCATCTTGACCATTTGAAGCAGTTCGAGCGCTCGGTTTTTGGCCTCAGCCCCGGTGTAGGTGCCGTGAATCGTCAGTGCTTCGACGAGCTGGTTTTGTACGGTGTATACCGGGTCAAGGCAGGTAGCGGGGTCTTGAAATATCATCGATATATCGCGGCCTCGCACGCTTCGCATTTCTCGCTCAGATAGCTTTGTCAGATCACGATCACCAAAAAGGATGGAGCCATCTACGATCTCGCCGGTTGTTTCAAGGAGTTGCAAGATCGACAGGGCGGTGACGCTTTTGCCGGACCCAGACTCTCCAACTAGAGCCACGGTTTCGCCCTCGTCGATGCGAAAACTCACCCCACTGATCGCTTCGACCGTGCCGAGCCGCGTCGCGAATCTGGTCTTCAGGCCGTCAACTTCTAGCACTGATTTGTGCTGCGATGATTGCACTATTTCCCCCAACCGTGTCACCGGTTTTCGATCAAGCTAGCAACATCGACAACCAGGCGCCAAAAGAGATGTCGTTCGTGTGTCTCAAATGAGGTGTGTGGATAGAGAAAGGGTCTTCTGTTCTGATATGTGGAACGGTTCCGTTAAGTGTTTATATCTAAATCAAATTCTTCCGGCGGCTGGGCGGTCCGAAGGAACGGGCGGATTTAGCCACAGCGCGGCTAGTTTTGGCCGCCATGGCCATCTATGCACTCGGCGGCGACGAGCCGAAAATCCATCCAACTGCCTTTGTTCACCCTCAAGCGTCGGTAATCGGCCGGGTTGAGATCGGCGCCGGATCTTCGATCTGGCCATCTGCGGTCCTGAGGGGCGACGACGGACTGATCAGTGTTGGAGAACGCACCTCGATTCAGGACGGCAGCGTCTTACACGTCACCGATAAGCACGACACGATCGTCGGCAACGAGTGCGTCGTTGGACACCTCGTTCACCTCGAAGGGTGCACGATCGAGGACTTTTGTCTCGTTGGCAACGCCTCTATCGTGCTGCACCGGGCGGTGGTTCGAACCGGTGGCCTTGTCGGCTCAAATGCGGTTGTAACCAACGACACCGAGGTGCCATCCGGAGCGATGGCCCTTGGTATTCCAGCCAAGATGCGCCTCGATGCGGTCGATCCCGACATGATCAAAGATGCGGTCGACAAGTACATCGAGCGGGCTCAGCGGTTCCGGTCGCAGATGCGTCGCCTCGACTAGCGTGACGCCGTGGAGCAGCCGAAGGCGGTAAGTCCCGAGAATGCTCTGCGTGAGCGGTCGTCGCTGAACGGGGAGCCGAGCTGGATGCTCGATCTGCGGCTCCGGTCGCTCAAGCACTTCGACCAAGGCTCGGTGCCGAGCTGGGGTGGCGATACATCACAGATCCCTGTCGACGACATCTCGAGCTACGTCTCTCAATACATCTCTCGTGAGGATGACATCTCTCGTGAGGATGCCCGAGATAACGCTCGGGAGGCCGAACCGACCGAGACAAACGAGGACCGAGACGAGTCGGATGCGGTATTTCACCGCAATAGCGAAGAACTAGAACGCCGCGGCGTCATCTTCTGCGACATGGGCACCGCGCTGCGGGAGTACCCCGAGCTGGTGAAGCCGTACTTCGGCAGGATCATCCCCATCGACGACAACCGGTTCGCCGCTCTCAACTCCTCGGTATGGTCCGGCGGCACGTTTATTTACGTGCCGCCCGGCGTACGGGTCGATCAGCCGCTGCAGGCGTACTTCCGGCTAAGCGCCGAACGTATGGACCGGTTCGAGCGCACCCTGATCATCGCCGACGAGGGTTCGAAGGTTACATACATCGAAGGCTGCTCGGCTCCGGTCTACACCCCAGACTCGTTGCGATCGGCAGTTGTCGAGATCGTGGTTAAGGCCGGCGCTCACGTCACGCACACCACCATTCAGAACTGGTCAGCCAACGTGTTCAACCTGGTGACCAAGCGGGCCGTTGTCGAGGCCGAGGGCCACATCGAATGGATAGAGGGCAACATCGGGTCCCGGCTCACCATGCAGTATCCGTCGGTTTGGCTGGCTGGCCCCAAGGCCAGCGGCGAAGTTCTGTCCGTGGCATACGCCGGTGCTGGCCAGCACCAAGACACCGGTGCCAGGATGGTGCACGCCGCCCCCGAGACCACATCCAAGGTTGTAGCGAAGTCGGTTTCCACCAACGGTGGCCGTTCGAGCTTCCGCAGCTCGGTCCGAGTCGAAGACGGCGCTGACGGCTGCCGGAGTCGCGTACAGTGCGACGGGCTCGTCCTCGATGATGATTCGGTTTTCGACACCTACCCGGACGAAGAGATCGCGGAGAGCGATGCCAGAACAGCCCACAATGCCACGGTGCACAAGCTCGACCGCGGTCAGCTCTTCTATCTGATGAGCCGGGGCCTCACCGAGCGCCAGGCCGTCGGCATAATGGTCAACGGCTTCGTCGAGCCGATCATCCGCATGCTGCCCATGGAGTACGCGGTGGAGTGGAGCCGTCTGATCGAACTGCAGATGGAACACAGCGTTGGCTGACAGCGTTGGCTCAGCAGCATTGGCTCAACAGGGCGGCCAACCCGCTGGGCTATCGAACTCCCGGCTAGGTAGCGGTACTACTCTGCCTGCGATGACGAAACGACTGATCTTTCAGCTCGGCACCAACAATTGGCAGCGTGGTGGCGAGTTCGCCCCCGGTTCGGGCATCTTGCATGAGTCTCACCATCGGGCCTACGGGGAGTTGGCCGATACCGCCAGTTACTCGGTGTACCCGTCTTCGATGCAAACCTCCGATGACCCGAAGGTGCGGGTGCTTGAGCTCGATCACGAGGTCCCGATCTGCGAATCGATCTCTCCGGTCAGTTCCTACCGTTTCCATTCGATGAGCGACGACGAGCTCTACGCGTTCCGTAGCAAGCTCAAGCGATTCACCGAGGATGCGATCGACGCCGCCGAGGCGGCCGAGGGAGTCCCGGTCTCGATCGCTGTCGCCCATCACACCTTCCTCAACCCGTGGATTCTGACCGAGATCAATGCCGAGCGCGAGGCCAGCGGCCGCCCTCGGTTCAAGCTGCTGTGCTTCGTCCACGGCACCGCGTTGAAAATGTTCGCCCACGAAAAGGCTGGACTCGACCCCGAATACCCGAAACGATTTTTGCCGATGATGATCGAGGCCGGAGTCTTCGCTGCCGAGGGCGGTGTCGACATCTGTGCCGCCATCTCCGAGGAACAGATCATCAAGTTCCAAGACGTTTACAGCGACTACCCAGCGGAGCGAACCGTGCTCTCGCCAAACGGCTACTCGACCGCTTCGTTCAAGCCAGACGAGGCCGCATACCGAGATCGTGGATCGTTGCTGGCGGCCATGACCCCAGCCGACAGTCGTGCCAGCGGCGCCCCAACCACCATCGACGGAAACTTCGAACGGTGCATCGTGTTCTGCGGCAAGTTTGCCGACTGGAAACGACTCGACGTGTTGCTACGGGCCGCCGCCGAATACGAAAAGGATGGACGTATCGCCACCTTGATAGTTGGCTCCGGTCCTGACGATGCCATCGAGCACTATCACAAGCTGGCCTATGAAGAGCTGGGCTTGCGCCGAACGTACTTCCTGGGCGCTCGGCCTCACGACGAGATCGCCAGGCTCAACGCCATGGCCGACATCGGGGTCTACCCATCACGCAACGAACCGTTCGGCCTAGTCTTCATCGAATGTATGGCCTGTGGAACGCCGGTCATCGGAGCCGACTCCGGTGGCCCACGGGACTTCGTGACCGCCGAGGTCGGAGGACTGGTGCCGGAAACCGAAGGCGACGAGTTGATCGCCTCGCTGACCGCGATGATTCGCCAAGCGCTCAGCGAGGACTGGAAGGCCACAAAGGGGCCTGTGGCAGCAACCTACGCCCGAACCACCTTCAGCACCACAAAGCAGTGTGACGACCTACTGTCGGCTCTCGATCGCCGCTCAACGGTGTTCGGCGGCTAACTGCTGTTACCTGGCTATCCGAGCTATTACCTGGCTACCAGAGCCTGGTGATCAGAACCCGGTTACCAGGGGTGGCTCGTGCCGTCCCAGTTGATGAACGTGCCGGTGTCGTCGAGCGACAGGTTGCCGACGGTCTCGTGGATCGCTGCCGCCGATTGCTGCGGGGTAAGCGATGCTGATGGCCCGCCCATATCGGTGCTGACCCAGCCCGGGTGGAGCATGACGACCCCGATGCCCTCCGGCTTCAGCGCCGCCGCGGTCTTTACGCTGAGCATGTTCAGAGCCGCCTTCGACACGCAGTAGGACGTGTCGTTTCCAATGTCGGCGGCGATCTGCATCGAGCCAAGCTGCGACGACACATTCAGAATCAGAGGGTTCCGGCCCTGGCGCAGTAGGCCTAGCGCCTGCTTTGTTACCACCATCGGTCCGGTGGCGTTCACCACGCTGACCGCGGTGAACGTTGCGGCGTCGAGGTCGAACGGGCCGCGAGCATCTGCGGACCCGCCAACCGCCCTGGCGTCGATGCCTGCGCAGTTGATCAGCAGATCAAGACCATCGAGCTCTTTGGCTAACTCCGCCATAGCCGAGGCGATGGTGCCTTCTTCGGCCATGTCCATCTCGACGACGCCAGCGGGCTGCAGTTCACGAACCTGTCCGGTGCGATCGGGGCGACCGGCGGCCCAAACGGTGTCGCCGCTCTCCATGAACTTTTTTGTCAGCTCGTAACCGAGGCCTCGGTTAGCGCCGGTGATGAGAACTCGACGGGGGGCGGCAGGGGTCTCGTTGCTGGCCATCGGGCGACTCTAGCCTCCGTGGGCACCTGGTGCGGCCCCATCTATGCACCAGCAGGCTGAACGCGGCGGTGGCCCGGCCGAAGCCGAGCCACCACAGTAGATACCAATTGCCTGACCGGCCCGAGACGGGCCCAGCTATCAGGCCGTTTGCTGAGCTTTGACCGGTTTGTCAGTCACCCACGCCGGGGATCTTGTCGGCCATGTCGGTCAGGCCGTCGGCCTTGTCGGCCAGGTCGGAGACCTTGTCGCCCATGTCGCCTGGGAGCTTGTCAGCATGCTCGTCTGCGAGATCCTTCGCCGAGTCGGCTGCATCTTTGGCCTTGTCGGCCATGCCCTTGGCATTGTCCAGAATTCCCATGTAATTGGCTCCTTTTGATGAAACGGTGGGGGGTTTGTTAGCGGCCTCGTCGGTTCGCCCGTTGTTTCAGGGCCGCATTGAATTAGACGCACGAGTGGGCGAAAAAGTCGCGGCAATCCACATCGGCACGATGACAAATATGTTACGGCCGGAACTGGGTGGGGTCGGCGATACGTCCAAAGAACCATGCACAACAAAGCACGCTCCAGAACCTGGCGACCTGAGCTCTCCTCAAGAACCGGGAAGAACCGGTTCCGATTCCTGACCCTGTTGGCCTGCCTGTCTCTGCTGGCTGCCGCCTGCGGCAGTTCCGACGACACCACGGCGTCTGCCGAAGCGTCCGCAGACGCGGTCGTTGAGCCTGCATCCGACATCCAGTCAGACGTTCCCGCCAGGCCCGATTCGGATGACTCGGATTCCGACGCAACCAGTGAGGCAATGGAGGAGGAAGCGGCTGTGGGGTCGGTGGTCGCTGGCGAGAGCCGAGACGAAGCGATGAGCGACGCTCCGGACGCCGTCCAGCAGTCCGAAGACGGATCTGCCGGACTGCGGTCTCAGGCGCCAACCACCACCACTGCAGCACAACAGGCAGGCGCAGCGGATCAGGCCGAGGGTGGGTTCTTTGGCACAACGATCCCCGAACCCGAGGATGAAGAAGAGAACAACACCTTCAAGGATTATGGGGTGCGGCCTTTCGTTTCGACCGATGTCGACCCGCTTTCGACCTTTGCCCTCGATGTCGACACCGCCAGCTATTCGGTGGCTCGACAGTGGCTGGAGTCAGGAGCGGTCCCGCCTGCTGAGTCGGTTCGGGTAGAGGAGTACCTCAACAGCTTCGACTACGACTACATCGCCCCTCGGGACGGTCTCAATGTTCAAGCTGACGGCGGCCCGTCGCCATACGACCCATCCAACGTGATCGTTCGAGTTGGTGTGCAGGCCGAGCAGGTAGCCAACGCCGACCGCCCAGACGCTGCCCTGACCTTCGTGGTCGACACATCGGGCTCGATGGACCGGTCCGATCGCCTAGCGCTGGTCAAGACCTCGCTCACTCGCCTGACCCAGGAACTCGAATCACGCGACACCGTCTCCATCGTCACCTACAGCGGAGACGCTCAGATCCTCCTGCCGCCAACCTCGGTCCGTGACGACTACCTGATCTTCGAGGCCATCGACCGACTGGCTCCCACCGGCTCGACCAACCTCGAAGCGGGTCTAATCGCAGGCTACGAGATGGCGAACGAGTCATTTCGGTCCGGCGGCATCAACCGGGTCGTGCTGGCTTCGGACGGGGTGGCCAACGTTGGCCTAACCGACCCGGACGCCCTGGCCAGACTGATCCGAGATGACGCCGACCGTGGAATCCAGCTGGTGACCGTCGGCGTTGGCATGGGCAACTTCAACGATGTCGTCATGGAACAGCTGGCCGACCAGGGCGATGGTTTCTACGCCTATGTGAACGATGAGCGGGAAGCCGAGAAGCTGTTCAGTGACGACCTGGTCTCGACGCTGCTGACCGTGGCCATCGACGGCAAGATCCANNGTCGATGCCGGCGAACTCGGTGCAGGCCACCAGGTCACCGCCCTCTACGAACTGACACTGCGATCCGGTGTCGGCAACTCAGATCAGCTCGGCACCGTCCAGCTGCGCTGGGAAGACCCGGAGGAACGTTCGGTACGGGAAACCAGGCTGGTGATCACAACCGCCATGATCGAGGATCGCTGGAACGACACAGACCAGGACTTCCGGGTGGCGGTAACCGCCGCAGCGTTCGCCGAGTTGCTACGGGACAGCCCCCACACCGGTGAGGTCACCCTGGCTCAGGTAGCAGACGAGGCCACCGCCCTGTCTCCTGGCTCCGGAGCCATCGAGGAACTGGCCAGGCTGGCTAACGAGGCTGACCGGCTGCGTTAGGAGAGGCGGGGCCGGTCAATCCATCTAGGTCAATCCATCTAGGTCAATCCATCTAGGTCAATCCATCTAGGTCAATCCATCTAGGTCAATCCATCTAGGTCACTGCATCGAGGACCAGGCTGATCATGCTGTCGAAGCTGGTCTGCCGGTCCTCGGTGCTCATTACCTCACCCCGTTTGATCTGGTCGCTAACGGTGGCCACGGTTAACGCCGCCGCTCCGTGTTCCGCCGCGACGCCGTAGAGGCCTGCCGCTTCCATCTCAACCGCTAGGAAGCCGTAGCGCTCCAGCAGGTCGAAGGTGCTCGGCCCCTCAGGCTCGTAGAAGAAGTCGGAAGTGAAGACCGAACCAACATGGGTTGGCATCGACTTGCGTTCGGCTTCGCCTGTAACCGCTCGCAGCAGGCCGTAGTCGGCGACCGCAGGGAAGTCTCTACCTTCCAGTCGGCGCCGATTCACCAGGGAATCGGTGCCGGCGCCCAAAGCGATGACTACGTCGCCAAGATTGATTTCGTCTCGGATGGCACCGCAGGAGCCGACTCGCACGATGTTGCGAACACCGAAGTCTTTGATCAGCTCGGTGGCGTAGATCTGTATAGAAGGCACGCCCATGCCTGAACCCTGGATCGAGATTCGTTTTCCGTTGTACATACCGGTGAAACCGAGCATGTTTCGCACTTCGGTGACCATCGAAACGTCGCTCAGGTAGGTGTCCGCAATGTATTTTGCTCGGAGCGGATCTCCGGGCATCAGTACGGTTTCGGCGAAATCACCGGGATTGGCTGAGAGGTGAGGAGTCGACATGGCCCTCCGATGGCACAATGGGTAGATGGCAATGCGGCAGGACTGCAAGCATTTTCAGAGTCGTTCGTACCCTAGCGGAGACACCATGCGTAAGTGTTCGCTTGACTTGGCACCCGAGGCTCCCTGGAAATGCCCCGAAGAATGCACCGGTTACGAACGCCGAATGGCCGACGTGAATTGGCGCCATGGGTCTCTGGTGACACCACCGACCCCTGATGCACCATCGAGTATTGGCGAAGACAGCTCCGTCGCTGCTCTGCTCGACGAAGCGGAGAACATCATCAACGCCGCGGTGCCCGACGTCACCGCTCAAGTCGATGCCGAACGGGCTGCCGGTGGCGGGTGGGGCAGTCGCCTTCGCAAGATGTGGCCATTCGGCCGCTAGGGATCGATCGAGCCAAGATTCTCTGCTTCTTGCCCCAACTACTGGGGTCGGTCGAGCGAGGGTCGAGTAGCGTTTACCTGTGCCCATAGACAAGCTCGATGACCAGGCAATAATCCAGGCGCTTGAGTCGCTGCCGGACTGGCAGCGAGACGGCGACCATCTCAAAGCCGAGTTCGTCTTCCCTAACTTTGTGGCGGCGTTTGCCTTCATGACCGAGATGGCGGTCGAGGCCGAACGGTTGAACCACCATCCCGAATGGTCAAACGTCTACAACCGAGTCTCGATTGGTTTGACCACCCATGATGTCGGCGGCCTAAGCCAATACGACGTCGAGATGGCAGGCGTGATGTCGGCCGGCGCCGCTCGTCACCGCTGACCGCGTTCTTAGCCGGCGCGAATAGAGCAGCCCAGACAGAGCAGCCCAGATAGGGCGGCCACAAATTGAACAACGAGAGTGCTTAACAAGTGGCGCCCGGGGTCGAAGGGATGGGGTAGTCCATTCGACCTAGGACGCCGGACAGACGACCTAGGGCCGAGCGAACCATCGAGTTCGACCCAAGCCACCAACGAGGCACGCCTGTCATGTTGTTCAACTCCAGCCCCAACAGCCGTTTACGATCCAGCACCGTCTTTCGATCAGGTTCGGTCGTTCGATCAGGCTCACTACTTCGATCAAGCGCCACCGCTCGGTCGATTTCCCGAGCCGCCTCCATTCCTGCACCAAAGGCGGCGCTGCTCTCGCTGCTTGGCTTCGTAGCAGTGGTTGCCACCATGCTCGCCGTCATGGTCGGTCTGGCCCTGCCTGCCGGTGCCGAGGATCAGGTCACCGAAGAAAACCGCGACGTGAAGCTCAAGTCGGTGCAATTCGATCTGATCAGCGAGCCGCAAAGCTCCGAAGCCGACAGCCCGTTGGCTGTTCAGGGAGCGGTGCGTTCGGCTGAGTACCGGTCGATCGTCGTTGCCGACGGCGGCGACGTGACTCTCCAGCCGCTTGGTGGGGCGGTTCGGCTGACGGTTGCCGAGGACCAGCTGCAAACCATGACCGCTGAACGTAACGGCGAACAGATTGGCGTGGCCGCCGATGGGTTTGTTGATCTCCTGGCCGACGCCGCATCCTCTGTGTCGGTTCATAGCTTTGTCCGGCTCGATGGGGGAGAGTCTGCGCAACCCGTCGCCATCAACCTGTTCTACGATCGGCCGCTCGATGCCCGCGACTACCTGCTGATTCAAGAGGTTGGCGGAGACGCCTCGATCGAGGTCATCGCCATCGATAACGACGGCGTTGCCGTCGGAAACGCTCGCCAATTTGGGCCCGGCTATCAGTGGAACACCGGCCACGGTCCGGCGCTCGAACCGACGGCCTGGGCCTCGGTACTCCCAGCGGCATCGCTGGTCGAAGCCGGGCAACCGGTTATCGGCGTACGCATTACCTCGAGCAACGCCCAAATCAAGGCCGTGGCGTTGACCACCGCTCCTCCCGAAGCGCTCCCACATTCGGAGGGACCAGCCGAGTCGACTGCCTCCGCAGTCGACGGCGCGGTCGATAGCGGGCAAGCCGGAGTCGGCGTTGTTGGCCTTGAGTCGAAGATCCAGCCGGCGATCGCCGTCGGCGGCGCTGGCTGTGCCGATGGCCCGATCACCGACCCGGCGGCTTTGGTTCCCGGTGAGGCCGCCACCTTCTGCTTCATCGCCACCAACCTCGGCGGCACGAACCTGACGAACCTGACCATCAGCGATGAGCTGCTTGGGTTGGTCGACGCGGTGCTGCCACGGGCCGCCGGTTCGGATGTGCTCAAGCCGGGGGAGCAAGCGGTCTTCTACTACCACACGGTCTTGGAACAGCGACCAGTAGACGCCATGTCGTCGGTGACCGCCACTGTGATCGACGGTGATGGGGCCGCGATGGCCGGTGTGGTTGCGCCAAGCAATTCCAGCAGCCCCGGTGGCGTTGCCCCGCCCGCCGGCTCGGCTCCGACCGCGATCCCGGTCGTCGCTCCAACATCGCAAACAGGAGCTCAAGAAACGTCGCCTCCAGACTCAGCAACTCCTCAACCAGGGGCCGCCACCAGCCGGCCGGTTGAGGGCGAAAGCGCCGCACCTCGTGCCGCTGCCGTTACCCAGCTGGCCATGACCGGCGTGACCACAGAACCTTGGGTTCTGGTGATCTTCGCCATGGCCTGCATCTTCTTCGGCTACACCGCATACGCCGCCTTCAAGGAGCGGACAAGTGCCAGCGAACCCGCAGGTCACGAGCAACTCGATTCACTGGGTTTCGATTAGGCCGCTCTGTGGCGGACGCCAGCCGCTAGTGCGACAGCAGGTCTTGATCTCGCAGGAAGGTCCGCTCGTTTAGCGCTTCGACTACTCGCAGGCTGCCCTTGAACATGATGCGGTGAACCGAGGCGTGGGATGGGCGGTAGAACATGTCCATCGTTACGCCGAGGATGTCGGCGATGTAGGCGTTGATGACGCCGCCATGGCAGGCGACTGCCACCGTCTCGCCGGGATGATCGACGATGGCTGCTTCCATGGCGTAGCCAACGCGGCGACGGAAGTCGACCGACGTTTCGCTGTCTGGGTAGGCGTCCCACTGTTTGGTTTGCACAAAACGTTCCCTGACGCCGCTCGAAACCTTCTCTCCGAAGAGATCGATCGGTCGGCTGTCGCTGGGGAGATTGCCGTAGAGGTGGATCTCTGCCAGTTGCTCTATGGCTTCCTGGGTTAGGCCTCGGGCGTCGGCAACCGCTTTGCCGGTGTCGTAAGCCCGCTTCAGGTTGGAGCTGTAGACGGCGGTGATCGGTTCGTCTGCCAGGTAGGCGGCGACGGCCGCTGCCTGGCGTCGGCCCAGCTCGGACAGCGGAGGGTCGACCCAGTCGCCGACGGTTGAAGTGTCCTGATC
>JBOEHD010000268.1:0-23295 GCA_050633745.1 Acidimicrobiales bacterium
GCTTTGTCGGTTTCGATACCGAGTATCGACAGCTTTGTCGGTTTCGATACCGAGTATCGACAGCTTTGTCGGTTTCGATACGGGGTATCGACACTGACGGCTTCGTCAGGGTCTAGGTTTTAAGCTATGCCTGGCTTCTCCCCTCATTCATCTTGGAGGCCGAATGCCTGCGCCTAAAGGTAGCGGTCTCGAGCCGAAGCCGGTCGTTGGGCAGGTAATCGGTGTCGACGACGCCACGCCCCTTGAGTTCTGGGTAGCAGTGGCCGAGGGTCACACGCTCCAGCTCGATGATGTGGTTGCCATGGAGCGACGACTCCCGGACGGGCAATCGCTACACATTTACGGTGTGGTCAGCCAGGTTCGTGCCCGCCACGAGGGGGCCAGCTTCCAAAGCGACGTGTTCCTGATCACCGACGGCATCCTGCCGGGCCAGGTCAGCGAGGCCGCCCTCATTCAGCCGACCCGATTCGAGCCAGAGGTACTGCTACCGCCACTGCCGGGCACCATGGTCCGCCTCGCCACCGAGCACGAACGCGACACCGCGCTGTCATTCGACAACGTCGAACGTCGCCTGCCCGCTGGCTTGTCCCGCAGCGACGAGCCGGTATTTCTCGACCTGGACTTCATCGATGGCACAAAGGGTGCCCACATCAACATCTCCGGCATCTCCGGCGTTGCCACCAAGACCAGCTACGCCACTTTCCTGCTCTATTCGATGTTCAACTCCGGCGCCCTGGGCGCCGAGGCGGCGAACACCAAGGCCCTGATCTTCAACGTCAAGGGTGAGGACCTGCTGTTCCTCGATCACGCCAACAGCTCGCTCGATGAGGAACAGGCCACACGGTACAAATCGCTCGGGCTGGCTCCGGCACCGTTCCGCGACGTCGGCATCCTCGCTCCGCCACGCCGGGGCGACAACAACGCCACCCCGGCCACCGGGTCACGGAAGATGGGCGTATCGCCGTTTTTCTGGACCATCGCCGACTTCTGCCATCAGCGGTTGCTGCCGTTCCTGTTCGCCGATGCCGAAGACGAGCGTCAGCAGTACACGATCGTGGTTCAGTCGGTCACCGCCCAGCTGGCCACGCTAGAAGCGACCGCAGAAGGTGCAGTGCGGCTCGATGGGCAGCTGATTAAGACCTTCGCCGCCCTGGTCGATGCGCTGGAAGAAAAGCTCAGCCCGTTGGACTCCGAGGAGTCCGCCGACCAGCGGTGGACCGGACGAGCGGTCGGAACCGGAACGGTCAACGCCTTTATTCGCCGGCTGGCTTCTGCCCGTCGCCACGTCGAACACCTGGTTCGGGCCGACATCGCAGACGCCCAGACCCACGCCCTCAACCTCGATCAGCATCAGGTCACCGTTGTCGACATTCACAGCCTGCACGACCGGGCGAAACGGTTCGTCGTAGGCGTTGTACTGCGGCAGGCTTTTGAGGCCAAGGAAGCCAGCGGCATCGCCAAGCCGCTGCAGTTCGTGGTGCTCGATGAGTTGAATAAATACGCCCCCCGTGACTCGTCGAGTCCGATCAAGGAAATCCTGCTCGACGTCGCCGAACGGGGCCGTTCGCTCGGCATCATCCTGATCGGCGCCCAGCAGACCGCCAGCGAGGTGGAGCGGCGCGTCGTCGCCAACTGCGCCATTCGGGTGGTTGGACGGCTCGACCCGGCAGAAGCTCGGCGCGACGAATACGGGTTCCTACCGAGCGTGGCCCGTCAACGATCAACCATCCTCAAGCCGGGCTCGATGTACGTCGCCCAGCCTCGGCTGCCGGTTCCGCTGCTCGTCGAGTTCCCGTTCCCATCGTGGGCCACCCGTCCGGCCGAAGCGATTCGCCGCAGCGAGGGTAACGGTGGGGCCGAAGGTGCTGATACTGCTGTTGTCGACCTCGATGAAGACCCGTTTGCCGGGCTCACCTCATAGCCATGAAGCTGCTCCACACCTCCGACTGGCATGTCGGCAAAAAGATCCGCGGCCACAGCAGAGCCGACGAGCATCGAGCGGTTTTCGCCGAGATGCTCAGCGTGGCCGATACGGAATCGGTCGATCTGATCCTGGTTGCCGGTGACCTCTACGAGACCGCGGCCCCGACAGCCGAAAGCGAGCTGATCGTAAACCAGGCTCTGCTGGCGCTGGCTGAGGTTGCCCCGGTGCTTGCCATTGCAGGCAACCACGACAACCCACGGCGTCTGGCCGCGGTAGAGCCGCTGATGAGCCTGGGCCGGATCACCATGGTTGCCGAGCCCCGGGCACCAAAGGCCGGCGGCACGATCACCCTTACGACAGACGAGGGCACACCGGTGCAGGCCGCGATGTTGCCGTTCGTTTCCCAACGCTCGATCGTCAAAGCTGGCGAGCTGATGTCTAACGCCGGCTTCGAAAACGCCCAAACCTACGGCGACCGAATGCAAAGGGTGATCGCCGCCCTGTGCGCCGACTTCAACGCCGATCACGTGAATCTGGTACTCGGCCACGCCTTTGTGCACGGCGGTAGCCTCGGCGGCGGCGAACGCCCGGCCCACCTGGTCGACGAGTACGCCCTCTCGGCTGTGGACTTTCCAGCAACCGCCTCATACGTGGCGCTCGGCCACCTGCATCGCCCCCAGCAAATGTTGGGAGCCACAGCGATCCACTATTGCGGCTCTCCGCTGCAGCTCGACTTCGGTGAGCAGGACCAGGCCAAGCAAGTCAACGTCGTCAGCCTCGAGCCCGGTCTGCCTGCCAAGGTCGAGGGTGTGCAGCTGAACGGAGGTCGCCGGCTGCGAACCCTCACCGGCACGATGTCTGATCTGGCGGCGATCGCCGCCGACACCGAATCCGGTCCCCATGAATCGGACTGGCTGCGGGTTCGGGTCACCGAACCGGGCAGAGCCGGTCTGGCCGAGGAAGTGCGAGAGCTGCTTGGCCCCGGTGTTGTCGACGTTCGGGTTGAGCATCAAACCGAAGTCCGCCAGACCCGCCGAGCGGAGAACCGTAGTCCTCGTGAACTATTCGTCGACTTCCTAGCCGAGGCTGGTATCACCGACTCTCGCCTCGACGCCCGCTTCGCTGAGCTATACGAACAGGCTGGCTCAGCTGATACCGAGCCGGAGCCGGGGGCTGTGTCATCGGAGCCGGGGGCTGTGTCATCGGAGCCGGGGGCTCTGTTATGAGGCCTCGTCGGTTAGAGCTCGAAGGGTTCTCGACATTTCGGGACCGGGTCTGCCTCGACTTTGACGGGCTCGATCTGGTGGCGTTCACCGGAGCGACCGGCGCTGGCAAGTCGACATTGATCGACGCCATAACCTTCGCCCTCTACGGGTCGGTGGCCCGCTACGACAACAAAGGTTTGGTGGCGCCGGTCATTCATCAACTGGTCAACCAGGCCAGAGTCCGACTCGATTTTGAGTCCGGCGGCAAGACCTACATCGCCACCAGGGTGGTCAAGCGACGCAACAGCAAGACCGGCGGAGCCGACTCGGCGGCGACAAGCGACGCTCGCCTCGAGCTGGTCATCTCCGGCACCGGCAGCTCTGACTCGGGCAGCTCCGACGCAGTGGAGCTTGAGACCACCGTGTTGGCCGGAGACGTCAAGGAGCTGAACGCAGCCATCGAGGACCTGCTGGGACTCGACTTTCGTCAGTTCACCCGGACCGTCGTATTACCCCAGGGCGACTTTGCCGCCTTCCTCAGAGACGAACCTGCCAATCGCGACAAACTGCTACAACGGCTGCTCGATCTCGGGATCTACGAGCGCATGGGCCAGTTGGCCAGAAGCGAAGCGAAACGAGCCGGGCACCAGGCCGAGATTCTCAACGATCAGATCCAACGCAACCCAGCGCTGCCGGACGCCGACTTTGAAGCGCTGACCGCAAAGACCGCAGCGTTGGCCGCGGCCCGAACCGTCGCTGAGCAGAAGGTTGGGGTCCTGGTTGAGCTCGATGGCCGGCTCGATCCTATGCGGGTCGAGGTCCGGGCCATCGACGACGGAATCGCCAGATTGGAGCTGGTCGAACTGCCCGACTCACTGCCGGGACTCGACCGCGATCTGCAACAGGCGGTCGAAAAGCGCAGTGACTGTGAGGAGGCGCTGGTCCTGGCTCGCAAAGTTAGAGACGATGCCTTCGCAACCTTCGACGGCATGGCTGACAAGGGCGAGCTGATCCGAGCGCTGTCGCTGGTCGAGCAGCTGGCCGAGTCGCGGGAAGATCTTGAACGACTGCACGCGTCGGCGTCTGAGACCGCCGAGTTGGCGGCACGTGCCACAGCGGAGCAGAGCGCCGTCGATGAGGCGGTAGCTCTCGCCGAGGCTGCGGCCCGAGCCGCCAGACTTTCGGCCGACGCCGCCGGTTGGACCGCAGTTCTCGCGGTCGGCGAACCGTGCCCGGTCTGCCACCGCGACGTAGAAACGGTGCCCGATCACGATGCAGCCAGTGAGCTTGAACAGGCCGAGGCCAATCTCAAGCAGCTCCAGCTCGAATCGAAACAGTTGGCAAAGCAGGTATCGAAGATGCTGGGCATCGAAGCGGCGTCGGTGAAGGAGATTGACCGTCACGGCGAACGTATCGACCTGCTCGAACTGCAGCTCTCAACCAAGAACGGGCCAAGCGATCCAGCGTTGATCGCCACCGAGATCGAAAAGGTTGAGAGCGCCGAAGTTGAGTACCGCACCGCAGCGGCAGCCAGCGGTGAGCTCGAATCGCGGCTGTCTACCGCAGCCGACGAGGAGAGCTGGATTCGGCGGACGCTGGAATCGATGCAGCAGCAGCTCTCGACGTTGCGAGACTCCGTCGCCGACCTGGAGCCGCCGCCGCTCGTCCATCAATCTTTGGTCGACGACTACGACACGATGCATCGCTGGGCCAAGGACCACACCGCAGCGCTGACCGAGCGGCGAGCCGAGCTGGCGGCCGAGGGCAAGAAGATCGCCGCCGAGCGGGGCGAATTGGTCGGCGAGTTGGCTGCTTTAAGCCAGTCGGTCGATATCGACTGCGAAGTCACCGAGCTCACCGCAACCCTCACCGAGGCGTTGGCCGAAGCCAAGGCAGCGGTCACCGCTGCCGAACAACGTCGAGCAGAACATAGTGAAACGCTGGCCCAGGTTGAGGAGCTGAACTCCGAACGAGTGTTGAACGACGCCATGGGTCGACACCTTCGAGCTGGCGGATTCGGCAGTTGGCTTCTGTCCGAAGCGCTGGACAACATCGTTGCCAAGGCCACGATCTGGTTGCTGCAGCTGTCGAACAATCAATACTCGTTGGTCGCCGGAGAAAAGAATTTCGTGATCGTCGATCACAACAACGCAGACGAATCACGCGACGTTCGAACCCTCTCCGGTGGCGAGACGTTCCTGGCCTCACTCGCCCTCGCTCTGGCCCTGTCCGACTCGATTGCTGAGCTGGCCCCGGTCGACTCCCCGCGGTTGGAATCGATGTTCCTCGATGAAGGTTTTGGCACGCTCGATTCCGGCACGCTCGACCTGGTGGCAGGGGCCATCGAAGAGTTGGCATCTACCGGTCGCATGATCGGCATCGTGACCCACGTCAACGACTTGGCGGAGCGTATGCCGGCCCGCTTTGAAGTGACAAAGGGGCCGTTGAGCTCCTCTGTCGAGCTGGTCGAGGTCTAGTGCCGATGCAAGTACACGTTCGAGCCGACAGCGAGGTTTCGCTATGCGCTACGCAGTAGATACATGGGCTCCGGACTACGGAACCAGCAGAGAAGACCAGCTGCGAGAAGCGTCACGCCCGGTCGACATTGGGGTCGAGGTGCCATCGGATGAGTGGGAGCCGGTCACCCCCGATCCGAGCGAACCGCCGCCAGACACCATCACCTTCGTCGATGGTGTTCGGCGTATCGATGCCCGCATCTGGATCGGTGAAACCGAACACACAGACAAACCGGGGGTCTGCGCCACCGTGGCCGCCGGCGCGGTCCGCTGCTCACCCGGTGTGGCGTCAATCGAAGCGATCGTCGTTGAACGGGCGCTGTTCACCTCGGCCAGCAACGCCGAAGCCCTCGACCTTGGCGTGACCGGTCGCTACGGTCTGCGACCTCTCCCGGTGGCCACCGACGAAGCCCTGTACCTGGCGGTGCACGGCCACATGTCGAAGATCGAAGTCGACCTAGCCGACGAACTGACCGAGCCCGGTTTGGTGGTCTTCGACGGGCCGCTCGGTGTGCGCGACGGTGCCAATGCCGCTGGCTACATCAAGTCACAGCACGTGCAGTATCTCGAAGACGAAGCGCACCAGCAGGTCATCGGTCGCCTCGACCCGGGGCAGCGAACCCCGCTGTTTCACATCGGCGGTGAGATGGCTAACTGGTCGTGGTACATGCGGCTGCCCGGCCCGCGAAGCCATTCGATGAGCGGTGTGGTCCGGGTGGAACTGCCCGGCCTTGGCGACGTGAGCTGTGCCGCAGCGCGAGCCGACCAGATCACCGCCGCACTTCCCCGATTCGCCAGCGAAGCCCACAAGGACGCCCGCTCGCCCCAGAATCTGTACCCCATCGCCGGCCTTGAGCGTGAACTGCGTCGCCGTCTGGGCGATGCCAAGCTGCTCGACCGGGCGCTGCGGCGCAAGGCTCACGAATCGGCGGGCGCACCGGCCCTGGCCGTGTCATAGCTCACACTGTGTACCTGGCTGTGTATTAGCCAACACCGTGCACCTGGCCGTGTCATAGCTCACACTTCGTATTTTTTGGTGTGCGGGTTTTCTCCTCTGTGTAGAAGCGTCGGCCGACCTGGCTTGGCGCTAATCACAGCCCAAGCGAGGAGAAAACAATGCCGGTATCACTGTCAACCAACCCGTGCGGATATCTCGACGACGCTCGACGTCTCTGGAAGGAACGGCTCTGTCTTGAGCCGGTCTCGAAGAATATGAAGGGCAGGCTCGAGCTGCTCAACCGGGAACGCCAAGAGTGTGAGAAGCCAAAGTGCCTCACCCTCAAGACCGACCACCTGCTGCGCCTTGAGGTGGAGAGCAACGAGCCCTGCGACTCCGAGATCGGCAAGGAGCTCGACGGCAGGCTGGCCATTCGTGAACTGGTGCACGCCCTTCACGACGGGACCGGCCTCGGCCGAGGCCCCCACACCGGCCAGTTCGTCTGGGTTGGAAACAGCATCGAGGTCCGGGGCGAGATGTCCGGCATGACCAATGTCGGCACCCACCGCGAGCCGGTATTCGATCCATGCCAGAAGTGTCACAACCCCGGAGTCATGGAAGGTCGGCTTTGCGGCCGGATCACCAGGTCAAAGTACCCGGAGCTGATCGGTTGTCGGGTGGTCGCCGCCTATCGCCTCAGGTTCGACCCAAGCGAAGGATTCCAAGACACCCAGGTCGAGGGCACGCTCGAAGGTGTAGTCGTCTGCACCTGCGAAGAGGGCAAGTGCATCGACTTCACCACCTTCCCCGAAGGCGTTCACTCCAACGCCTGGGATGTCAACGGCTGCCGGTTCCACGTGTTGGATCACAGCGGCGCACCAACCCCCAATACCGAGGTGACTGCCATGGGTGGGGGCGTCTCCGGTTTGAACGCCGGCTACCTGACCCGTATCGCCCTGCCCGCGCCGGCCACCACCGTGCGGATAACGGTGATCAACTATTCGACCCCGCCGACCATCATTGCGCTCGACAGCGGTGGGCTACAGGTCGACTCGGCACTGGTGGCCGCCGCTGGAGTTCCCGAAACCATCGAACTCAACGCGGCGGAGATCAACGAAGTTCATGTGCGATCGCCCCAAAACGAGACCCTGATCTTAGAGTTCTGCGTCGAGTCATAGCGCATGGCTAGTCGAGACCGTTGAAGCAGCGTGACGCGATGCCCCACAGGGAGCGCGGCCTGGGATCGCCCCGGGCCGCTGGGCTAGCGTCCTGCTATGGAGACTGCTGAAGTTGCACCGTCAAAGAACCCGCTGTCGAAGATGATGTACCTCATACGGCGGCGGGAAGCGGCTAGCCGGGAGGAACTGATCGCCAACTGGTTCGCCAATCACATGCCAGACGTGATCGCCACCCAGCATGCTCAGGCCGGCAAGGGGCGACCCCACGCCCACCGCTACATCGCCACGTTGTTCGACCCGCCGCAGCAACAGGAACCCGGGCAAGACGCGATGCCAACATGGGATGGGGTGGCTCAACTGTGGTGGGACGAACCGGTGCCACCGTCGGACCAACCGCACGGCACCGAGCCTCGCGACACATTCCAGCAGAAGGCGGAACCGTACCGACCATGGGCCACCACTGAGTACGTCGTACTCGACGGCTCGTTGCCTGCCGAGCCGAACACACTCAACCAGCCTTACCCGTTCACCAGGAGCGGGTTCGTGAAGGTCACCGCCCTGATCGTGGCCAAGGCCGATGCCGACTTCGATGAGTTCCACCAGCATTGGCTCGGCCCACACGCCAGCAACGTCGCCGGGGTTATGCAGCAAACCGGTGGCTACCGCTATGTGATCAGTCTCAGCGATCGCCGCGAGGATGAAAGCTACGCCGGCATGGCCGAGCTCTACTTTCCGGATCGAGCGGCCCTGGCCCGCCATCGAGACCTGTTCGAGCCCGATGGAATGGACCAGTGGGTCGACCGGGACCGCAGCGTGACCCTGTTCTCCGGCACCGAAATGGTCGGCATTCCCTAGCTCCGACTGGGTCAGCGGCAGCGAGTCGGGCGACGAGACCGCTAACCTTGGGAGTGCGATGGCAAAATCCAGGCCTGATCGGGCCTCAAATCGATATCGAGCAGCCGCAATCTGTACCCCCGGATTGGAGGCGATCTGTTCAGCAGAACTCAAGCAGCTCGGCTGTAGACCAAAACCCGGTGGTCCGGGCATCGTCGAGTTCGATGCAAACGCCCGCCAGCTGTACAGCGCCAATGTTTGGCTGCGCACCGCTAGCCGAGTAACCGTACGACTCAACACCTTCCGGGCTACCGACTTCTTCCACCTGCAAGATCACGCCTCCCGTATCGACTGGTCGCAATGGGTCGGCCCTGGCTTGGCGCCACGGTTCCGAATCTCCAGCAACGACTCGAAGCTCTATCACACCAAAGCCATCGCTCAGCGTCTGCATCAGGTCAGCCTGCCGCCATCGATCGGTGAGCCCGAGCAACTGTTCGTGGTGCGGATCGATCGCAACAACGTCACAATCTCCGCCGATTCGTCGGGCCAGGCGTTGCACAAACGTCCATGGCGAACCGAACTGGGTGAGGCGCCGCTGCGGACCACGATGGCTGCGGCCATGCTGATGGTCACCAAGTGGGACCCAACCTCAGGCCTCGTCGACCCGTTCTGCGGATCCGGCACCATCGGCATCGAAGCGGCACTCCTAGCCGCCGGTATGCCTCCGGGCGGCGAGCGCGAGTTCGCCTTCCAAGACTGGCCCGACTTTGATCCCGGCTCCTGGGCCAGCGTGGCGGGCAGCGTCGCCTCATCGATAAGCGCGCCGACCGCCGATGGCGTGCCGGTCACCGAAGCCAACAGGCTGATCCGGATGAGCGACCGCGACCCAGACATGGTCGCCGCAGCCACCCGCAACGCCGAACGGGCCGGCGTGCTCGACTGGATCGGGTTCGAGACCAGAGTCGTCGCCCATCTGCGGGCCAGAACCGGCCCTGGCATGTTGATGACCAACCCGCCATACGGCAAGCGGTTGGGGCGAGGCGAATTGTCTGGCCTGTACAGCCGCCTCGGAGCGGTGGCCCGAGAGCGGCTTCCCGACTACGGCCTAGCGGTTCTGACCCCGGACACCAAGTTGGCGAAATCGGCCGACGATCGATTGCGCTCCACCGCTCGATTCCGCCACGGCGGGTTGGCGGTTGAACTGTTCCAGAGGGCCCCCGCCGGCCCTGATGCAGTCTCGGATCCAGACAGCAGCGAGCCAACCGACACCGTCATCGATGACTCCTCGGACTCACGAAGCGATTCGCCGACCGATGGAACCTCGGAAAGTCAGCCCGCCATCAACTAGCGTCTGAGCCATGGTCGACTTCGTCGAATGTGTGGCTGCTGAATCCGCTCGATTTCAACGGGCGGTTGAAACGATCGCCGCAGAATCTGCCGAGCACTCCCTGGCCTCTGTCGCAGTGCCACCCTGCCCGGACTGGACGGCTGCTGATCTCGTCTGGCACCTGGCAGAAGTGCAGTATTTTTGGGCCTGCATCGTGGAGGGCAATCTGGCGAACCCGGGAGCGGTCGAACCGTTGGTCCGCCCGGCCGACGATGAACTGCTCGAGCTGATGGCCGCCCAGTCGAGCCATCTCGTCAACCGCCTCGAAACACGTAATCCGGGCGAGCCGTGCTGGAGTTGGCACGATGAGGGCCATAGCGTGGGCTGGGTCCGACGACGCCAGGCTCACGAAGCGTTGATCCATCGTGTCGACGCAGAGCTGACGCTGGAGCAAATCAAGCCGGGGAGCCTCTCGGCGATCGACGAAGACCTGGCCGCTGACGGTGTTGATGAGATGATGACGGTGATGCTCGACCTGGGCCCGATCCCAGACTGGGGCAAGTTCGAAGCCGGCGGCGCAACGGCACGGATCGAGGTCCCCGGGCGTTCATGGTGGGGCGAATTCGGTCGGTTTCTCGGCACCGAACCCGACGGCGATCACTACGATCGTGAAGTCCTACGGCTTATCGAACCCGTCGCTGAGCCTTCGGCGACGATCAGCGGCGGAGCATCGGAAATGGACCTCTGGCTGTGGCGCCGTGGTGATCTCGGGCCCGCTTCGTTTCAAGGTGACAGCACGATCGTCGATCGGCTCCAGGCGCTGGCTGCAGTGGAGTAGCCGGCAGCCGATTTGAGACCGCCTTCGCCTCAGCGGCGCAGGGTGAACGTCTCTCCCGATGGCCCCTCGAAGCGGTAACCATCGCTGATTTCGGTCCAGATCGAAACGCCGCCGACCGCCTGCAGGACCTGCTCTTCCTGACGGTCGAGCCCGCTACACGTTTGGCTTGATCCGCCGGTGACGCTGAACGAAGCCAAGCCGTCTTCGGCCAGGGAAAAGGCTCCGTAGTAGGTGTTGCAGCCCGGTTTGACGTTGAGTCCACCGAACTCGGTGTCGAAGTTCATCGAAGTCACGGCGACCAGCGTCACCGGCTCGCCATCGACCACCAGGTCATCGAGCAAGAAGTCGCCTTCAAAGCGAACGTTGGCAACTCGAGGGCCGCCGTCGACCACGGTTTGTTCTGGCTGATCGATGTCGGCTTCGCCTGAGGACCCGCAGGCGCTCAAAAAAACTACGACTCCGGCGAAGGCCAGCAATCGCAGGGGGAGCACCGTTGTCACCGGAGAAACCGTACCAGGCAGTGAACCGATCCAGTCTCGATGCCTGAGCTGTCGGCCGGCCAGCGCTCGACCAAACGTCGGTTACGTGTCGGCGGGGTGATTCGGTCTTGCGACTTCCTTTGGCAGACTATTGAAATCGCCCGCTCACTCGGCCAGTCTCAGTGCCGTGGAACTTACTGGCCTACAACCCCTCAGCGACATCGTTATCTCCATCCCGACCTGGCTACAGGAGCTGGCGGCTTCAGATCGCCCTCGCCACTCGGTCGAAGACCGTATGGAGTTGGTGCTGGAAATGGTGGCCAAGAATATCGATGATGGCGGCGGCCCTTTCGCTGCCGGTGTCTTCGATTCCGAGGGTTACCTGGTCGGCGCCGGGGTGAACCGAGTGGTTCCTGCCTCCGCAGCGATCGCCCATGCCGAGATGGTGGCTATCGCCGCAGCCGGTCAGCGCCTCGGCACGTGGAACCTTGGCGCATCGAGGCCGAGGCAGCTGGTCACCTCGACCGAGCCGTGCGCCATGTGCCTGGGGGCGGTGCCATGGTCTGGTGTTTCGAGCATGGCTACCGGAGCTCGTGATTCCGACGCTAGGGCGGTGGGCTTTGACGAGGGCGACAAGATGGCGGACTGGGCCGCGCTGCTCGAAGCTCGCGATATCACCGTTATCCGCGATGTATTGCGTGAACGGTCGGTAGAACTGCTTCAGCAGTACGCTCAGACCGGTGGCGAAATTTACAATGGCTGAGTGCCTTCAACCGACAGAGGTTCAACCGTGATGCATCATGTTCAGACCCCCTCAACGGTCGTGTCGCATGTCATCTCGCCTCGCAGTATCGACGAGGCTCTCGAGTACATGGCGAGGCCAAACGTCAGGCCGATCGCCGGCGGGACCGACCTTATGGTCGAACTCGATCGTGGCGAGCATCGAGAGCTTGAGACGCTGATCGACCTCAGCCGAGTGCCCGGCCTCGACACGATCAAAAACGTCGACGGCGCCGTCACGGTTGGGCCGCTGGTGACCCACAACCAGTGTGTGGCCAGCGATGTGCTGCGGGCCGCGGCACCACTGCTGGTGCAGGCATCGTGGGAAGTTGGCTCACCCCAGCTACGTAATCGAGCGACCATCGCAGGCAATGTGGTGACCGCCAGCCCCGCAAATGACACACTTAGCGCCCTCATGGCCCTCGACGCCACGGTAACGGTGGCCTCGGCGGCCAGGGGGGAGCGCACCATCGCTCTTCACCAGTTCCACCTCGGGGTCCGCAAGACCGCACTCGAGCCAGACGAGTTGCTTACCGCCATCGTATTCCCAGCCCTAGACGACAGCTGGCGCAGCATCTACCTCAAGCTGGGCCTACGCCGAGCTCAGGCCATCTCGGTAGTCCACCTGGCAGCGATGGCCCGCTTCGACGGCTCCGTCGTTACCGAAGCCCGCCTAGCCCTCGGCAGCGTGGCCCCGACGATCGTGCGGGTCAGCGCGGCCGAACAGCTCTTGGTCGGCAAAACGCTCGACGACCGATTGATCGCCGAAGCCGCGGCGACGGCCCAAGCCGCGGTGACCCCAATCGACGACCTGAGAGCCCCGGCTGAATATCGAACCGCCATGGTTGGCGAGATGACCGAGCGGGCGCTGCAGGCACTGCGACTCGACGGTCGGCCGTCGGCCGGAGCCGCTCCGGTGCTGCCGCCGGATCCGCCACTGCTGTGGGGCCAACCGGTTGGCGAGCAGCCATTCGGTCGGTCACCCTCGGGTCCCGAGTTCGCCGCCGACCTCGATGCGACGTCGCTTATCTCGACCACGATAAACGGAACCGCGGTCGAAGCCCAGGGTGCTGGTCTGTCGCTGCTCGACTGGCTGCGGGACCGTTCCTTCACCGGGGTGAAGGAGGGCTGTGCCGAGGGGGAGTGCGGGTCCTGTACTGTCGATCTCGACGGCATGGCAGTACTGAGTTGTCTTGTGCCAGCCACTAGGGCCGCCGGGGCAACCATAGTGACTATCGAAGGCCTGGCCCAGAACGGCCAGTCCAACGGTGACGACCTGCCTCCCCAATTGCACCCGCTGCAGCAAGCCTTCATCGACACCGGCGCGGTGCAGTGCGGTTTCTGTATCCCGGGTTTTTTGATGTCCGGATCGAAGTTGCTTGAAGAGCACCCAGACCCGACCGAGGAACAGATCAAATCCGGGCTGTCAGGCAACCTTTGCCGCTGTACCGGCTACTACAAGATCGAAGATGCAGTGCGAGTCGCGCTGCTTGGGGACGGGAGCAAGGCATGAGTATCGGCGCTTCCCCCACCCGCATCGACGCCCCGGAAAAAACAACCGGCGCTACGGCCTACGCCGGTGACCTGATGCCCGACGGTGTGCTGTTCGCCAAGGTGGTGTTCACAAACCAACCTCACGCTCGCCTCATCAGCCTCGACACCACAGCTGCCGAAGCCGCGGCCGGCGTGGTCACGGTGCTGACCTCCAGCGATGTTCCGCTAAACGAATACGGGCTCACCATGTCGGACCAGCCGGTGCTGATCTCGCCGTCCGATCTGATCAACAACCTGCCCGAGACCCAGGTCCGCCCCGACATCTCCCGATGGGAGGCCGACCATCTGGCGGTAGTGGTTGCCGAAACCGAGCGCCAAGCCGTGGAAGCAGCGATGTTGTTGGAGCCGGTTTGGGAGGCGCTGCCCATCGTTGTCGATATCGATGCCGCTCTGGCCGACGGCGCACCGGTCTTGCATACCGAAGCCAATCCCGGTGCCAACAATTCCGGGTCGAACGCCTATCACCACTATGTGATTCGCAAGGGTGACCCGCAGGCGATGGCCGCGGCCGAGATCATCGTCGAGGGCACATACGAGGTTCCCTATCAGGAGCACGCCTATCTGCAGCCCGAGGCCGCACTGGCCTACATCGACGACGAAGGTCGGGTAACGGTTGAGACCGGCGGCCAGTGGACCCACGAAGATCAGGAGCAGGTAGCTCACTCACTGAATATCCCGCAGGATCAGGTGCGGATCATCTACCGGGCCATCGGNNGTTTGGTGGCAAGGAAGACATGAGCCTGCAGATCGTGCTCGCTCTGGCGGCCCGCAAGCTTGCCGGACTGGGCATCGACCGGCCGGTCCGCTGCCAGTGGAGTCGTGAGGAGTCAATCGTTGGCCATCACAAGCGCCATCGAGGTCGGATCACCACCCGCTGGGGCGCCACCGCCGATGGTCGCATCGTGGCCGTTGAGGCCACTGGTCACCTCGACGCCGGCGCCTATAACTACACGTCAAACAAAGTCCTCGGCAACCTCCACCTCAGCGTGGCAGGGGCCTACGACATACCGAACGCCCATATCGACTCGTGGGCGGTTTATACCAATGCCGTGCCTGGTGGCGCGTTCCGAGGTTTTGGTGGCCCTCAGGGTTGTTTCGTCGCCGAGTCGCAGATGAACAAGTTGGCGGTGGCCTGCGGCATCGACCCGGTGGAGATCCGCCGTCGCAATATGTTGACCGAGGGTTCGATCGGTATCACCGGCACCGAGATGCCGGCAGGGGTTAGCCTTCCCGAGGTCATCGAAGCCTGCGCCGATGCCGCCAAATGGAGCGAACCGCTCGGCCCACCAAAGCCGATGTCGACCTTTGCGTCGCTACCGCCAAGCGCTGACGGCGTTGCTCGGGGCCGAGGTTTCAGCTGCGCAGCCAAGAACGTTGGCTTCTCATTCGGTTTTCCCGAACGTAGCGAAGCCCGCATCGTGCTCCGCAACGAGTCCGGTGACTCCGACAGCGGTGATTCGAACGGCGGTGATTCCAGTGAAACGCCGACCGCCGCCGATCTGTACCTGGCGGGGGCCGAGGTAGGGCAGGGAGCCCACACCGCCTTCATCCAGATGGCGGCCGAGGCGACCGGGCTCGACGCCGATCGCATCACCGGTCACTTCTCCGACACCGCCTCGTCCGGCGACTCCGGATCGGCATCGGCATCCCGATTGTCGTTCATGACGGGAAACGCCATTCTCGGTGCGGCCGAAGAGGCCGAGAAGCAGTGGCGCGAGGGGGCCAGACCAGCCGATGGGTTCTTTCGCTACGTGCCGCCACCAACCGAACCGCTCGACCCCGAGGGTGCGCCGACCACTCCCAACTTCGCATACGGCTACGTGGCCGAGGCGGTCGATCTTTCGGTCGATACCAAGACCGGACACATCGTGGTTCACGACGTCGTCTGTGCTGTCGACGTCGGCCGGGCTATCAACCCGATGTTGATCGAGGGGCAGGTCGAAGGGGCGGTTATCCAAGCCCACGGCTATGCCCTGTCGGAGAATCTGCAGGTCGCAGACGGGCGGGTACTCAATCCTCGCCTTAGCGGCTATCTGATTCCAGGCATTGGCGATATCCCCGAACAGGTCCGCACAGTCTGCGTTGAATCGCCAGACCCTCGAGGCCCATTCGGTGTGCGGGGCATGGCCGAGATGCCACTGATCCCGTATGCCCCTGCGGTAACCGCGGCCCTCTTTGATGCCACCGGCGTCTGGTTCGACAGTTTCCCGCTAACGCCGTCGAAGGTCTTAGCTGGCCTCAAGGCTGCGGCCGCTCGCCAGACTTGAGCCGGTTACAAACAGTGACCCAGCTATAGGGTCTTGACTCGTTCGATGAACTCTGCCGAATTGCTGAATTCGGCCATGACCGCACCCCGGCCGGTGCCGCCGTTCAGCACGTTGGTCCAGTGGGCCAGCCCGTCCTGGTCGGGGGAGCGGCCAAGCACGTTGGCGTAGATCAGGTTGATGAACGCGGCGTTGTCGAGGGCGCCATAGCGAGCCTGGAATTCGGTCGAGAGGGCAAACTCTTCGCTAACAGCTTTGATCGGCAGACCGGTGTTGAGCCAGTGTTCGAGTCCTTCATCGTCCGGTCGTCTGAGGAAGTAGGCCAGGTAAAGCCGGCCGATGGGACCATCTGACTCGATTGACTTCACCTCTTCGGCGGTGTTGCTGATGAACTCCTCCGACTCGGAGAATCCCACCATCACATCGCCCCGAGACGTGCCGCTGTTCAACACGCTGACCCAATGGTTAAGTCCGCTGCTGTCCGGCGACCGTCCCAGCACGTTGCTGTAGATCAGCTGGACGAACTGCTGATTGGAGAGCGAGCCGTAGCGCATCTGGAACTCGTTCGAACCGACGAACTCCTCAGAGATTTGAGGCAGCGAACGACCTGACTCCCGTATCCCGGCCCAGTACTGGAAACCATCCTCGTCCGGCTTGCGGAGGAAGTAGGCAAGGTAAAGCCGGGCGACTTCGGCCCGGCGGCTACTGGAGGTTGGTATTACCACCGGGGTGTTCTGTGGTGTGCCGGTGTTTCCCCCAGCGTCGGCTGGGCTGGTCAGGAAACCAAGGTCGCTGTAATCGCGACCAAACACTTCGGCAGCATCGGCTCCGAGCCAGCCGCTGGCGATGTTGGCGTAGAACTGCCGGTAGTCCACGGTTGGCTTCATGTTGCCGCGGTTGTCTAGGTCGGTGAGCGACGGTAACTGCCCGTAGAACCCGCCCCGTACTCCCTTGCCGATGACGAACAGACTGTTGGCGGTGCCGTGATCGGTTCCGCTTCCGTTGGCCGCAACTCGGCGGCCAAACTCCGACGCCCCGACCAGCAGCGTCCGGCTGGCGAAGTCGCTGTGTAGCTCACCGTAGAATTCCTGCAGCCCGGTGTTGATCTCTTCCATACGCTGGCGGTGCTGGGTCGACTGGCTGGCATGGCTGTCGAAGTCGCCGAAGATGATTGAGATAACCCGAATCCCGATGTTGGCGTTGATCATCCGAGCCGCCAACCGAAGCTTGGTGATGACCTTCGCTTCGCTACGGCTTTCCTCGACCAGCGGCCGCAGGGTGTCCGACAGTTCGATGGACTGGCCGATACTCCCCGACATCCGGTCGACAAGCGCGCCGTATCCCGACGCCCCTGCGCCGAGGGCCTCGATGGTGGCGTACTGGCTCTGATAGGTCACCTCGGTGCGGTCGACCTGGCGCAGGTCGCTGCCATGTTCGGGCACCGCAACCGCGGTCTTGTCACGACCCTGAACCAGTAGTGGCACCGACGACCCGAGCGCCACTCCGGTCAGCGCAGCGGCAGGCAGACCATCGATGATTCGCCCGAGCCAGCCGGAACTTCCCGGTTGGCCGTTGTCGTTTGCCGCCATGACCTGAGCCATGCTGACGAAGTGGCTGAGAGTTGCGTGCTCATGGCCGACACCGTCGACAACCGCAACGTCGCCCTGGTCCCACAGCGACTTCATATACGGCAGGTAAGGATTCATGCCACGCTGGTCGCTCATGGCCAGGGTGTCCGAGGGGTTGAAGGCCAGACTCTGCCTGGCGTCGTAGTACGCGCCATCGCCTATCGGAACGAAGGTATTGAGTCCGTCGTTGCCCCCGGCCATGGTGAGGTAGACGAGTACGCCCTGATCGTTACCAAGCGGGGTGGCTGCTCCTGCGGCCTCGGTCAGCCACAGAGGAAGCAGGGAGGCCGATGCTACGGCCCCGGCCGACTGGAGGAACCGTCGTCGGGAGAGCCCGCCGCCCGATGCGTCTTGTCGTGTCATTAGGCCCTCATCATTTCCGGCAGCAGGAGCGCGAGCATCAGTAGTCCGGAACGTTCGGTCCATCGATGGTCGGAGTTGCGCTCGGTCTGCGCGAAGTCGAGTAGCTTCTGGCGGCTGTCGGAATTGATCGCTCCGAGCTTGAAGTTCCACAGCACCTTGTCGACCGATTCTTCCGTGGTGTACTTGTAGGTCATCGGGTTGTAGCTGGTCACGTCGACCAGGTCTTTGACGTCGTCACGGTGGTAGGCCAGCCAGCGAAGGTGCCCGGCCATGTGGATCTTGGCCCAGCCGGCCGCAGCCGATATCCAATAGTCGTTCTGGCGCCAGCCGCTGACGTTCGGCGGGTAGAACGGCATCTGTCCCATGCCGGGCAGGAACCACTCCGGGTGCGCTTCGGAACAGTTGGTACTGGTGTGGCGCATCATCGCCACGACGTATTCGAACGGGGAGCGGACCAGGCCGGTCTTCGCTGCCTCCGACCGAAATTCGGAATGGAGGAAGATCGCCCGCAGGGTGTCTTTGATGTTCAGCGACGAGGAGTAGGTCGACATGATGTCGGTCACCACCTGATCGCTGGCGTCGACCGGGTATGCGAAGAACGACCACAGTCGGTGGCACATGAATCTGGCATGCTCGGTGCGGCGCTCGGCGAACATGATGTTGATGATGTCTGGACCGTCGAAGTTGCCGGTGCGGCCCATGAACGTCTTGTTGCCCCAGTCGTGGGCGCCGCCATCGAATCGATAGTTGCGGTCGTCGTCGACTCCATGCCCGGTCCAGGCCCGAGCCGACTCTTTGACGTCGTCCTCGGTGTAGTGGCCAACGCCGGTAACAAACAGCTCCATGAGCTCCCGAGAGAAGTTCTCGTTTGGTGATCCGGCCACGTTCAGATCGTTGTCGAGGTACTCGATCATCGCCGGCCCGATCGACACGTGATGTAGCAGCGTGTCGTAGTTGCCCATGCCATACACCCGGAATAGGTGGTTCTGGTCCATCAGCATCTTGTGGTTGAACAGCTTCTCCATCGAACTGCACAGCAGCCCGTGCCAAAACAGCGTCATCTTCTCAACGACGGGCGCCTGATCGACTGGTCTGCGAGCCTGTTCCAGCCAGTAGTGCAGCATGTCAACCCAGCGGCTGTGGTAGCCCAAATTCTCTGACAGGTCGGGAAACGGACCGGGCGCTGGGGCTCGCCCAGTGTCGAGCACCATGTCGACGACGTCGTTCCACGGCCAGTGTTTGAAGAGCTCTACCTCTTCGTTGACGGCGCCGAAACCTGCCCGCCGGAAGAGGTGAGCCACGTTAAGCGCGGCCTCGTCCATGGACATGGTTCTCGACTCAAAGTCGAGAAATGTTTAGCTCTAATAACGAATTTTCGAAACCGCTTCAGTTTCTATGGCAGGCAGCCGACGTGGGCCAGCGCCCGCCGCACGACCTTCAGATGGCCCGGTGCAAGCTCGGCCGCGACCGAGGGGCTCATCACTTCGTCCGGCCGGAGCCAGACCAGATCGAGCGCATCTTGCGACGGCTCACAGTCGCCTTCGATGGGCACGACGTAGGCCAGCCCAACCGCATGCTGGCGAGGATCATGGAAGCCCGAGATATCGGGATTCGGGAAGTACTCGACAACGGTGAACGGTTGGGGAGAGGTGGGAATCCTGGGCAGGGCCAGCGGTCCCAAATCTTTTTCGAGGTGACGCAGGATGGCATCGCGCACCCGTTCGCCGTAGAGCACGCGACCGGCCACGATCTCTCTGTTGGCCCCGCCGTCGGGACCGATTCGGAGCAGCAGCCCGATGTGGGTCACCACACCGAGGTCGTCGGCACGAACCGGGATGGCGTGGATGTAGACGATTGGCAGGCGACCTCGTGAGGTTTCCAGGTCCTCGTCAGACAGCCAATTATGTTGGGTTTCGGTGAAGTCGCTCAATTGCCCTCTGACGTCAGCCGAGGAAGTCGGCTATGCGGTCTTTTGGTCGGCCGATTATTGCCTTTTTACCCTTGACGACGATTGGCCGCTGCAGGAGCGCTTTTTGCTCTGACAGCAGGTCGATCACCGCCTCTGGGTTGCCGACATAGTCGTCGGCGTTCAGCTCCATTTTCTTGAATTTCGAGTCCTTGCGAACCAGATCTTCGACCGGGTCTTCGAGACCGGCCACGATCTTCTCCAGAGCGGCTCTGTCTGGCGGCTCTTTCATATAGAGAACCACATCGTGCTCAACACCCAGATCCTCGGCGACCGCCAAGGCATTCTTGGAGGAGCCTCAATGAGGGTTGTGGTAGATGGTGACCTTTGCTTTCGCCATCGGTGGTATTTCTCCTGTGAATCGGTGGGCAGGCCTTCGGACTCGGGGGGCGGGCTAGCCCCCTGATTACCTGCCTGCTGCGGCCCTACGATCGCAGTATATGTTGGCTAAGGGCAAGCTCAGGCCATCCTTGCCAGGGATGGTGCTGCTGGGGGCAGCATGGTGTGCCTTGCTCGCCGGTGGGCAACATGCCTTAGATTGCCAGCGCCGGTTTCAGATCCGCTCATGCTAGAACCGTGTTGAGGGCTAAGACGCAGGCTAGAGGGACTACCAACGTGAGTATGACCACAGGACCTGTCCGCCTCAGACGGATACGGGACCGAGCCCCTTCGGCCCCCCTTTCGATCGTCACGTTGTTGGCTTTTACACTGCTGATTCTGGCTCCGGGCCAAGCCGATGCCGCGGTCTCGCAGGCCGTATCTGACGCCGAATCCAACGCTGCGACTGACCCCTTGTCGGACTCCGCCGACGACTTCGTAATCACCGTCAAGAC
The DNA here is from genome assembly GCA_050633745.1 of Acidimicrobiales bacterium. Classification (GTDB taxonomy): domain Bacteria; phylum Actinomycetota; class Acidimicrobiia; order Acidimicrobiales; family SZUA-35; genus JAHELU01. The sequence goes on from JBOEHD010000268.1 coordinate 20,627, forward strand.
CGACAACCCCGGCGTCTCGAACGATGCCGGTTTCACCATCCCCGTCTCCTCGTTGTACGACTACTCCTACGACGTCGACTGGGGTGACGGCACCACCATCACCGAACTCGACGGCGCCATCACCTACACCTACGACGAGCCCGGTACCTACACCATTCGTATCAGTGGCCAGTTCCCGGCCATCCGCTTCAACAACGGCGGCGACAAAGACAAGATCCTCTCGGTCGACCAGTGGGGCACCGGGCAATGGGATTCGTTCAGCGCAGCCTTCAACGGTGCTTCCAACCTGACGCTGGCCGCCACCGACACCCCGAACCTGTCGAACGTATTCAGCATGGTGTCGGCGTTTAAGAACGCCCCGCTGGTCAACACCGGGTTTGTCGACTGGGACGTGAGTGCGGTCCGCGGCTTCACCAGCACCTTCGAGGGAGCCACGTCGTTCAACGACGACATCAGCGGCTGGGACGTCAGTTCAGCGACCAGCATGCGATCGATGTTCCGCGGCACGTCGTTCAACCAAGACATCAGCGGTTGGGATGTCAGCAACGTCACCTCGTTCGGCACGATGTTCTTTGGCAACGCCGCGTTCGATCAGCCCATCGAAGCCTGGGGGGCTAAGACAGCCAACGTCGCCTCGTTCAGCAACATGTTCTTCGGCGCTTCCTCGTTCAACCGGCCGGTCGGGAGCTGGGACACCAGTTCTGCAACCACTATGCAGTCGATGTTCCGAGCGGCCTCGGCCTTCGACCAAGACCTCTCAACATGGGACGTCAGCAACGTCACGGCGATGGGCCTGATGTTCATGCAGTCGTCGTTCAATCACGACATCGGCGGCTGGGACGTCAGCAACGTGGCCGACATGTCATTCATGTTCCGCGAGACGTCGTTCAACCATGACATCGGCGGCTGGGACGTCGGCAATGTAAAGAACCTGTCTGGCATGTTCCAAGACGTCGAGACCTTCAATCAGGACCTCAGCGCCTGGAACACCAGCAAGGTCACAAACATGGCAGGCACCTTTCGATCAGCCCGATCGTTCGACCAGGACCTCAGCGCCTGGGACTTCACCCAGGTCGCCGACTTCGAACTGTTCCTCGACGACACCGCCATGCTCGACACCCGTTATGACCTGCTGCTGAACTCGCTGCACGCTCAGGCGCTTCAAGTCGGACTGCAAAGTGACCTGCTGTTCGGCGCTCGATCGCTGAAGTTCTGTTACGGCGCCGACGCCAGAACAGCCATCGCTGAAACGTACTCCTGGACCTTCGTCGACGATGTCATCGAATGCCCGCCAGACGACCCGACCCTCGCCCCGGACATGACGGCCCGCTCCGACACCGGCGAGAGCGACACCGATAACCAGACCGCTCAGAACACCCCGACCTTCGATGTCGAGTGCACGGTTGCCGGGGCCATCATCACGCTGTTCTCCGACAACCCCGAACCCGGTACCCCGGTCGGCTCATACCGCTGTTTCGAGGCCGGCATCGAGCAGGCCACCGCTGCGCCGGCGTTGCCAAACGGCACTCACACCATCAACTATCTGAACGAGAACCGCAAAGGCCGGTCTGCGCTCTCGCCAAGTCTGGCCATCACCGTCGATGCCACCGACGCGGTGTTCAACCCCATCGAAGTTGAAAACAAGAATCCCGGCACCGACCAGTGGCGCCTCACGAAACCAGCCGACGATCTGACCAAGCAGATCAAGGGCTACACATCGGCGACGACGGTGAACCTCGGCCAGTCGATCGATTTCCACGTCAGCGTCAACTCGGCCCAGGACTACAGCATCGAGTTCTACCGCATGGGTTGGTACCAGGGTTGGGGTGCTCGGCAGATCAGTACCGCCGGCCCAATTTCAGCCTCGCCGCAGACCTTTACCGCACCGGATCCGGTGACCGGCATGATCGCCTACGACTGGCCGACGTCCTACACCCTCGACGTGCCGACGACCTGGACCAGCGGCGTATACCTGGCCAAGTTGATCAATGCCGACGGCTACGAAAACTACGTTCCGTTCACCGTGAGCGATCGGGACCGCCCGGCGGCGCTGCTGTACCAGCAGTCGGCCACCACCGATCAGGCATACAACAACTTCCCCGCGGTGAACCCGAACGATCCGGGCTACGACCCAGACGACCCGACCCATCAGGGCAAGAGCACATACGGGGGCGATTCAAGCCAGGGAGACATCACGATCGCTGGCGACAAGCGGGCGGTCAAGGTTTCATTCGATCGACCCTATGCCCGCGACGGGTCTGGCCTGTTCTTCAACTGGGAGCACGATCAGATCAAGTGGCTGGAAAAGATGGGTTACGACCTGTCGTACACCACCAACCTCGATACGCATACCGACGGCGCCGACCTGGCCAACTACCAGGGATTCATCTCATCCGGTCACGATGAATACTGGACAAAGGAAATGTTCAGCGCCGCCGAATCGGCCCGCGATCAGGGCGTGAGCTTGGCATTCTTCGGTTCGAACGCGGTCTATTGGCAGATTCGATTTGAACCTTCGGCCGCTGGCGAGGCCAACCGGACAATGGTCAGCTACAAGAACGCCACGATCGACCCCGAGCCGGAACTGGCTTTCAAGACCAACCGCTTCCGCGACATCGGTCGGCCAGAACAGAGCCTGATCGGCCTCATGTACGACGGCTACAACGGCG
>JBOEHD010000269.1:0-7068 GCA_050633745.1 Acidimicrobiales bacterium
CGATCGTGGCTGATGACCACCGCACAACCGGCGAACCGCTCAAGACCGTCTTCTAGGGCCCGCAGCGTGTCGACGTCGAGGTCGTTTGTCGGTTCGTCGAGCAGCAGCACGTTGCCGCCCTTCTTCAAGACTCGAGCCAGGTGCACCCGGTTTCGTTCACCACCGGAGAGGAGCGACACGTCTTTTTGCTGATCGGAACCTCGGAAGTTGAACGAGGCGACGTAGGCCCTGCCGTTGACTTCCCGGTTGTCGATCTCCAGCGTGTCGTGACCTTCGGTGATGGCCTGGTAGACCGTGTCGGCATCGTCGAGTACCGCTCGGGACTGGTCGACGAACGCGAGGTCGACGGTGGAGCCGACGGTGATCGATCCATCATCGGGTTGCTCGCCTTCGCCGGTCGCGGCGGCGATGAGCATGTTGAACAGCGTGGTCTTACCGGCGCCGTTGCCGCCGATGACGCCGACGATGCCAGCAGGAGGAAGCGAGAACGACAGATCTTCAATCAGCAACCGATCACCGAAGCCCTTCGACAGGTTGTTTACCTCGATGACCTGATCGCCGAGGCGCTTGCCAGAGGGAATGTGGATCTGAACTTTCTCATCGGCCGGGTTGTAGGCCTCTGCTTCGTCTCGCAGCGTCTCGTAGGCCTGGAGGCGTGCTCGACCTTTGGCCTGGCGGGCCTTGGGAGCCATACGGACCCATTCCAGTTCTCGAGCCAGGGTGCGCTGCTTAGCGTCCTGTTCCTTCTTCTCCTGGTCCATCCGGCCGGACTTTTGTTCCAGCCAGCTTGAGTAGTTGCCTTCGAAGGGGATACCCCGACCGCGGTCGAGCTCAAGAATCCACTTGGCCACGTTGTCGAGGAAATACCGATCGTGAGTGATGGCCACGACGGTGCCCTGGTATTCCGAAAGCGTGCGCTCCAGCCAGGCAACCGACTCGGCGTCGAGGTGGTTTGTGGGCTCATCGAGCAGAAGTAGATCGGGCTTGGACAGCAGTAGCCGACACAGCGCCACTCGGCGGCGTTCACCACCGGAGAGGTGATCAACACCAGAATCCTTGGGCGGCAGCCGTAGCGCCTCCATGGCGATGTCGATCGTGCGTTGCAGATCCCATGCCCCGGCCGCTTCGATCTGGTCTTCGAGCTTGGCCTGGGCCGCACCGAGCTTTTCGTAGTCGGCTTCGGGGTCGGCCCACTGGCCGAGCACCTTCTCATATTCGGCGAGCATGCCGACTACCTCGCCGGCCCCGTCCATGACGTTGCCCTGCACATCTTTCGAGGTGTCGAGCTTGGGTTCCTGTTCGAGGTACCCGACGGTGAATCCCGGGGTCAGCCGAGCGTCGCCGCTGAAGCCGTCGTCGAGGCCCCCCATGATTTTGAGCAGCGATGACTTACCGGCGCCGTTGCCACCGAGCACGCCGATCTTCGCACCGGGGTAGAACGACAGCGAGATGTTTTCGAGCACCTGACGGTCCGGCGGATGGAAACGTCCGACCTTGTGCATGGTGTAGATGTACTGTGCCGACATGGGGGAGAGACTACCGGACCGGCCGCTACCTGAGGCGATCTATCGATGACCATGCTTCGCTTCATCACCCATCCCAACGTTGAAATCGACCCGCTCGTCCCGGTGCCGCGCTGGAGTCTCAATGAGCAGGGGCGCCGCAAGGCCGAGGCAATGCTGCGGCAACCGTGGGTCGACGCCATCGGCCGAGTTGTGTCGAGCGATGAGACCAAGGCGTTGGAGACGGCTCAGGTTCTCGCCGATCATCTTCAGCTATCGGTTGAGGTTCGCCCCGACCTTGCCGAGATCGACCGCAGCTCCACCGGGTTCATCCCTACGGAACAGCACGAGCGATTGGCCGATCTTCTGTTCGCCAAACCGGATCGTTCAGCCGACGGTTGGGAACGAGCCGTCGATGCCCAGCGGCGAGTCGTCGATGCGGTCTCCGACCTGCTGTCCGAGCGGGGCGCTGATGCTGGTTCTGGTTCTGGTTCTGGTTCAACAGATCTTGCCGTGGTCGGGCACGGCGCCGTCGGCACGCTTTTGTTCTGCCACCTGGCTGGCCTCGCCATCGATCGTAACCACGATCAACCAGGGCAGGGCCACTACTGGACATACGACCGGGGCACCCGCAGCGTTACTCACCCCTGGAGGCCGATCGAAGATCTCGAACCCGGTGGCGACCACCGCTACCAACCTTCGTAGCCTCGGCAAAACCAAAACGAATGAAGGGCCCGGACGAATCCGGACCCTTCACTGCCAAATCTCAACCGGTCCGCCAATGGCGGTCCGAGTTGCTACCGCTTCTTGGCTGCGGTTTTCTTTGCGGCCTTCTTGGCTGGTGCCTTCTTTGCTGCGGCCTTCTTGGCCGGAGCTTTCTTAGCAGCGGCCTTCTTTGCCGGTGCCTTCTTGGCGGTGGCTTTCTTCGTGGCCTTCTTTGCGGCCTTCTTGGCTGGTGCCTTCTTTGCTGCGGCCTTCTTGGCCGGAGCTTTCTTAGCTGCAGCCTTCTTTGCCGGTGCCTTCTTGGCGGTGGCTTTCTTCGTGGCCTTCTTTGCTGCGGCCTTCTTGGCCGGAGCTTTCTTAGCAGCGGCCTTCTTTGCCGGTGCCTTCTTAGCGGTGCGCTTCGCCGCGACCTTGGTTGCCCTCGCCGAAGACGTGGCCGTTGCAGCCTTCTTCTTCGTCACTTTCTTGGCTGCCGGTCGCTTGCGCGCCTTCTTCACAGGTTTCTTTGTAGCCACGGTGGGTTTACTCCTTGTGGGATTCGCCTCTCCGGCTGATTCGTCGGCGACGGATGCCTGATGTTGAGAGGTTGACATTGCTTTACTTCCACGGGACTTTCCCGAGGGGGGATTACTTGCTTTCGTTCCGTCATCGCTGACGGTGCGGATCAACGACACGTTGATACCGCGACGGTCGGAGTCTAATGACTCAACCCGCACGATCACCGTTTGTCCCAGTGAAACCACATCGCGAGCGCGCGTTGGCGGTGGATCGCCCATGCCACTCGACGGTAGGTAACACTGAGCAGACGACGCTCTTAGATAGCAACCATGAGAGGAGAACCGTTCGACAACCGCGGTTGCCTCGTCTCCAATCGAATGCTGCGTCACAAACATCATGAAGTCTCGAGCGCTGTTCAGCTCTTCGAGATTCCCGCGCTTCTTGTCCCTCTGCGAAGCCCTTGGAGAATCACCTTTTTGGCTGCGCTTCGAAGCTGACTTCGACGATGCAGCTTCCTGCTTCGCGTCAGCTGAGCTGCTTCGACGGTCGGTTCTACGACGGTCGGTATTCGCTTCGTCCTTCGAGCCTCGCCGGTCTTGCTTGCGAGGTGGCGGGTTAGCGGCGTTCGGCTTGGGGGCTGGACCCTGCGTTGTCGCGTTACGCGTTCGCTTCGCAGGCTTATCCGATCGGCCGGAGCGCTTCGAACCCTTGGTTTCCCTCGTCGCTCGCCGACTGGCGGGACCGCGAACCGGAACCCGTGGCACAAAGACCCAGCCGATTCCTTCGACCGGCTTGCCGCCGATTAACCGTCCCTCTTCGAACAGCCAAGGATGTTCACCGTGGAACTCCTGGAACGAATCGTTCGACAGGACCGCGGCGTCGGCCTTCTCCGCAACCTGGAGGATAAACGCGTCGCCGCGGCCGACTGCGCCGGCCGGAGGCATCACGATCTCCCCCGCGTTGTTCGCGTCCTCGAACATGCTGCGTTCGGAGGAATCTATGCGATGGGCAAACGTGGCATCGACGATCACTGTGACCTGACGGTCGGGATCCTCTGCCTGGACAGCGCGAACAGCTTCATCGAGTTGAGCAAGACTCGGAAGCGTTCGACTCTCTGTCGCGATGTTTGACCCATCGACCACTAAGTGCCGACTCGTGCTTGCCATGACATGCATAGTCAATCACTAACCGAGGCAAATTCCGTTGATAGTCGCGATTTCGCGACGCGAAACGCGCTCGTTAGGATCGTTCCGTGACAAACCAAAACATCCGGGCCGTCCTGTTCGACTTCGGCGGCGTCGTGCTGACCAGCCCCTTTGATGCCTTCGCCGAGTATGAACGGGCCGAGGGTTTTCCCGAGGGACTCATTCGCGATATCAACTCGACCAACCCCGACGACAACGCCTGGGCCAAGTTCGAACGCAGCGACGTCGACGCCGACGGTTTTGTTGAACTGTTCGACGCCGAAGCGCTAGCCCGGGGCCACGCGGCAAGCGGTCGCCGTGTTCTGGAACTCATCTCCGGAGATGTTCGGCCGGAGATGGTCGAGGCCATTCGACGGGTCAAGGCCGCGGGGTTTGCCACCGCTTGCCTTACCAACAACTTCAAGCCGAAGCGGGGCGCCGGTGCAACAGCACGAACCGCTGAGCGCTCGGCCAACCCAGAACGCGACGCGCAGGTCGCCGAGGTGATGGACATGTTCGATCACGTCGTGGAGTCATCGGTGATCGGCGTGCGCAAACCGGAGAAGCTGTTCTACATCAAGGCGCTAGAGCTGGTGCAGGTCGATGCGACCGAGGCCGTGTTCCTCGACGATCTCGGCATCAACCTCAAGCCGGCAAAGGCCATGGGCATGACCACCATCAAGGTGCTCAACGCCGGCCAAGCCCTCACCGACCTAGAAGCCGTCATTGGCGTTCGCCTCGCTCACTAAGCGAGATTTCGGCTGGCGCCGAAACTCGGGTTGTGGCGTTCGCCTCGCTCACTAAGCGAGATTTCGGCTGGCGCCGAAACTCGGGTTGCAAAGATGTTAAGACAGGCCGCCGAAGGCTCGTTGGAGAAGTTCGTCCTGCTCTTGGCGATGGATGGCAATCGAGCCGGTAGCTGGACTGCCTGACTCCGGTCGGCTGACCCGACGGATTCGGTGAGTGTCGCCGTGAGCCTCGTAGAGCCGACCCTTGACCGCATTCCATGCGCCCATGTTCTCCGGCTCCTCCTGGAGCCAGACGATCTCGGTCGCGTTGGAATAGCGCTGGAGCACATTGGCCACGGCGGCGAACGGCCAGGGGTAGAGCTGCTCCACCCGAACGACCGCGGCCGCGGTGGTCTCGGTTGCGTCACGGTGGGTCAAGGCTTCAACCGCCACCTTGCCGCTGGCGAAGATGACCCGTGAGACAGCCTTGGGGTCGGCGACATCGGCGTCGTCGAGCACCTCCTCAAACGAGCCGTGGGTCAGGTCATCAACCGAGGACCGGGAGGTCTTCGCTCGCAGACCGGACTTCGGCGTGAACACCACAAGCGGCTTTGAGTCGCGGCGCACAACCTGGCGGCGCAACATGTGGAAGAACTGCGACGCGGTGGTCACGTTGGCCACCTGGATGTTGTCCTCGGCGCAGAGCAGAAGGAACCGCTCTAGTCGCCCCGAGGAGTGCTCTGGGCCCTGGCCTTCGTAGCCGTGNNTCGCCGGCAACCAGGAACTGATCGATGATTATCTGAGCGCCGTTGATGAAGTCGCCAAACTGGGCTTCCCAAATAACCAACGCATCGGGGTTCGCCACCGCGTAGCCGTACTCGAATCCGAGGCCGGCGTACTCCGACAGTGTTGAGTCATAGACCCAGAAATCGGTGTTCTGATCTCCGACGGTGGTCAGCGGTGTGTGCTCGGCGCCGTCGGTGTAGTCGTGAAGTGTGGCGTGACGGTGGGCGAAGGTGCCGCGACGGCTGTCCTGGCCCGCTAGTCGCACCGAGGTACCGTCTGCCAACAGGGAGCCGATGGCCAGCGCCTCGCCCAACGCCCAGTCGACCTCTCCCGAGGCCCACATCTCGTCGCGGGCTTCGAACTGGCGTGCCAGCTTCGGGTGCACGGTGAAACCGTCAGGCACCGCCGAGAGCGACTTGTAGAGGTCGCGAAGAATGCTGGCGGGAACACCGGTGTCGATATGGGGCAGCACACCGACTGGAGGTGGGGCTGGCTTGGCCAGGATGTCCGGTGGGGGCGCGTCGCCCCGGGTCGTGTCGAGGGCCTCCTGGAGAACGGCTTGGAAATACTCAAGCGCCCGCTCGGCCTCATCGACGGTGATGTCGCCCCGGTCGATCAGCGTCTGGGTGTACAGCGTCCTGGCCGACAGTTGATCGGCGATCTTGCGGTACATGTTTGGCTGGGTGTAGCTCGGATCGTCGCCCTCGTTATGACCGTGTCGGCGGTAGCCGATCATGTCGATCACGACGTCTTTGTTGAATTCCTGGCGGTAGTCGAATGCCAGCTTCGCAACTCGAACGCAGGCCTCAGGGTCATCGGAGTTCACGTGGAAGATCGGTGCCTGCACGGTCTTGGCCACGTCTGTCGAGTATTCCGACGAGCGGGACTGGTGAGGTGCGGTGGTGTAGCCCAGCTGGTTGTTGATGATCAGGTGGACGGTGCCGCCGACCTTGTAGCCATGAACCTGCGACAGGTTGAGCGTTTCGGCAACGACGCCCTGTCCGGCGAAGGCAGCATCGCCATGGATCAGGATCGGCAGAATCGGGTAGTTGCCTGAGGTGCTCTGGTCCATGTAGGCCCGAGCCATACCGACCACGACCGGATCGACCGCTTCGAGGTGTGACGGGTTGGCCGCCAACTCGATGTCGATGACGTTGTTGCGAGGGCTGGTGTGTTGGCCGACCTGGCCGAGGTGGTACTTCACGTCGCCCGAGCCCTGGACAGCGTCTTCGTTGACCGCGCCCTCGAATTCGGTGAACAGGTCGGTGTACTTCTTGCCCATGATGTTGACGAGCACGTTCAGCCTGCCGCGGTGCGCCATGCCGAGGATGGCCCGCTCCATGTTGGAGTCCGCGGCTGCGGACAGGACCGCATCGAGGATCGGTATGGCGCTTTCGGTTCCTTCGATGCCGAAACGCTTCTGTCCGACGTAGCGGGCGGCTAGGAACTTCTCAAGCGCCTCGGCCGCACTCAACCGTTCGAGAATGTGCTGCTGGGCTTCGCGGTCGACCGCAGGTGTTCCACCTTCGACCTGTTCTTGAATCCAGCGCTTCTCCTGTGGGTCGGCGATGTGCATGTATTCGACGCCGATGGTTCGCGAGTAAGCGTCGCGCAGCACGCCGAGGATGTCGCCGAGCTTCATCATCT
>JBOEHD010000270.1:0-22278 GCA_050633745.1 Acidimicrobiales bacterium
CCTTCTTGGCCCAGAACGGACCACCCGGATGGACTAGCAAGATCTCGATGTCGTCTCCGGCGCGCCGAAAAAGCGCGATGCCAGCACTCTCGGTCATGCGACCTCATTCATATGTCTTGCAGGTTAGCTCGGCAGGCGGACGGAGAACTCGGGGTGACCAATGCGTTCAAGAACGGTGTTGACCACTCGGGCGTCGTCGTCGAAACCGAGCACATCGTCCATGTCGCCTGCGGCGTCGTCTGTGAGCAGGAAGTACTCGACGGCGCCTCGGACTTGGGCTCTGGCATCGTCGTCGAATTCGATATCGCTCGCCAGAAGCTTGGTCAACGACTCGCCGATCATCTCGGCCGTCTCGACGTCGGTCGCTGCCCCAGCGTTCTCGCGAATGTGGTCGAGGTGCATCTCGATCACCAGTGCAAGCTGCCTGAGGTCTTCGGCCGAGGTGGCGATGCAGAGCCTGCGGAAACGGCGCTGCTCGTCAGGGTGTAGTAGATCCTGCAAGTCCATGGTTGGTTCAGCACCCTCGGTCATCGCAACAGTATGGAACATCAGGTGGACGAATACGAGTTGTTTGGTCTTTCGAAGAGAATCGTTAGGTAGTTGAAAGACAGTCGTCTGGTATCTAGTAGACGATCTGGGCCGCGAGGCCTAGTTCGTCGACGTCATCGCCCAGCCTGTGCTCTGTGCCTTCGATCACCCGTCGAGCGGTGATGGCCAGCACTGTGGCATCGATCAGGTCTAGGACCGGTAGGCGGCGCGACGAAGCGATTTCCTCGGTCACCATCTGGCCGAGGGCGGAGTCGTATTGGCTGAGCAGGTCGATTCGCTGTTGGCGTCCTTCTTCGGTGCGCTTTGCGTGGGCCAGCGGGCCGTCGGCCAAACGCCGGAACGCACATTCGGGGTGGGCCTCGACCAGCCGGTCCTGGTCAGCGGGCACTACTAGGCGGTCGAGTTCGGCGATTTTCGGCAGCAGGTTGAAGGCCTGTATCGAAAGGGCCTTGCCAGAACATTGGCGAGACAATCGACAGGCATCGGCGTAGTCGGTCGCTTCCAGGGTCGCTCGAACCGGGGTGGGGAAGATCGATGATCGTCGGGGGCCAAGCAGTCTGCGAGCCTCGGTATCGCAGGCCCGGGGTTGACGATCGAGCAGACCGATCGGCATGTCGATGGCCAACGCCGCTACCTGGCCTGCCCGTAGGCGATTGAGGAGAGGCTTGAGATCGGTGACCCTGTTGGCCGAGATCCCTTCGGTCGACCACTCCACGGTCAGCCAGCCGCCTAGGCAGCCATCAATACCGATCGCGGTTCCAACCGGTTCGGTCTCGCCCGATCTTGCCGGCCGCCCGCTCACCGTTAGAGGTCGTCTATCAGCTTGAACACTTCGGCGTGTTCCATGCCGCAGGCCGTTCCGGCCGCGGTCAGTTTGGCTTCGACTCGGGCTCGAAACTGGGTTAGCTCCGGATCGTTCCCGGCATCCATCGTCGACTCGAACTGACTGGTGTGGGCCAGAAGCGCTCGGTACTTCGTCTCAAGAAAGCCGGTGACATCCTCTGCGTGGTCCGGCTCATCGGCCTCCCACAGCAGTAGCCGGTCCGGCCGGTGATGGGCGACCGGCTGGTCGGGAAAGAACTTCGGATCTCGGGCGGCCACAACACCATCGGTTGTGAGCCAACCAGCATGGCGGTGGTCAGGATGAAGACGATGTCGCTTCCACGGGTCGTGACCGAGCACCACGACAGGCCTGGTGCGGCGAATCCACAGCGCCACCTGGGCCCGCTGCTCCATACCTGACTCCAGTTCACCGTCGGCCCAGCCCAGGAACCCGACTTCGCCAAGCGCCCCAAGGGCCTCGGCTGCAGCGCGCTGCTCGCTCTGTCTTGTGGCTATGAGTTCGCTCTCGTCGGCGTTTGGATCCCAGGTGCCCTTCGATCCATCGGTACACACCAGCACGCTGACCTCGCAGCCATCGGCAGCCCACTTGGCCAGGGTGGCCCCGCAGCCGAAGTCGACGTCATCGGGGTGGGCGCCGATAGCCAGCGCCCGGGCCGGTGTCTCAAGGTTGGCGCTGAAACGGTCCATGACGACCGGCGCCGGGGTGAGAGGATTTTGAGCTGAGGTCATTGGTCTTCGTCCTCGTCGGAGTTTGAAATCAGAGTTTCGGAATCAGCATTCGGGTTTGGCAGGTCTGCTAGATCGTCGGGCGTATCGATGTCCCAGCCGAGCGAGTAGTCTGGCACGATCCGTAGCGGCAATCCGAGCCGTTTGGCTTCGGCCTCGTGGATCGGGGCCGACCCCTCGCCGTATGAGAACTGGAAACCCTGGTCGAGAGGCACGGCCATCACGTTGGTTCCTTCGCCTCGACGGTCGGGCACGATGGTGACCCCATCGAACTCGCCGACCCAGGGCAACGAGGTGGCCAGCGGAAGATCGCCGTGGGCGATGATCACCCGGTGGTATCCCTCGGCGGCCAAGACCTCGCAGGCGAAGCTGACGGCCCGGTTCAGGCCCGGCTCTTCAAGCCAGATAACCCCGGCACCGACCTCAAGCGCCCAGTCGGCCACGTCATCGGCTCCACACACCACGTAGGTCGGGAGCGGTTCGCCTGCTGCGACTACCCCTGCGGCCATCGACCGAGCCAGGGCAGCCCGTTCGTCGGTGCCCATCGCAGGGGAGAGGCGTTCCTTTGCCAGGTCGAATGCCTTGACCGGAATCACAACAGCTGTGGGGGGTTGACGGTTCATCGTTGGAGTTCTGAGCCTGTCTTGGTTGCTGGGCTGTCGCGCTCTTGGTTCGTATCTTGTCGGACGGATCTGATGGGAGGGAAATGGTATCGGCTCGGCACACCCACCTACGAAACGACCGCGTGGTCGACAGCGTGCCCGCGGCCATTTCATGCCAAGATGCAAGCTGGTTGATTTCACGCACAGGGGGCTCGATGTCGGGTTTGCGAGTATTGGTTGTCGGTGGAGGTTCGTGGGGGACGACGGTCGCTCATCTGGCGGCGCATAACAATCCGACGACGCTGTGGGCCCGCGACTCGGCGACGGTGGACGCCATCAACCAGTCTCATCGAAACACTCGCTATCTGGCCGACTATGAGCTCCACCCCGAACTCCGAGCGACCGGTGATCTGGCATCGGCAACCGCCGACGCCGATCTGGTGGTGATGGGTGTTCCAACCGGTGCCTTCCGCGACACGTGCGAGGTGATCGCCACCTCACTGCGACCCTGGGTGCCGGTGTTGAGCTTGGCCAAGGGTTTCGAGCCGGGAACCAACCTCCGCATGAGCCAGATCGTGGAAGAGGTTCTCCCCGACCGACCGGTCGGCGTGCTCACCGGGCCGAACCTGGCGAAGGAGATCCTGGCCGGTAACCCGGCGGCGGCGGTCGTTGCACTGTCGGAACAGAACATCGCCTCGAAATTGCAGGCCGTTTTCAGCACCGAGGCGTTCCGAGTCTTCATTCATCACGATGTTGTTGGCTGCGAGCTTGGCGGCGCCCTGAAGAACGTCTACGCCATCGCCGCAGGCGCGGTTGAGGGCCAGAAAATTGGCGACAACGCCCGCTCGGCCATCATCACCCGCGGGTTGGCTGAGCTGATCGAGCTGGGAACCAAAATGGGTGGCGAGGCCCTGACCCTCGCCGGTTTGGCCGGGATGGGCGACCTGCTCGCCACCTGCATCAGTCCGCAGAGTCGCAACTCCAGCGTTGGTCGTCGGCTCGGCGAAGGTGTGCCGATGCAGCAGATTCTCGACGAGATGGACCAGGTGGCCGAAGGGGTGAAGGCCGCCAAGGTGGTAAAGGAGCTGGCGACCACCCATAACGTGTTCATGCCCATCGCCGAGCAGGTCTACGCCATCTGCTGGGAGGGCAGGGGACCGGACTTCGCCAGAGAGTCACTGCTTCGTGGCAGGCTCGGACACGAGCAGCTCGGCGGGGCGTAGCCCGCTCTGACCAGCGGGAACCGGCTCTAACCGGCTAGCGGTGAACCGAAGCGAGTCAGGCTCGCTATCTTCGGAGCGGTGAACGGCCAAAACATGAACCCCGGTGGGCTCAGCCTCGGACCTCGCTCAGTGGAGCGACCGGCCGACGCCGGAGCCACCATCGTCGCCGGTATCGACGGGGTCACCCCTGTCGAGGTCGATAGCGGGGGCCTCGTCTCACCGCAGGGGAATTCGCCGGTCGGGCGCTGGTCGATCGACTGGTGGATCGGCGCCGATGATCGTTGGCATTTGCCAGCCCGGGAGCCTTCGGTTCGCCAACGGCGGATCGGGCATGGTCCGATTATCGAGACGTCGCTGCGGGTGCCCTCTGGTGATGTGCTTCACACCGCGTATCCGGTGATGGTCGGCGGGCGTTCGTTCACCGTTATCGAGGTCAGCAACGAGTCGCCAGTCCCGGTGGCGCTGGCCATCGCCATCCGCCCCTATTCGAGTGCCGGTGAAGCCGGGCTGGGAACAGCCTCGCTGGCGATGCATGATTCGCGAATCGTTACCGTCGGTGGTGCGCCGCTCCTGCTGCTGCCCCGCAAGCCGAACGAAGCTGGCGTCAGCAACGATCAAGACCTATTCGACGCGGTCACCAACGGTCAGCCGCTGACTTGGGATTCGGGTAACGTCGACGGCCCCCTGGCGAACGCGGTCTGCCTCTACCCATTGCCGCACGCTACATCACTGCGGTTTGTGGTCAGTCCGCTGGATGGCAATGGCAGCCGGATGCAGGACCTGACGGCGATGAACATCGAAAAGCTACCCGATTCCGAGGCGGTGGTCCGAGGCTGGAATGCGGTGGTCGATCGGGCCGCTCGTTTCGAGTTTCCCGAGCCGGGGATCAGTGCTTTGGCCGGGGCGGCTAGGGCTCGCCTGGTCATGGCCGCGCCGGAGCTGGCGCTCGATGTGGTTGACGCCAACCCCGGTGCCGGATCGATGCTGTCGGCTTTGGCCATCGGTGGTCATCAGCAGGAGTGCCGCTGGTCGCTCGATGCCATCGCCAAGTCGTTCCCAACCAAGCTGCCCGGCGCGGCAATCGATACCGCCGAGGTCATCGAAGGTGTCGCCTTGGCAGCAGAGCTGCTCGGTGACGAGGGCCTCAACGAGATGCTGCTCGAGCCGGTGGCCCAGCTGACCCATCTCATCGAGCGAAACGGCGACGCCGCTGCGGTGTCTCAGGCCAAGACCGGTCTGGCCAGGCTGGCCCGAGCGGTAGGCCAGCACGACGCTTCCGCCGACCTGCTCGCCGGTCTTGCACCGAGCCACCCCGATGGCCGAGGCGAGGATCGAAGTAAGGATCGAGGTGAGGACAACACCGTGATCGATCTTGTCGCCGCCGAGCAGGGCAACACAGCGGCCATCGACAAGATCGTGACCTTGGCTGAATTGGCGGCTCCCGCCAAACGCTGGAGCGGCCCGAACACAGCGGCATCTGCTGATAGCGGCGCGACAACTGCAGACAGCGCGCTTAGGGCTGGCGAGTTCTGGTTGGCAGCACGATTGCTGCTGATACGTGAAGCCGATTCGAGCGATGGTCTGGTCATCGAGTTGCTGCCCGAGTTCCCGACCGCCTGGCGGGGTGGAACGGTCGAGGTCCATCAGGCGCCGATCGCCGGGCTGAAGGTCTCGTTTGCCATTCGCTGGCACGGCTACCGGCCTGCACTGCTGTGGGAGTTCGAGGGCGGCTCCGCCATACAAGCCGGTTCACAAGGTGTTGCGGCGACCACGCTGCGGTGTCCGGGTCTCGACCCCGACTGGTCGACAACCGAGGTTCGAGGCGAGACGCTGTTGGCCGGTTCGGCCGATGATCTGCCCGAGGCCCCGGCACCCGGGGACAGTTTCTCCTAGATGCATCTCTGCTAGGTTCGGTTTTATGGCGACGGCCACGGTGCCAAAACTGAGAAAGGCTCTCAAGGTCAAGCCTCCCGGCTTGTCCGAGGAGCGCGAGTTGTGGGCCGCTGGTCACGAGACCGTCGTCGGCATCGATGAGGTTGGTCGAGGGTCGTGGGCCGGGCCGCTGACCATCGGGGCGGTCGTCGTGCCCAAGGATCGCCGGCTGTATAAGCTCCGCGACTCCAAACAGCTAACCGAGCCCGAGCGCGAGGCCCTGTTCGAACGCATCACCGAATGGTGTGCTGCGTGGTCTGTCGGCCATGCCAGTCACGCCGAGTGTGACCGCCTGGGTATGTCGGCAGCTCAGAAGCTGGCCGCAGCACGGGCTATCGAAGGTCTTGGCATGCCGGTCGACGCGGTGTTGCTCGATGGCAACTGGGACTTCGTCGGCCACCCGGTAACCAGGAAACTGGTCAAGGGCGACGCCAAGTGTTTGTCGATCGCCGCGGCGTCGATTCTGGCCAAGGTGGTTCGTGATCGGCATATGCGTTCCCAGGCCGAGCTGTTCCCGTGGTTCAACTTCGAGTCAAACAAGGGTTACCCGTGCCCGCTGCACCGCACCGCGCTGCAGGGCTATGGCCCGACCACGATCCATCGTCGCTCGTGGGTCTTTATGGATTCGCTGCCCTGGACCGGCAGTCGGCGCCTACCTCCAGGCGGACAGCCCCAGTTATTCGATCGTTAATCGGTGTAACTGTTCAGCAGGAGGTCGAGGGTGAACTCGAACGATTCGCCGATGTCGCCGTTGCGGTGCTGGTCGACGTGATGCAACACATGGCTGTGTCGATCCGGGTCGAGCGTGCTGAGCATTTCGTCAACTGAGGCGCCATCGCCAGAGAAGGCCATCGCTTGGCGTTGCAGCATGTAGCCAACGGTGTGGTTGAAGAATGCGTGGTAGGCCTTGTGGGCGTCCTGTTCGCTGAGCCCTGAGGCGGCGAACGCCGCGAGTTGCCATTCCATTAGATCGAAGCGGTGTGCCGCGGGGTTCGATTGCAGCCAGAGTTCGACCGACCAGGGATGGCGTTCGAACAGCGCTTTGAGGTCGAGGGCGTGTTGACGTAACGCGGTGCGCCACTCGAACGTTTCGTCGATCTTGGGCAACTCCAGTTCCTCGACGGAACGCTCGACCATGCCGGTGTGAATGTCGGCCTTGTTGCTTACGTGGGTGTAGAGCGACATGACCTCGAAGCCGACCTCGGCTGCGAGATTTCGCATCGAGAGTTTGGCTAGCCCGTCGCGTTCCGCGACGCGGATCGCCGCATCGAGGATCGCTTCTCTCGTGAGTTTGGGCCGGGGTTTGCTGGGCATGGATAAAAAACTCCAAAGTTTCCGTACGGTGTACGGAGATTATCAGTACAGTGTACGGGGGTGCTCAGTACGGTGTACGGAAAGCACCGTAGGCACGGTGCCTCTGAGATGCAAACAGTAGAGACGGGACAATAGCTATGCCATCAATCGCCAAAACGACATCAATGGCCAAAACGACATCAACCGCCAAAACGACAACAACCGACCCAACACCAACCGACCCGACAACGGCCAGAACGATGACCGCAGTCGTTCAGCAGGCATACGGCCTCGATGCGCTGAAGGTTGGCCAGCGCCCCGTGCCAGCTGCTGGGCCAGGTCAACTGCGCATTAAGGTCACAGCGAGCACGGTCAACCCGATGGATTGGCACCTCGGCGTTGGATCGCCAGCGATCGTTCGTCTGGCTGAGGGTTTCGGGCGCCCAAAGCACGAGATCCCAGGCCGTGAAGCGTGCGGGGTGGTCGAACAGCTCGGGGTCGGGGTCACCGATTTCAAGATCGGTGACTTGGTGTTCGGCTGGGTGACCGGGGCCTTCGCCGAATACGCCATCGCCGAGGCTGATCGCATTTGGCACGCTCCGGTGAAGATGACCGAGTTTGAGTGTGCAGCACTGCCGGTTGCCGGTGCAGCCGCCCTGGAAGCAATCGAGCGAGGCGATGTGATGGGCAAGCGGGTCGTTGTGAACGGCGCATCTGGAGGTGTCGGCCACTACGCAGTACAGCTCGCCAAATCGAGCGGCGCTCAATGGGTGGCTGGGGTGTGTTCCAGTAGCAACGCTGACTTCGTGCGTGGTCTCGGCGCCGATCAGGTTGTCGCGTACGACACCGAGGATTTCACCTCGGATCGCTGGGATGTGATTATCGACTGCATCGGGAATCGCAGCGCCTCGGAGATCAGGGGAGCGCTGGTCGATGACGGCCGCTGGGTTGTCATCGGCGATTCAAAGAGGGATGGATTACTCGGCCCTCTCCCTCGACTAGTGGGGAGGCTGATTCGCTGGCGTTTCGGTTCGCAGTCGTGTCATTGGTTTGTTCAGGGCGAGGATGCCGGATACCTGGAGAAGCTTGCGGCGCTTGTCGAAAACGGCCTCGTTCGTTCACATCTCAGTGCAGCCGTCACCATGGACGAGGTGCGAGCGGGTTACGAAAAAATCGAGAGTGGCCGCACCGTCGGCAAGCTCTCCGTCGCGATCGTTGCGGAACGTGGCGTGGAATCGACCGAGTCCAGCAACGACGTCGGGAACGAATCGTGAGCGCAATAACGCGGGGCAACGACTCTGCCACGGGTTCGGATCCCCGCATCGACCTCCTGGAGAAGAAGGCCCTGATCTCTGCGCTGTGGATGTTCGTCCTTCTGAACTTCATCTTCCGCGACCTCCACGAGATCGTGAAAGCGGAATTCCTGGCCGATGCCCTGACGGGGACCTACAACGGGCGGGAGGTCACCGAGGTGATGTTTCTGATTGGCGGCCTCATCGTTGAGGTGCCGATCATGATGATGCTGATGGCGTGGGTGCTGCCGTTGCGAGCGAACCGTTTGGCCAACATGGCCATCGCGCCGCTCTTCGCCCTTACCTTTATCGGCGTGCCCGGCGATCTCGACGATTACCTCCACGTCGGCTTGATAGTGATAGCACTCGCCGTCATCGCCTGGCAGGCGTGGGGTTGGGACCGATCCCCTTCGTAAGGTCCTCGCTTCGTCCGCAGATGGCAACCGTTGTGGTCACCCCGGTTCGACGCTGTGATGTTCACCGCTGAGTATGCCCTCAATCTCGTCGTAGGGAGCGGTGTGTTCGGCTTGGCTGCGATGGTGTCGGCAATGGTCGAGAGCGGTGAATCCGTTTGAGTCACGACCGGCGCGATCCGCACCGTGGCCCACTAACGAGAGCACGCTCGCAACACGACCGTTCGCCGCCGCCAGCCGCAGGGGGTGGCGGCCAAACACTTCATCCTCTTCGTCGAAGTTTGTTCCGGCGGCGACCAGTGCGTCGATGACGTCGATTCGTTGGTGATCCACCGCCATGATCAGGGCGCGAAGGCGGGTTTGTGCTGGGGCAGAACTCAGGTCCCAAGCGGTGCTGTCCGAGGGGTCGAGATCTCCGGCGGCCGCTGCTTCTTCCAGCGAATGGATCTGGGCGCCTGCCTCGACGAGTACGTCGATCACCGCAGTGTTTCCAAACACCGCGGCATGGAGTAGCGCCGAACCTCCGGGTACGCCGCCTGCGTCATCACGGGCCGTGGCGTTGATGTCCGCTCCAGCAGCGATCAACACCGCGGCGATATCGGCATCTCCGTAGCTTGCGGCGGTGATCAGCGGCGTCTCCCGATCGTTCGGGCCGCCGTCGGCCGGTGCTCCCGCAGCGATGAGTACCTGCGCTGCGGCCCCGGTGTTTGTGACGTCGCGCCACAACCCGGAGGCGGTATCGAAGCGGGCCATCGCCAGATAGCCCAGCGGTGACGCTCCCAGTGGATGATCGCTCCAGCTCGTCAGGTTCGCCGCCGCCAAGTCGGGATGCTGCTCGATGAACTCAGCGAGTGCATCGGCATCGCGAAGGTCCAGCAGTTGGCGGCGAAGCTGCTCTAGGTCGGTCCTGGGAGGTGGTTGCGACATACGAACTCCCGATACTAGCTACCTCAACGCAACCGGTAGCACGAGCGCGAGAACGATGGCTAGGTTCACGATCGTGACGAAGATGGCGGTGTAGGCGAAAACCAGTCCGGCGAAATTGCCTGCGATCAGCACTATCCAACACACCTGCAACACACCCCCCCCAAGTCCTGGACAGCCTCCCTCAGAGGTCGGTTCTACCCAGAAAGCTGGCTTCCATCGAACGCTGGGTGGTCACCAGGTTGCCGATGCTGTCGGTGATCGACTCGCTTGCGTCATGAACCTGTACCGACAGGCCGTTGATTCGGCTGGCGGCTTTGTCGACCTCGTCGGCCACCGCAGCCATCCGGCTGGCCAGTTCTTGCATCTCGGTGGCCACAATCCCGAACGCCTCAGCATTGGTCGTACGGTGGACCTCGATACTGGCGTTGAGCGCTAGCAACTTCGCTTGCTTGTTGAGGTTCGCGAACTGATCTAGCAGTCGGCGGATGTCGGCTCCGTTTTCTTGAACGCTGGTCGCAACCTGACCAAGTTGCTCGCCGACCTGTTCGGCTTCAGAACCCTGGGAACCGGCCCTGGCCACAAGTTCGCCGATGTGTTCTTGGAACTGAGCAGTGTCGGCCGCCCGGCGGGCATCATCGGACCGGTCCCGGAAGGTGACCATCACGCCGAGGTACGTATCGTCGAGGTCGAAGACCGGGCTGATGGCCAGTTCCAGCTCCCGGCCCTCCTGTTGGATTTGCACAACCGCCGGGTAACGGTCGGCGCTGGCCAGGGCATCGTCACTGAAGAGTTCAATATCGGCCAGCGTTCGCGCTGGCTCCCCGATGAGCGAGGCGGCAGGTCGACCGAGCAGGTCTAGCTCATCGAATCGGCGCACCGCGTGTCTGGAGAGGAACGAGACCCGGTTGTCCTGGGCTCGAGATATGAAGGCCACACCGAGGGAGTTGGAGTTGACGATCGCCTCGTAGCG
Organism: Acidimicrobiales bacterium; assembly: GCA_050633745.1. Taxonomy (GTDB): domain Bacteria; phylum Actinomycetota; class Acidimicrobiia; order Acidimicrobiales; family SZUA-35; genus JAHELU01. The sequence goes on from JBOEHD010000270.1 coordinate 10,771, forward strand.
AGGTGACTCGGTCATCAGCGGCTTCATCGAGTGCCCATCGTTTGCTTGAGGACAGTGGTCTGTCGCTGGCATCTTAGGAATCCGAGGCTTGAGACGACGTACGGCATCGTGTAGTTCACCGCCAGCGCCACCATGGAGCCGGCGGTGGGTCCATCGAGGAGTCTGGGAGTCAGGTTCACCAGGGAGAGCAGCGTTCCAACAACGAGCGGGATCCGCCATACATATGGCAGCGTGGCCCCTCGAGAAATGATGATCCACGCGGGAGCGCCCCATGGGTCATTGATGGATGGACTTGTCGCCACCGATGACCTGTCGGCCGGTGATCCCGCTCCGTTAGTCGTTTGTGGGTCTTGATAGCTCAGCCGGCGAACACCGTTTCGTCGAACACGATGCCCTTCTCAAGCGTCTTGTGTACCGGGCAGCGTTGGGCGATATCGATGAGCCGATTCCTGGTCGCTTCGTCGAAGTTTCCGTCGATGAAAATGCGGGATGTGACGTGGTCGATCATGCCGCTGTGGGAGTCGTCGCACTTGTCGCAGTCGTCGGCGTGGATCTTGTTGTAGGTGTACTCCACCGACAACGACGTCATGTCGATGCCCTTACGCTTGGCGTACATCGACAGGGTGATCGAGGTGCAGGCGGCCAGCGACCCCAGGAGCAGATCGTAGGGATTCGGACCGGTGTTATCGCCGCCGAGCTCAACCGGCTCGTCAGCTCGCCAGGTGTGAACGCCGTTTGTGATGTCGACGCGGTAAGCATCGATCAGTTCCGCGGTTATCGAGGTCATGCCAAAGCAAACCCCGCCGTCGCTACTGGCATTCCTCTACCTGCAACGCCACCGTGGCGGAACTAGGCCGAGGTGCTCTCGCTGCCTGCCAGCCCCGGTGCCGGTGCTGCACCTACTCCGGTACGGCCAAGGTCGGCTCGTTCCGCGGCCTCAGCGCCGGAGCCGTACTCGATGGAATCGACCAGGTTGCGCCGCTCGGTGCGGACCTTCCGACTGGAACGGAGCGCTTCATCGGCTGCGACATTGGTTGGCACCAGAGCATTGGAGACCGCAGCGGCCTTCTCCTGAGCGACCCTCAGCCGCTGGATCACCTCATGGGTCCAGCCGATTGAATAGCTCATCCGTGACCGTGGCCGATCGTTGAGGATGGCCAGCCGTAGTTGCGGGAGTAGATGGTCGACGAGGGCGCAGGTGAGTTCGGCATCCATCTCGGATCCGACGAGTATGACCTTGGCCCAGCCTCGGCCGGTGCGGTGCGCTACCGAGCAGCAGTTCAAGTCGGCGATCCCTGAATAGAGATGCACCACGCCCCGGGTGGCGTTACCCCACTTCTCGACCATGATCGTGCGCTCGGTCATATCGGCCCCGGTTGCCCGTAGCTCTTCGTGGTCGATCTGGTATCTGGTTATCAGAGACTGCGCTTTTGCTAGGAACGCCTCGCGCTCCGGTTCATGCTCGGTGCTGTCAGCCTTCGCTAGCAGCGCCGCTACCTTGCCTACGAGATTGTCTCTTGAAACCCCAGCCTTGGACACGACACAAGTATGGCTCATGGGGTGTGACATTGGGGGAGTAGCGCCGGAGGTGTCTTGGGGGATGCGGCCTCCCCGGTTTCGGCCTCTAAGGTTTTAGCTATGTCAATCACGCCGCCCGATGTTCGTAGCCAGCTCGCCCCAACGTCGGCCAACCTCAACTTCGGCCAGGACCTCGTGGCCATACCCGGCCCATCGATCGTTCCCGACCGGGTACTGGCCGCCATGCGTCAACCGATGCCCGACATTTACTCCGGCGACCTGGTCGACATATCCGATGAAATCTTCGCTCAGCTGCCGGCCTTGGCCCGAACCTCAGGTCAGCCGTTTGTGGTTATCTCCAACGGTCACGGCGCCTGGCAGATGGCCATTTCGAACACCCTGGCCCGTGGCGACAAAGTCCTGGTTTTGGAGTCGGGACGGTTTGCCATCGTTTGGGGTGAGATGGCCGCCCTTTCAGGGGTGGAGGTCGAGGTGCTACCCGGCGCCGACAATCGCCCGGTCGACCCCGGAGCGCTGCAAGCCAGACTGGCCGAGGACCACAACCACGAGATTAAGGCGGTGCTGACCGTGCACACCGACACCGCCACCTCGGTCCGCAACGACGTCCCCGCTATGCGAGCGGCGATAGACGCCGCCGACCACCCTGCACTGTTCATGGTCGACTGCATCGCCTCGCTTGGCTGCGAGCCGTACACCATGGACGCATGGGGAGTCGACATCACCATCGCCGCGTCGCAGAAGGGGCTGATGGTGCCGCCAGGACTGGCGTTCCTATGGGCCAGCGACAAGGCTTTGGCGGCTCACGAGCGCAGTGATATTCGTGTTGGCTACGTCGACTGGGACATGCGGCTCAACGCCGAGCATCACTATCAGCTGTACTGCGGTACACCGCCGGTGAGCCACCTGTTCGGTTTGCGTGAGGCGTTAGCCATGATCGCCGAGGAGGGTCTCGAGGCCCGCTGGGACCGACACAGTGCCCACGCCGCCGCCGTCTGGGCGGCTGTCGAGCGGTGGTCGTCCGAAGGCGGAATCGGTTTCAACATCGCCGAGCCTTCCAACCGATCGACGGCGGTAACGACGATCCTCACCGGTGAAATCGATGCCGACGAGCTGCGGCGTCGCTGCGCCGGCGGAGCAGGCCTGACCCTCGGACTCGGCATCGGCGAACTCGGCAACAGGGCGTTCAGAATCGGCCATATGGGGTACCTCAACCCGCCGATGCTGCTCGGAACGCTGGCCACCATCGAAGCGGCCCTGCACGCCATGGGGGCGCCGATCGGTGGCTCCGGTGTCGCCGCTGCCGCCGAGGTCGTCGGCGCCTACCTGTAGTGCGTTGAGGGCCCACCGGCCTCTGATCGAGGCCGCGGTGAAGCGACCCGCGACCTGTGTCCAATGACACCGCTAAATGCGGTACAGATCAGGCCGTCATAGCCGATACTGGTACTTCGTAATAAGTGCGGTAACCGAACCTCCGGCGCCTCTCTAGTGGCCCCCGGGCCTCCCTAAATGGAAGGTCGGCTCTGCCGCACCCAGATCAAGTCCGCTGCGGCAACGCAGCCTCAATAGCGGAGCTGTCGACCCTCGGCGGCCCCTCAACCCTGATGGGTCTCGTTATGCGCGCTTTCAACTCGATTTCTATTTCCCGTGCTGGCGCGGTTGCTGCGGTCGTGGCTTCACGCAAGATCCGGCGCGTTCTGCCGTTCGCCACCAGCCTGGGTTTGATGGTCGGTGGTTCAGTGGTCATCGGATTTGGAGCGGCGGCAACGCTGGCCACCGGTCTGGGCCCCGGTCCGTTCGATGTTCTTATCGCTGGCGTCTCCGAGCAAACCGGGCTGCCGTTCGCTCTTTCGCTGTGGTTGCTGGCAGGCACGTTGACCGTATTAGCGGCGCTGCTTGGCAATCGTCCCGGTCTTGGCACCATCGTCGCCCCCCTGATTATCGGCCCGGTCATCGGCTGGTGCTCGGGCGCCATTCGCACCGTTCTGGCCTTCGCAATCGAACCGGGCAGCGAGGCGGCTGGACTCGGAGTGGTTTGGCAACAGCGGCCGTCGGAAGTGGTGGCCGCGTTTGTGGTGCACCTTTTGGGAGTAGTCCTGATCGGCGTCGGCGCTGGGGCCCTCATCGCCTCGGGGCTAGGGGCGGGTACCGCCGACCTGCTGACCGCCGCCACCTCCTCGAAACTGGGACGTTCGGTACCGCTGGTACGGACCGCGTTCGAGCTAGCGTTCCTGGGCTTTGGATTGATCCTCGGCGGACCGGCCGGGTTCGGCACGATCCTCGTCGCGGTAACCATCGGACCTTCCGTCCGCTTCGGTCACGCCCGCGTCGACGCCGCAATAAGCCGGGTCGCGCCAAATGACCCGGTCGCTGATCCCGTCGCTGACCTGGTCGGTGACTCCGCCCAGGGTGCGATCGCTGAAACCGGCAAGGACGCCGGGGTTGCCTCGGGGGAACGGCTGGTTACTCGGAACGCTGAGTCCCGACAGCCAAGTCTTTAAACGGGCTGACGGTGTCGATCCCCGGCTCCTTCATGAGCCCGAGCACCCGCTCGCCCATGATGTTGCGCAAGACCTGATCGGAACCTCCGGCGATGGCCATGCCCGGCATGCCGAGCACGTATCCGTTCCAGGAGAACGTGCCCCACTCGCCGGAGTCGGCCGCCAGCTTCGGGCCAAGCACCCGAGACACGAAGGCTGAGGTGCGGCGCATGTTCTCGGTCAGCAGCAGCTTGGCGCCCGACATTTCTGCCCCTGGCAGCTCGCCCCGCTTCATCGCCGCAAGCGAACGCTGATTGTTGTAACCAAGCACACGGCCACGGATGTAGATGTCCATCAGTTCCTGGCGGATCAATGCATCGTCGGCGAGACCGTAGTGGCGAACCATCTCCTGCAGCCGGTGGAACCCGGCTCCTGCTCCGAGGCCGCCACCGATCGAGGCCCGTTCGTTCATCAGCGTGGTCAGCGCCACCCGCCAGCCGTCGTTGACCTCACCAAGCCGATGGCTGTCTGGAACCCGAACCTCGTTGAAGAACACCTCGTTGAAGTTTGCTCCGCCGGTCATCTGCCGTAGCGGACGGATCTCAACGCCGGGGGCTTTCATGTCGACGACGAAGCCGGTTAGTCCTCGATGTTTCGGGAGGTCGGCGTCGGTTCGGCAGATGACTTCGCCAACATCGGAGTAGTGGGCGCCCGATGTCCAGACTTTCTGGCCGGTGACCAGCCACTCCTCACCGTCTCGTTCGGCTCGCATCTGCAGGCTGGCCAGGTCTGACCCGGCCCCCGGCTCGGAGAAAAGCTGACAGCCGACGATGTCACCCCGATACATCTTTGGCAGCAGGTCGGCCGCCACCTCGGGGGTGGCGTGGTCGGCGATGGTTGGGGCGACCATGCCGAGGCCAATACCGAAGAAGCTCTGGTTAGGCACGTCGTAGCGGCTTTCGATCAGGCTGTACTCCTGGTCGAAGCGGCGCTCGAGGCCACGCCCACCGAGCGCCGGGTCGCCGGTGATCCAACCGAGGCCGGCGTCGAACCGTTTGGCTCTCCAGGCTTGGCCCTCGGCCAGTTCCTCACGTTCCTTCTCCCGGTCGACTTTTTCGAACAGCGAGGCATCATCGTCGCCCTCACCCCACACAAAATCTGCTGCCTCTGGCCTGAGTTTTGCGTTCGCGTCGAGAAACTCGACGCACTCGGCACGGAATTCGTCAAGGGTGATTTCTGCCATGGTCTAGAAGATAATCGCCGATGGCGGTCCCGTCCTATTCCCGCTCATACGCCGCAGCTGCGAACCTGAGGCTGTGGCTCTGAACCTGAGGCTGTGGCCCTGAACCCGAGGCTGTAGCCCGGAACCTGAGGCTGTGGCCCTAACCTGAGGTTGTGAGTCAAGCACAGGTCGATCCCCAGAACCGCAACTCCGGGCCACGAGCTTCGGGCCTTCGGGCTGGCGCCCATCTAGTGCCATTAATTTTCGGTCTGTGGACGCTGTTTGTGTGGGGTGGGCGGCTTCGTAACCTCTGGCTCGACCCCGGGGGCTTCGCCGAAGCCAGTCGCTGGTCGCTCAGCGGCTCGATCATTTTTTCGATCTTGGGGCTGGCGGTTGTGGCGATTTGGCTACTCGGTCGCTTCAGTACCGTTACCGAGTCGCTGGCTGGAGCTCCGGTTGAGCGTCTGGCCATCATGGCCCTGGCTGGCTTCACCACTGTCGTCTGGCTCGTTCGAGGCGTCGATATTGCCCTCGGCGATCACCCGTTTGGGTTTATCGCGGTCCATGTTGTTCTGGCGGTGGTCTCGATCGGCTTAGGCATAGCGGCTCTCAGACGCTCCGCTGTCGGATAACCTGCTTTCGATGGGTGAGCCAGTAACCGTTATCGAGACAGCCTCAAGTAAGCCGGGTTACGTCCGGTTCGACACCAACCGGACATTCACCGGTATGGGCCATGAGAGCTATTCCGCAGGCGACGTGATCTACGGCGATCGTCCACCGGACGAGATCGCCAAGAAGCTATTCGAGACCGGCAAGGTCGACGAGGTGCACGTCTACGCCCAGGCGATCACCATCAAGCTGTTCGACGGCGCTAAGGCGACCGGCCTCAAAGAGGTCATCGAGGAGCTGTACACCTACTACCGACCTGGTGTGGAGGTCCCCACTCCGGAGTCGTTCTCAGCCGACAGTTGATCTCCCATGCCGCCCCGGCTCGGGTCGGTATGCTCGGCAACCCATCCGATGGATATGGGGGCCGAACCCTCAGCCTTGCGGTTTCTCAGTTCCAGGCCTCGGTCGAACTTGAGCCCTGCGAACGGCTTGAAATCGTGGCTAACACCGAGGACGAGCCCTCATGGGCCACCGTTGGTGACCTCGCCGACCGTGTCGACCGCCACGGATATGGGACCGGCCCTCAGCTATTGGCAGCAACGATTCGCACCTTCGCCGACGTCGCTCGCTCGTTGGAACACTCTGGCTTCGATCGTCAGGCGTTCCGTCTGAGTTATCAGACCTCGATCCCTCGCCAGGTTGGCCTCGGCGGGTCGTCGGCGCTGGTAGTGGCCACGCTCAAGTCGCTGTGTGAGCTGACCGGCCTCGAGATCCCGTTGCCTGTGCTGCCGTCGATCGCACTCCGGGTCGAGACCGAGCAGCTTGGCATAAACGCCGGGCTGCAGGACCGGGTAGTGCAAAGCTATGGCGGCCTGGTCTCCATGAACTTCGGAGAGATGGACACCGATGCCCGGTTTGGGGTGTCGCACGGGGTTTACCGCCAAGCCGATCCGGCCAGCCTGCCCCAGCTGTTCCTGGCGTACCGTACGTTGGCCGCCGAGCCAAGCAATGACTATCACCGAATACTGCGGCAGCGGTTCGATGCTGGCGATGGCGTAATCCGTGAAACCCTGCGTTCTCTGGCCGCCCTAGTGGTCGAAGGCGAAGCTGCGCTTCGCTGGGGAAACAACGAACGGTTCGCCGAGCTGCTGGCCGAGAATATGCGGCTACGAAAGTTACTCGGACCCATCCCTGCTGCTCAGTTGGAGCTGGTTGAAGCGGCCGAGCGGTGCGACGCATCGGCTACGTTCGCCGGCTCGGGCGGCGCGGTTGTTGGCGTCTACGACGACGACGATCATCTACGGCTCATCACCGGATCGATGGCCGCCATCGACGCGCTAACGGTGCCGATCGAACGGCCTGACCAAGCCGACTAGGCTGCTGGCTCCGGTACAGCAGCTGGTTCTCGGACCACCGCCATGGTCAGTGCGGTGGTGAATGCGGCCAGTATCCCGGCTAGAACCATGACCAGCCGAAACCCCTGGTCCAGAATCAACACCGAGGCCACGAGGCTGGCCGCGGCTCGGATCACGATCGATAGCCCCATCGCTCGACCGATGACTTCGGCTCGAGCTAGCGGATCGAGTTCGGCTATCAGCGGGATGACCGAGACAACGGCGAACTCGAAACCCAGAAACGAGACCACCAGTAGGCCAAGTCCGAGCCATAGCGGCGGGGCTTGTAGAATCGCCAGGCCGATGAGGCCGGCGGTTACCACGATCATGCCGAACACCACCGAGGTCTTCTTGCCGAGCGAATCGGTGAGTCGAGAAGAGCCGAACGACGCGATGAGTTCGGCCACTCCGACGGCGATGATGGCGAACCCAACCTGCGCCGGGTCGAAGCCGTAGGTCTCTTCAAGCCAGATCCCGTGGGTAAAGACCAGAAACTGAGCGGCCCCGTTCATTAGGGTGAACGAGGCCAGGGTGGCCCAGGCGGCGATCGACAGGTTTGGGCGCTGGCCAGCTCCAACCTTGACCGCGGTGGGCTTCGGTAGCCGCCTTGCCAGTTGTAACGTCAGCGGCGCGGTTATCAGCGTCAGCACCGCGGGAGCGGCTTGCCAGCCGAAACGGTCGATCAGCAAACCCATGGTTGGCAGCCCGATCAGCGCCGCTCCGGCCCAGGTCATCTCTACCTGCCCGGTAGCCCGGCCCCTGCGCTCGTATGCCACTTCGTGGCCGACCCAGGCGTTCATGCCGACGTGATAGGCGCTGCGGGCCAGGCCATAGCAGCCGAGGCCGATCACCACTCCAACCGTTCCCAGGGTCAGTAGGAACATGCCGAGGGCGCCGAAGGCTCCGCCGATCAGCATCACTTTGCGAGTGCCGACCCGATCCGATGCTCGGCCGATGTATGGGGCAGCCAGGCCGCTCAGATCTCGAAGCGAAAGCAGCCGACCCAGTTGTTCGATGTCCATGCCGGTGCCCCGAGAGAACTCGGGTAGGAAGGTGAACATCATGCGCGAACCGGTGTTTATGGCCAGTCGCAAAGCGATCATGGTCGGCAGCGAGCGGCGGACCTCGGGCCGAAAGGCCGAATCGCTTGTCGTTATCGATGGTTCTGTCAGCTGTCGGAAGCCCCGTCGTTTGCACCGTCGGCCGTGCTGTCTGGTCGCCCGTCTGCCGACCTGCCGTCTGGTCGCCCGTCAGTCGGCTTGGTTTTGCGGTCGCTGAGGTTGTCGCTGACCTGATTGAGGGTCGTGGCCATGGCGTCTTTCAGCAGTGCGCCGATTTCCTTCACGTCCGAGCGGACCGCTGGATCCTTGGCCGCGGTGCCGAAGCTGGCGAAGGCTTCTTGCAGCTTCTCGCCGAGTTCCTCAACCGCAGCTTTGGTGTCGCCGGGCTTGGCCGTGGTGTCGGTGGCATCGTTTTCCTGAGCGAGATGGAGCTTAAGCTTGAGGCCTAGCCCTTCGACCTTGCTCTTGACCTCCTGCCAATTGTCCTGAGTCATGTCGGTTGCTCCTTCTATCGCCGGGTACCCAGGGTACCGGCCGACTCGTTGGTGTGTCAGGCGTGGCGCTGGTCTATCGAACGTATGTTCGTTAAGCTGGAGCGATGGTGTCGACCGCTGTCCCGGGTTCAAAAACAGATTCTGTCCCGAATTCTGTCTCGAACTCTGTAACCGCGCTGATCGATCAGCGGGTTGCTCCGGTCACCATGGCCAACGAGCAGTTGCTGCCGGTTCCCGATGCCTTGCAGCCACTATTTCCCTACGGTGGGCTGCAGCGGGGCTGGTCGTTGGGGGTGACGGGCCACGGCGGTTGGTCGCTTGCCATGGCCATGATCGGTGGCGCGGTGGGAGCCGATGGTTGGACGGCCTGTGTTGGTTTGGAGGAGTTCGGTTTGGTTGCGGCCGATGAGCTTGGTTTGCGATTGCAGCGCGTGCTTATGGTCGAGAGTCCAGGCCGTGGCCATCTGGCTACGGTGATCGCCGCCTTGATCGAGGCGGTCGATGTGGTGTGTCTCGGTTCGACGGCATCGATCGGCATCGGTGACGCCAGGCGGCTTATGGCTCGAGCTCGGGAGCAGAACGTGGTGTTGTTTCATCTCGACGGTGGCCGATCGTGGCCCCAACCGCTCGATGTGAACCTCGATGTTGAGGTCGGCTCCTGGTCGGGGATAGGGGTCGGCCATGGGCGGCTGCAGACCCGTTCGATGTCGATAACCGCAAGCGGCCGTCGCTCCATGTCCAAACCGAGACAGGTCAGCGTGCTAATCCCCGGCTGTAACGGCAGCGTTGAAGCTGCCCCGGTTAACGGCAGCGTTGAAGCTGCCCCGGTAAATCGCAGCGTTGAAGCTGCCCCGATAAACGGAAGGGGAGGGGAGTGGCCGGCGTTCGTGTGACCGTGGTGTGGTGCCCGGATTGGCCGGTGGTGTCGTGGGGGGTGCCGCTCGATGAGCCGGCTGCGGTGCTGGTGGGCAATCGGGTTGTGGCCTCAACCCCGGCGGCCAGGGCCAGTGGGGTGGCGCTTGGTCAACGTCGTCGAGACGCCCAGGGTCGTTGCCCCGAACTGGCGATTCTCGAACGGGACATCGACCGTGAGGCCAGGCTGTTCGAACCGGTCGCCGCGGCGCTCGATGAGATAACCCCGAGGGTCGAGGTGACCGGGCCGGGCTTGGTCGGGTTTCCAACGCGAGGCCCATCTCGGTTCTTTGGTGGCGACGAAGCCCTGGTGCAAAAAACTGTTGAGCTAATACAACCGGTCCTGCCTCGACGGGTTCCGGTTCGGGTGGCTATCGCCGACGGGGTGTTCGCCGCTCGCCTGGCAGCTAGAGCTGCTGTAATTCAAACACCTGATGAGCGTTCGGTAATTCAAACACCAGCAGTAATTCAAACACCTGATGGGCGTTCGGCAACTCAAAGGTCGGGTGATCAAGGGCTGGCCGCGGTTCGGGTTATTGGGCCGGGGAAGTCTTCGGAGTTTCTGGCCGATCTTCCTATCGGCACCTTGGAGATGCCGGAGTTGGTCGAGGTGTTTGTCCGGCTGGGTCTGACCACGCTGGGGGCGTTGGCCGAGCTGTCGGCCGCCGACATCGTTGGTCGATTTGGGAGCGAGGGTCGGTTGGCCCACCGACTGGCCCGGGGCGACGATGATCATCCTCCCGACCTGAGGCGGCCCGCTCCCGACCTGGCGGCCACCTGGGTCTTCGAGCCGTCTGCCGACACCATCGAACGTTGCGCATTCGCGGCCAAGACGCTGGCCGATGAACTGCATCACGATCTGCTGACCCAGGGTCTGTCGTGTACCCGGGTGGCTATCGAGGCCGAAACCGAGTCGGGCGAGCGGCAGATGCGGTTGTGGCGTCATCAGGGAGCGCTGTCGGCTGCTGCGTTGGCCGACCGGGCCCGCTGGCAGCTCGATGGGTGGCTAAACCAGGGGGAGAACAGTCGGCCTTCGTCTGGGGTGGTGCGGCTGACGCTTATCCCAGACGAGGTGGTGGCTGCCAGCGGTCGACAGCTCGGTCTGTGGGGTAGTCGCAATGACCGGTCGGAAGATGTCACCCGGGTCGTTGCCCGGCTGCAGGCCCTGCTCGGACCCGACTCGGTGACCGTGCCGGAGTTTCGGGGAGGGGTTGCCCCGTCGGAACGGCTACGAATGGTTCCCGCCGCAGTGGTCGATCTTTCCGAAGAACGTGCCGCCGCTTCCCGGCAGTGGATCGATGCCCCCTGGCCGGGTCAGATTCCGCCTCCGTCGCCGGCACGCATTCACCCCGACCCGTTGCCGGTGGAACTGTTTGGCGGCGACCGCCGCAGCGTTGGTGTAAACGGTCGAGGCGAGTTGAGCAGCGAGCCTCAGATGCTGGCCGGTGCTCCCTCTGCTGCCGGTCCGCTGAAGATCACCCATTGGGCTGGTCCGTGGCCCGCCGATCAGCGCTGGTGGGATCCGCTGACCCGTCGCCGTCGGGCCAGGATGCAGGTCGTGCTCGATGATGGCACGGCCCACCTGCTGGCCATCGAGGACGGTGCCTGGTCGGTCGAGGCCACCTATGACTGAGTGTGACGGGGCAAGCGGAGGGGTGTGGCAGATTTCATTCGCTTGGCTAACGAGTCGCCAAAGCAATTAGCCTGTCTAACTATGTTCGCCAGGCAACCGATCGGTCATCGATGAGCAATCGCCTCTCCGCCGCCTTCTCCTCGCTTCGGGTCCCGGACTACCGGACC
>JBOEHD010000271.1:0-1849 GCA_050633745.1 Acidimicrobiales bacterium
CAACGTATGGGCGCCATACTGCTCAGCGGCCTGGTTCTGCTGCTGGTACTCGGTGGCCTGTTCCTGTCTGGCCCCGGCGGCGATGATGGCGCGGTTGCTCTAACCGGGCAGCAAAGCCGCACCGGTTCTTTGGAGCTGACCGGAGATCAGGCCGACGTCGATCTGTTGGCCGACGATCTGTTCAGCCGCAACATTCTGGCCTTCGAGGCCACCGCCCTGCTCCTCACTATTGCCACTGTTGGCGCGGTAGTGCTGGTGAGGAACAAGGGAGCGGAAGACCTCGTGGTGGACGAGCCGGGCACGGCCACCAGCTAGGTCGATCGGAGCTATTGGGAGATGGGTGAAGGGTTCATGGAAGGAATCGAGGAGAAGACTGTGTTGGAGGTGACGCTGTGGAGGTAACAGAAACGTGGTACCTACTGCTCAGCGCGCTGCTTTTCAGCATCGGTCTGGTCGGTCTCTTGGTTCGACGGAACCCACTGATCATGTTCATGAGTGTTGAGCTGATGCTCAACGCGGTGAACATCACCTTCGTGGCCTTCTCAACCGCTCTAGACGACATCGCCGGTCAAACCGCAGTGTTCTTTGTTCTTGTGGTAGCGGCGGCCGAAGTCGTAGTCGGCCTTTCCCTGGTGGTGGCGCTGCTGCGCCGTCGCCCGTCTCTGTCCGCTGATGACCTGACGTCGTTGAGAGGCTGAGCAAATGATCGAAGCTGCTTGGCTCATTCCAGCCTTCCCTGTCTGCGGTTTTATTCTTCTTGTGCTGTTCGGTCGCCGTCTTGGCGAGCCGGTGGCCGGTTGGCTGGCCACTCTGGCCAGCGCCTCCGCATTTGTCGCAACCATCGTGGTGTTCTTTGGCCTCAGTGCGCTCGAAGGCGAGGAGCGGTTCCACATCCAGACACTGTTCTCCTGGATCAGCGCCGGCTCGTTCAGCGTCGACATCGGCCTGCTGATCGACCCGCTGTCGATCACCATGTGTCTGTTCATCACCGGGGTCGGCACGCTGATCCATCTGTACTCGATCGGGTACATGCACGGTGACCCGAACTTCTCCAAGTTCTTCATCTACCTGAACCTGTTCATCGCCTCCATGCTCCTGCTGGTGCTTGGCGACAACCTGCTTCTGACCTTCCTCGGTTGGGAAGGCGTCGGCGCCTGTTCCTACCTGCTGATCTCGTTCTGGTTCACAGACGAGAGCAACGCCAGCGCAGGCAAGAAGGCGTTCGTCACCAACCGTGTTGGCGACTTCGGCTTCATGCTGGCCACCTTCTTCATCTTTGTCGGCCTTGGCTCGATCAACTACGACGACATCCTGACTCGCTCAAGCGAGCTCAGCACCAACACCGCAACCCTGGCCGTCGTTCTGTTCATGCTCGCCGCTGCTGGCAAATCGGCCCAGCTGCCGCTGTACGTCTGGCTGCCAGACGCTATGGCCGGCCCCACGCCGGTTTCGGCCCTGATTCACGCCGCCACCATGGTTACCTCCGGTGTCTTCCTGCTAACCAGGTTGAACCCGGTCTTGGCCGCAGCCGAACCATGGACCATGACGATGATCGCTTGGATCGGTGCGCTGACCGCACTGTTCGCCGCTACCGCTGCGGTGGCCCAAACCGACATCAAGAAGGTCCTGGCCTACTCGACGGTGTCGCAGCTGGGTTATCTGTTCTTGGCTATCGGCGTCGGTGGCTATGTTCCGGCGATCTTCCACATGATCACTCACGCCTTCTTCAAGGCGCTGCTGTTCCTCGGATCGGGCTCGGTAATCCACGGACTCCACGACGAGCAGGACATGCGTCGTATGGGTGGGCTGCAGAAGTTCATGCCGGTTACCGCCTTCACCTTCATCATCG
>JBOEHD010000271.1:1885-5073 GCA_050633745.1 Acidimicrobiales bacterium
ACATGACCCGCCAGGTCATCCTGACCTTCTTCGGTCGCACTCGCTACTACGACGCAACCAAGGCCGAAATCGCCGATGCGCTGCGGACTCAGATCACCGCGGCCGAGACCGGCGTTGCCGAGGCTCAGGAAGCAGAAGGCAAGCTTCGGGACGGCGCCGACAAGGCAGCAGCCGATGTCGAAAAGAAGGTCGAGGCACTGGCCAAGGCCAACACCGGTCTCACCGAGGCCACCGCAGCGTTCGAAGCGTCCGACCCCGATGGCGACTCCAAGGCCCACGAGAAGCTGGTCAAGGCCCTCGACAAGGCAACAAAAGCGGTGCCGAAAGCTGAAACAGCTGTCGAAAAGGCCAAAGACAAGGCACAGGCCGAGGCGGAGAAGATCGCCGTCGGAGCATCGGCGTTGGTCGCCGCCGAAGCCCGAGTACTAGAGGTCGAGAATCAGGTCCGTATCGCTCCGCGGCCTGCCAACGTCGTCACCGCTCTTACCGAACCGGTCGAGCTCGGCGAGTTGGAGCAACATCTCCCCGAGAGCTATCACCATCGCCAAGAGACCGTGCCCCATGAGTCTCCATGGACGATGACCGTGCCGCTGATCGTGTTGGCCGGGTTTGCCATCGTCGCCGGTGCTTTGAACCTGCCGTTCACCAAGGACCTTCACTTCCTCGAGCATTGGCTCGAGCCTTCCCTGTTCGGGCACGAAGCCGAACTGACGGCCAGCGCCGGAACGAAGTGGGTTCTGGCCCTGATCGCTTTCTCCGGTGCGCTGATCGCCATCATCGGATCGTTCGCCGTCTACATGCGTGGCAAGTTCGACCCGGCCCAGATCGAGTCTCGAACCCTGCTAAACGCCTGGTACGTCGACGAGAGCTACGCCAACTTCATGGGCGGCCCCGGAACTCGACTGTTCGACCTGATGGCCTGGTTCGACCGCACAATCGTCGACGGCGCCATCCGAGGAATCGCTCGAAGTGTCGAGCTGGCTGGTGGAACGCTCCGGGTGCTTCAGCCGGGCTTTGTTCGTAGCTACGCCTTAGGGATCGGCCTTGGATCGGTCCTTGTCATGTTCTGGTTCGTCGGGAGGTTGTTCTAATGGTTGCCACCAGCCTCATCGGCACAAACGTGCTTGCAGTATCCGAAGGGTCGGTCGCTTCGACCTTCTCGATCCTGCCCGCCCTCATCGCGGTGCCGGTTCTCACCGCCGTCCTGATTACCTTGCTGCCAGCCAGCCGACCGGACTACACCAAACTGGCGGCTCTGATCGGCTCCTCGATCACCGGCGCTCTCAGCATCTACGTGCTGTGGAACTTCGACGCCGCCGACGGTGGCCTGCAGTTCGTCACCCAGCGAGATTGGATCGCCAGTCTCGGCGTCAGTTGGTTCCTCGCGGTCGACGGCATCTCCCTCTTCCTGGTGGTGTTGACCGGCATTCTGTTCCCGATCGCCATCCTCACCACATCGCCTCACCACGACGCCAAGCCGTACTACCTGTGGCTGATGATGCTGATGGGCGGATCGATGGGGGCGTTTATGGCCCTCGATCTACTGCTGTTCTTCCTGTTCTTCGAGGTTGTACTCGTACCGATGTACTTCCTGATCGGTGGCTGGGGCCACGGCAATCGGGTCTACGCGGCGATGAAGTTCTTCCTCTACACCATGGCCGCTTCGGCGCTGATGCTGGTTGGCATCGTCAGCCTGGTGTTGCTGGCCAAGGGGCAAACCGGAGGCTTGACCTTCGACGTGACCCGCCTAGCTGAGAACCACGAACTGAGCCGCATGGCTTCGTTCCTGGTCTTCGGATCATTCGCCCTTGCGTTTGCGGTTAAGGTCCCGATGTTTCCGGTCCACACCTGGCTGCCGGACGCTCACACCGAAGCCCCGACCGCTGGATCGGTCATCCTGGCTGGCGTGATGCTCAAGCTCGGCACATACGGGCTGCTGCGCTTCGGCCTCTACCTGTTCCCCGAGGTCACCCGAGACCTCGCTCCGCTGTTCCTGACTCTCGGCGTTATCGGCATCGTCTATGGCGCGGCGGTGGCCACGATGCAGAAAGACCTGAAGCGGCTGGTGGCCTACTCATCGGTGGCTCACATGGGCTTCATCGTGCTCGGCATCTTCGCCATGAACTCCCAGGGCCTGCAGGGCGCCGTTATCCAGATGGTGAACCACGGCATCTCAACCGGCGCGCTGTTCATCCTGGTCGGCTGGATCTACGACCGCCGCCACACCCGGGAAATCGCCGCCCTTGGCGGACTGCAGAAATCCGCTCCGATCATGGCCGCGGTATTCACCCTGGTGATGCTCTCGAGCATCGGCCTTCCCGGCCTCAATGGCTTCGTTGGCGAATTCTTGATCCTGCTCGGTGCGTTCTCCTCCGCTCGCTGGTGGACCGTCGTTGCGGTGACCGGCGTGATCCTCGCCGCCCTATACCTGCTCTGGGCATACCAGCGCAGCTTCCACGGCCCGGCCGAAGGCGACAACGCCACCATGGAAGACCTGAAGCTCTCCGAACTGCTCGGCATCATGCCGCTGCTGGTGTTGATCGTTGCGCTCGGCATCTACCCCAAGCCGGTTCTAGAACGCATCGAACCCGCTGTCGATCAGCTGATCGCCCACATCGAAGAGAAGGTGGCCGACTTCGACGAAGACGAGCCGGCGCCGACGGTCCGCCCTGGCGCACCTGCGCTGGTCGAAGCCGCCGAGAAGGCCCACGCCGCACACAGCGGCAAGGGTGAACACTCCGACGATGAGACGCACTCTGAGTCTGGCGAAGAGGGGGAGGCAGGCGAATGACGTTCCTTGCTCAAAGCACGCTGGACCCGGTAGCGGTTCCCGACGTCGCCTGGTCGTTGCTAATGCCGTTTGTGGTCCTGGCGGTCGGTGGCATTCTACTCATCACCCTGACCTCGGTGATTCCCGTTCTTCGGGGCCGGGGTTTCCCCGCCGGTTTTACGATTATCACTGCGGCCGTTGCCGCGTGGTTCCTCCGCCCGATCTGGAACCGCATCGATGATGACGGCCCACAGTCGGTTGTCGGTGGCGCTCTCTCGATAGATCACTACACCATCTTCGTGTGGGGTGTGATCTGCGTTTCGGTCTTCCTGGTCGCTGCGCTACTCGATGGGTACCTCCGCCGGGAACACTTCGATGGCCCCGAGTGGTACGTGCTGATGCTGATGTCGGCCTGCGG
>JBOEHD010000272.1:0-17069 GCA_050633745.1 Acidimicrobiales bacterium
ATCCACCCGACGTTGAGATCACCGCCGGCAGTGTCTTTGACCTCGACACCGCCCGACGATTCGAGGATCTCGGTGCCGATCGCCTGATGTGTCCGCTCATGCTGCCCGACATGGTCATCACTGTTGACGATGCGAAACGGCGGATCACCGAGTTTGCCGATGGCGTGATGTCTCAAATGTGAGCAACAGCGCATTTGCTGGGCACTTATGCCCACCGTGAGAAGCATTCGGCGGGTTTCCTCGTCGACTGAGAAAGCTCGCTTAAAATTAACTTCGGCTTGGCTCTTGGCCAGGGGTGGTGATGCGGCTAGCGTGACGTCTTGTATTCAGGAGAGATCCGCCCACCGAAAGGCTCACGCCAGTGACTAGAAAAACCATGAGAGGCTGGGTAGCCGCGTTGCTCGCTCTCGCGATGGCCAGTGTGCTTGCCACACCGGTCGCAGCTGACAGCGACGATGCCCCACCACCAGTTGAAGCAGATACAGGCCGCTATGTGGTCGTCATGACCGAGGTCCCGAACGTGACCGAACTCGGTCGCGAGGGCGTCACCGGCTCTGCTGCTGAAGCCCGCTCCGTCGACCTGACCGACTCGCATGCCGCCGCGGCAGCAGCCGCCGGTCTTCGCGAAAGCGCAGTTTCCTATCATTACACCACGTCGCTCAACGGTTTCGCCGCCGAGATGACTGACGCCCAGGTCGAGCGCATGCGCTCAACCGACGGTGTGCTCATGGTTCTCAAAGACCAGTGGCGTTACGCCGAAACCGATTCCAGCGCAGACTTCCTCGGCCTCTCCGGTCGCGGCGAGGCCCACAGCACTGGCGTGCTCGGTGATGGCGTAATCGTCGGCGTTATCGACAGTGGTATCTGGCCAGAGCATCCCAGCTTCGCAGACGATGGCTCATACCCCGATCCTGGTGTCGAGCTCGATGAGAGCACCCGTTCCGCTTGTGATTTCGGCAACACCGAGCACAACGAAAACGACGCTCCGTTCGAGTGCAACAACAAGCTCATCGGTGCTCGTCAGATGCTTTCGACCTACCGAGCTGTTATCGGTGCCGACCCCGACGAGTTCGACTCCGGTCGCGACGATGATGGTCACGGCACCCACACCGCCTCGACCGCAGCGGGTAACGCTGGCGTCGAAGCCACGATCCTCGGAACCGACGTCGGTCGAGTGACCGGCGTTGCCCCACGGGCTCACATCATTTCCTATAAGGGCCTTGGCAACCTTGGCGGCTTTGGCTCCGACCTTGCCGCAGCGATCGACCAGGCCGTGCTCGATGGCGTTGACGTCATCAACTACTCCGTCGGTGGCGGAACCAGCGACACCCTCGGTGCCGACGACATCGCTTATCTGTTCGCCGCTGATGCTGGCGTTCACGTTGCAACCTCAGCCGGTAACAGTGGCCCCGGCCCAGCAACCATCGGTGGCCCGGCTCACGTTCCGTGGCTGACCACGGTTGGCGCCAGCAGCCAAACCCGGTTCTTCCAGGGTCGAGTACGGGCAGCCAACGGCCGCTCATACACCGGCGCCTCGCTGACCCAGGATGGCCCGTTTGCTCCGCTGGTCGACGCTGAGTTCGCCGGTGGCGACCTCTGCCTGCCCGGCACACTCGATCCCGAGGTCGTCGAAGGCAACATCGTACTTTGTCGCCGTGGCGCCATCGCCCGGGTCGGCAAGAGCCTCGCTGTTTCTCAGGCCGGCGGTGTCGGCATGATCCTCTATAACAACGATGACGCCGGTGACCTGGTTACCGACACCCACTTCGTTCCAAGCGTGCACATGGACTTCACACCTGGTTCGGCGATCAAGCAGTACATCGCCACCAACCGCAACCCGCGGGCCAGGATCACCACCGGTGAAGTCGTGAATATCAACTACGCAGCCTCCATGGCACCGTTCTCGTCTCGTGGTCCGAACCCGATCTCGGCCGACATCATCAAGCCAGACGTGACCGCTCCCGGTATGCAGATCGTGGCCGGCAACAGTCCGTTCCCCGATCCCGGTTCGGTTCAGGGTGAACTGTTCCAGTCGATTCAGGGAACCTCGATGTCCAGCCCTCATGTGGCTGGCCTGATGGCCCTGATCGCTGAGCGTCACCCCGACTGGAGCGCAGCGGCGCTCAAGTCGGCGATCATGACAACCGCTCACCAGGACGTTCGCGACAACGACCGGAGTACTCCGGCTGGCGTGTTCGAAATGGGTGCTGGTCACATCGACCCCGGCAAGACCAACGTTGATGGCACCTCCTTCAACCCTGGTCTGGTTTACGAAGCAGACTTCTTCGACTATCTCGGATTCATCTGTGACGCCTACCCGGCGGATGTCAGTTCAGCCACCTGTGACCTGCTTGACTCAATCGGTGTTCCCACCGAAGCGGTCAACCTGAACTACCCGTCGATCGGTATTGCCGAGCTACCAGGTTCAAAGACCATCACCAGGACCGTCACCAGCGTGGCGCCCGGCGGTTTCAAGACCTACCGAGTTTCGGTTGATGCGCCCGAGGGTTACGAAGTCACCGTCACCCCGGACAACATCCGACTCAAGCAGGGTCAGTCGGCCACCTACCAGGTGACCATCACCAACGTCGACGCCCCGATCGGTGAATGGCGAGAAGGTTCGCTTACCTGGAAGTTCAATCGCTTCGAGGTTCGCAGCCCAATCGCAGTCAGGGGAACGAAGCTGGCAACACCGGCGGTCGTTTCCGGCGAGGGCGTAGACGGCGAGGCATCGATTCCGGTGCGCTTCGGCTACACCGGCGACTACACCGCAGCAGCGCACGGTCTTGAGGCCTCAACGGTCTTCTCCGGAAACGTGCTGCAGGATCCGGATCAGACCTTTGACCCGGCTGACGTCGAAGCCGGTGGCGCTGTGCTCTATGAGGTTGAAGCCTCGGGAGATGCTGCGCTGCTGATTTCAATGCCGCCAGAAGCGGTTAACGACCCGGCAATCGACATCGACCTGTTCGTCTATGACCCAGCAGGCAACCAGGTTGCGGCTTCCACCTCCGGTGGTACCAACGAGTCGATCATCCTGCCACTGCCCGACGATGGCGTCTGGCAGATCTACGTGCACGGCTGGCAGACCGCTGGCCCATCGGCTGACTTCGATCTCTACACATGGCTGATCTCGGCAACCCCGGGTGGCAACATGACGATCGACAGTGCGCCGGAATCGGCAGTTGTCGGTGTGGAGTCGTCGGTTGACTTCTCCTGGACCGGAGCGAACGACGGCGAATGGCACCTCGGTGCCATCTCGCACTCCGACGCTGAAGGCCTGATGTCTTTGACCCTGGTCGAAGTCGACAATCGCTGATCAAGCGATAGCTATTCGCTGGCGATCTTGATCGACAGCAACAAGTAACCAAGCAGTAGTGGTGGTCGGGCTCCTGAGGGTCCCGGCCACCACGGTTTTTGCCCCAAGGTCAAGCTGTGTAAGCATCGTGCTGTGCCCACATCATCTGCAACCGCCAACGGCCAAAACACATCCGATGATGGTTCGGTCTACACCGAAGCCGCCGCATGGTTTGAAGCCAACTGGGATCCGAACCTGAGCCTGCGAGAGTGGTGGGACCGGCTGGCTGAAGCGGGCTTCGCCTTCCCGACCTGGCCCGAGGGGTTTGGTGGTCGTGGGCTTTCCGGCCGGGATGCCAAGGCGGTAAACCGGGCGAGGGTTGAGGCCGGGGCCTTTGGCCCTCCGAGCGGCGTCGCCACGTTCCTGACCGCGCCGACTCTCCTGCACTACGGCACCGATGCTCAGAAACAGCGCTACATGCCGGGCATCGCCCGGGGCGCCGACCGTTGGTGTCAGCTCTTTTCTGAGCCGGGCTCGGGTTCGGACATGGCAGGACTGGCCACCAGGGCCGAACGCGACGGCGACGAGTGGACCATCAACGGGCAGAAGGTCTGGAACTCCGGTGCCCAGTTCGCCCGCTACGGCATTCTGATCGCCAGGACCGATCCCGAGCAGCCAAAGCACCGAGGTATCACCTACTTCCTGATCGATATGGAGCAGGAGGGAGTCGATGTTCGACCCCTGCGAGAGATGACCGGTGATGCGGCGTTTAACGAAGTGTTCCTGTCCGACGCCAGGGTGGCCGAAGCCGACCGCCTCGGCGAGCTGGGCGAGGGTTGGCGGGTGGCGATGACCACGCTGTCCCACGAGCGTGACCCCGACAACGCGGGCATGGGCGAAGCGGCGGCCTTCGGTGAGATCGATCTCGACACTCCGGTCGGCGAGTACTGGGAATCGCTGAAGGCTGGGGTCGACGGGTTCTCGCTGGCCATCGGCGGTGGGGTAACCAAGATCCTCGATCGCTTGGTCGCCGAAAACGGCCGCGATAGCGACCCGGTTACCAGGCAACGGGTGATGCAGATCCTGGAGCAGCGACGTACCTCTCGCTGGTCGGGCCAACGGGCCGCGGCGGCGATGAAGGCCGGCGGTCAACCAGGCCCGGAGGTCTCAACTCTGAAGCTGATCGGGTCGGAACTGGCCCGCCAAATCCGCGACGTCGGGCTAGAGGCTATGGGACCCGACGGCATGCTGTGGGGCGAAGATGCACCCGAGCGCGGCCTGTTTCAGTCCTACTCGATGTTCACGCCGGCAACCTCGATCGCCGGTGGCACAGACGAGGTGCAGCGCAATATCATCGGTGAGCGGGTACTCGGTCTTCCCCGGGAACCGGGCGAGGCTGAGCAGCGCCAGCAGCCATGGTCTGAGCTTCCTCGCAGCTGAGCTTCCTGAAATCTGAGCTTTCTAGCAGCTGGGCTGGCCGACTAGCGTTGAGCGCACAGGGGGTTCAGCCATGAGCACACACGTCCGCTATATCGACAGGACCAGGGACTACTACCTCGGTCAGGGATATGAGAAGTCCTACGAGTGGGCCCACCAAACCGATGCGCCGTTCACGCCGCTTACAAAGCCGCTGGCCGAGTGCAACGTGGCCATCGTGTCGACCTCCGACATCGCCATCAAGGGGCCAAACGGCGAACGAGATCGCAGCAACGAATTCTCGGTCGGCAACGTCTATTCATTGCCGTCCGACACCCCGCTCGACCTGCTCTACTCCCGCCAGGAACACTACGATCAGCACGCCACCAGCCTGGACGATGTCAACGCCTACTATCCGGTGTCCCGTCTACAAGAACTGGTGGAGCGGGGTCGGATTGGTTCTCTGGCCCCTCGATTTCATGGCGTCTACACCGGCTACTCAAAACGCAAGACCGCCGAGGTCGATGCTCCGGAAGTACTGCGACGCTGCATCGAGGATGATGTCGACCTGGCGGTGATGACCCCGGTTTGACCCGTCTGCCACCAGACCGTGAGTCTGGTAGCCCGCCATCTCGAAGCGAACGGCATACCAACCGTGGTGTTCGGAACGGCGAAAGACATTGTCGAGCACTGCGGTGTCGCCCGGTTTGTATTCGTCGACTTCCCACTCGGCAACTCGTGCGGTCGCAGCTTCGACGCCGAACATCAGCACGAAGTGATCGAGCTCGGCATGCAGCTGCTTGAACAGGCCACCGCCCCACGAACCACGGTTCAGGCCCCGGCAGTGTGGAGCGACGACGACAGTTGGAAGCAGCTGATCTTCACCGACGAGCAGCCGTTCCTATCCGGCGAAGCGCTTGAGAACTGGCAGAAGGCCAAGCAGCGGTACCGCGACGCTAAAGCGGCGGGCGAACTGTGAGTCAGCCAGGTGATCCGCAACTAACGGTCTATTCATCCCCGCTGTGCGGGCCATGCGAACGGTTGAAGGGTTGGCTATCGGAACGGGACTACGACTTTGTGGTCCGTGACGTGATGATGGATGAGGAAGCAGGCGAGCTTCTGGATTCGATGGATATCCGCACAACGCCGGCGCTGCAGATCGACGAACGATTCATCGTCGGCCTCGACCTCGAAGCCATCGAAGCCGCTCTGGGGCGGTAGCAAACCGCCTCAAGCCTCACGGGTTGACGAAGAACTCTCGGGTGGCATCGTCGAGCGGGAAGTAGCTTTCGAGCTGAAGCTCTTCCAAGGTGACGTTGTTCGGCGCGTGGAAAACGGTGAGGGTCATGAGCAGCCGTAATCGAATATCGCCGATCCCGATCTCCATCGAAACCATCGGATCGTTTGGGCCGCTGAGATCGGGAACCCGCCAGTGTTCCGGCAGCCCCGGGGTAGCGAGGAGGTCGGCCAGCAGCTGGTTTAGCTCTTCGCTATCGGGCTGTCGTAGCACCGACCGTTGCAGACGGCGAAGAATCTGGCCCGCCACCTCATCCCAGTTGCTGACGGCCGGCCGCAGCTCTGGGTCGAACAGGATCGTCAGCAGGTTGAGATTCGGTTCGAGCTCAAGGTCGGCACCGGCCAGCGAAAGCAGCTTGCGGCCACCGCTGTTGGTCTGCACCAGCCGATACCAGCGGTCTACAACCATGAGTGGATAGGGCTCGCTGTGCTTGAGCATGGCATCGATGGCTTCACCGAGGGGGCTGGCCAGTAGCTCATCCAAGCTCGGCTCGGGGTAGCTCGGCTCGAAACCGGCGGCCCTCAGGAGCTCGTTCCTGTTCCGCAACGGCACGTCGAGTACTTCACCGAGTAAGCCGACCATCTCGATGCTTGGCCTCGACCGTCCCGTCTCAAGAAAACTGATGTGACGAGCCGAGACATCGGCCGCCAGCCCGAGATCGAGCTGACTCATGCCCCGTTGGCTTCGCCAGAACCGCAGAAGGGCCCGGAAGGTGCCGTCCGATCGCTGCTCGTTGCCCATCTGGCCACCATATGGCAGACCGCCACACCGAGCACCTACGTCTGCAGGTAATCGCATCGACCGCTCCCTGGGGTTTTGATATTGCTATGACCAACAACCCCAAGCCCTCTTCCCATATCGACATCGAAACCAGTCGGCTCGGCTATCGGGTGTGCGGCGATGGCCCTGACTTGCTCTTTGTGCACGGCTGGCCGCTCAACCGTGAGACCTGGCGTGACGTCGCTGCAGCCCTACCGGACTTTCGGTGCCATCTCATCGACCTGCCGGGGTGTGGCCAGAGCATCACGCCCGCCAGCGAGGTGGTCTCCCTGGAGCGCCACATCGACGCCGTAGTGGCAGCCATCGAGAAGCTTGGCCTTGACTCGGTGACGCTCGTCGGACAGGACTCGGGCGGTCTCATCGCCCGCAACGTGGCCTCTAGGCTCCCCGAGGTTGTCAACGGGCTCGTGCTGTGCGGCACGGAAATCCCCGGTGAGCATCCCGAGTTCATCGATCGGCTTCAGGTGATGATGAAGGTCCCGGGGGCTAAGGCGGCAACGCGAACACTACTCGGGAACCGAAAGGCCGCTCGATCACCACAGTTGCTTGGCGGCTGCTTTTGGGACCGAGATCTCATCGAGGGAGGTTTCAGAACCGAGGTTCTGGCGCCGACGCTCGATGATGCCGCTATCTTCGATCGCCAGATCGAGTTGCTGGCCACATACAAGCACGAGATCGTCGATGCCCTAGTCGACGTGCACCGCAAAATCGATTGTCCCACGCTGCTGGTGTGGGGCGATCGCGACCCGTTCTTTCCCGTCGAGAAAGCACGGGGAATGCTCGATCAGTTCGGCGGCCCGGTCAGCTTTGAGGTTATCCCCGAAGCCCGACTGTTGGCCTACGAGGAACACCCTGAGCGTTTCGCCAGCCTCACCAGGGCGTTTCTTAAAGAGCACCGGGTGGCGGCCTAGGCCAGAACCCAGCCCCGAGCTGCCTCAAAGCCTAGTTTCGGAGAAGGTGCAGAGTTAGGGCTGACTATCGAGGTGCAGCGTTGGCCGGTAGGTATGGCCACCGGTCCGGTATCGATAGGGCCCTGGCGTGTCATGGCCTTCGCACCGCAACACGATTTCCGAGCCATCGGTTGGGACTTGCGTGTGGCGGAGCTCGGTGGACGGGCCGAGAAAACCGCGGTCGGTCCAGGTGACAAGCTCCGCCGACTCGATCGAGATCGTCTGCGGCTCAACGCCCAGGCGTTCAGCCAGGTCGGCCACGGCCTGATCGACGAGCGGCTGCAGGCCGCTGTCGTATCCCGACCCAGAGTTAGGCAACATTGGCTCGGCTCAGTCGCCAGGTGGTGAACACGACGGCTACTAGCGTCACTGCAGCCAGCACGATATAGCTGGTCGTTAGTCCGCGGTCGGCCAAACGGATCTCTATGTCGGACCACTGGGCCAGGATGGAGGCCGCATAGCTGTTTATCGATAGGCGGGCCGCTCCGGTGCCCGACCTGGCGACGAAGAACTCCCAGATGAACACATAGACCAGGCCCCACAGCAGCGCTCGCCTTATGAGCAAGCCGAGGGCGACGAACAGAGCGGTGTATGCCAGCCCACCAAGCGCCGTGCCGATGATCGTGCCGGTGATGACTCCGCCGTCGCCACCGCTGGCCAGGAGAGCCAGTACGGTCATCGAGCCGACGGTCACCGGCACCGCTACGGTCGCTGCGGCCAGCGTGGCGGCAACCGCTATCAGCCACCGTTTGACCGGCCGTAGCCACACATAGACCAGCGTTTCATCGTCTACCCAGTTGCCGAGGGCCGCGCTGCCAAGTACCAGCGAAACCACGGGAACGACAAGGCCGAAGCCGAACAGGCTGACGATGTCGACGCCGACCTGCGCTCGGTCATCATCGACTCGTCCGATCACCCAACCGAGCAGAACGCTCAGCCCGGCGATGATGGCGAACAGAGCAAGTCGCCCTCTTGTGATTTGGTGGCGGAGCACAAGACCGTAGATGGCACCGAAGGCGCCCGGGGTCTTGACCGAGCCACCACCGGCGACGCCTCCGAGGTATTGGCCGTCCTGGCCGCCCAGGGGTGGCAGATCGGTTGCTGCAGCTTGGGTCATATCTGACATATCAATGGCTCGCGTTCTTAAGGTCCGACTAGGTAGCGGAACACGCTCTCAAGGTCGGCATCGAGAGGACTGAGTTCTTCGAGTCGGATCGAGGCTGCGCTGCAGATGGCAGGCAGCCGTCGTCGGAACCCGGCTGCGTCGGTTGTGGTGATCTCCACCGTCGTCGGTCCGGTGACCTTGCAGCTGATGATCACCCCTTCGCTGATCAATTCCGATGCTGCGGTTCGAGGGTCTGAGCAGCCGATGCGATAGGTCAGCGGCTGATCGTTCATCAGGGCCCGAATGGCCCGGAAGTCACCCTGGGCCGCCAGGCGACCCTTGGCTAGAACCAGCACCCGGCTGCCGAAGCGCTCGACCTCGTCGAGCACGTGGCTGCTTACCAGCACGGTTCTGCCCTGCTCGCCGAGGCGATGGAACAGGGCGATCATCTGGCGGCGCTGTTTCGGATCGAGCCCGTTGAGGGGTTCGTCGAGCACCAGCACCGGCGGATTGTGAACAAGGGCGGCAGCGATCTTGGCTCGCTGGCGCATGCCTTTCGAGAAAGCTCCCAGTGGGCGATCGAGGCCGGGGTCGAGTTCGACCGCTTGGATGGCCTTGGTAGTCGCATCATCGGGGTTGGCCACGCCGTTGAGCACCGCCGAAAGGTGAACAAATGACCACAGGTTGTCTCGCTCGAAGATCCCATCCTGCTGGGGTACGAGCCCGATCTGGGCCCGAGCTGCGGCATCGGACCGGGGGTCGCCGCCAGCGACCCATACCGTGCCTCGTGACGGTGGTGTCAGTCCGCAGAGCACTCGCAGCAGCGTCGACTTGCCTGCACCGTTTGGCCCTAGCAGGGCGGTTACCCCGGGCTCGATACTGAACGAAACCTCGGAAACCGCTACCAGTGAACCGAACGATTTGGAGACCCCGTCGACGACCACGGTGGCATTTGCGGTGACCAGTGCCCTCGGTGGGGGAGGGGCGTACCCGGTCGGCTGAGCGCCGGGGTCCGGTGGCGGTGGGGCAACCCTCGACGGGTCGCCGTCGCCCTGATGGCTTGTCTGATCGATGGTCATCGTCGCACCAACATCCTTCGGTAGCGATCCCAAACCCAGACTGCGCAAACCGCGATCACCGCCGCGGCGGTCAGCCAGATCAGCCCGCTCGAGATATCTCGCTGCGACCAGGCTCCCGTCTCGCTATGTATGCGGAACGCCAACTCTCGAGGCAGAGCGGAGAGATCGCCGAGCCGGATGCGCTCGTCGAGATCGCCGCCGTCGACCAGCCCGTTTGACACCGCTGCCGAACCGATCAGCAGGCCGAGGATCGAGGCTGATGCCACTGCCTTGCGTTCGGTTGCGGCGCTGACCGCCATCGACAGCCCGGCATAGAAGGCGCTCATCACACCGCCGGAGAGAATGATCTTCCCCGCCAGTTTCAGCCCTTCCGACCAGCTGCCAGGCCCAGAGTCTTCAAGCGATAGGGCGATGAGTAGCAGTAGCGGCGGGCCAACGGTGACTACGGCCAGGATCGAAACGATGGCCATGGTCTTGGCCCACAGGTACGACGCCCTATCGAGCGGTGAGGCCAGGTAGACGCCAAGCATGCCGGTCCGTCGATCGCTACACAGCAACTCGGGCGCCACAAAGGCGGCGAACAGAACCAGCACAAGCGAGATGTAGCCGTAGTACTCGGCGTAGCTGGGCAGGAAACCATCTTCGAGATCGCCCGGCAGTAGCGCCGCCACTCCGACAAAGACCACCGTCGGAACGAAGGCGAAGAGGATGACCGTTACCGGCATGATCTTGTGGCGAGCCGAGCGGCCGATGCCAAGCACCGCCTTGATGCTGTGAAACACAAGCGTCCGCACTGCGCCGCCGACGCCGGTCCTCGGGCCGTCGTAGCTTCGATAACCCTGCTCGTAGATCTGGGCGTCAGACTGGCCGCTCGTCGGCGAGGCAGGTGAGGTCGGTGGTGGGTAGCCCGGTGCTGTCAGGTCGCTCATGCTGCCGCCTCGCTCAATGCGGTTGTCTCCAGGAATACGTCTTCCAGCGACAATCGCCGCCTGGTCAAGCGGGTGATGCCCGCTCCTGTGGCGGCGCAAACATCGCGGGCCACGTCGAACACTGAGTCGTTCTCGCCGGACACGACCAACGTGCGTCCGTCGGCCTGCACCGCAACACCAGCTGCCTGCAGGCCGGCAACGACACTAGCGACGACCATTTCATCGTCTAGTTCAAGCACGACGTCTGAGCCCTGCCCTCGGAGCTGTTCCAGCGAACCGGAGGCCAATACCCGCCCGTCGCCGATGATGACCGCTCCGTCGCAGATCTGCTGCACTTCGTCGAGCAGGTGGGAGCTGAGCACAAAGTCGATGCCGTACTCGGTGGCGATCTTGCGGATCAGGGCCAGCATGTCGTCACGCTGCATTGGATCGAGACCGTCTGTCGGCTCGTCGAGCAGAACCAGGCTGGGGTCGTGGGCTATGGCCTGGGCCAGCTTGACCCGCTGCCGTTGGCCGGTGCTCATCGTGCCCATCGGCCGGAACCGCTCCTCGCCAAGCCCGACCAGCCATAGGGCGTCGCTGGCTCGGGTGGTGGCTTCGGTCTTTGGCAGTCCGTGAAGTTCGGCGACGTGGCGCACAAAGTCGGAAGCTTTGATGTCCGGCGGCAGGGTGTGATGCTCGGGGGCGTAGCCCAGCCGGGCTCGTACCTCGGCTCCTGCGGCGAAGGGATCGATTCCCAGCACCCGAAGCGTGCCACCGTCGACTGGATGGAGGCCCAACATCATGCCCAGCAGCGTGGTCTTACCGGTGCCGTTGGCCCCGAGCAGGCCGGTGATGCCGGTGCTGATCTCAAATGTTGCGCCCGAGAGAGCGGTGAACGACCCATATCTCTTGATGAGTGCGTCTGCGGTTACCAGATTCATTAGAGCCATCATGCCCTATGTAGATCGGAATGGGCATCGGGGTAGACCCTGAGCTGACCCGGAGACAACCCCGAGGCCAAACAACGCTTTAGTCGGCGATGGTTGCGGCGGTAACAGCGCCAAGCTCCCAGCAGCGGTCGAGGTCGGCGGCCGAAGGCGCGCCGGTGACGATCACCGGTTCGGTGACCTGTCGCCACTGCAGCCCGGTGATGATCTTGTTAGCCCCGGCCAGCGCCCCGGCGCAGTCGTCGTTGCCGTGCAGGTAGAGCCCGAAGGGCCGCTTTGCTGTCTGTTCGAGGCACGGATAGTAGATCGTGTCGAAGAAGTGTTTTAGCGCACCACTGAGATAGCCCAGGTTGGCCGGCGATCCCAAGATGTAACCGTCAGCGTCCAGAGCATCGACAGCCGATGCGGTCAGCGCGGCCCGGCTGATGACCTCGACATCGACGATCTCCGGTTGGCCGGCCCCATCGAGCACACGCTCGAGCATCGAGTGCAACGCCGGCGAAGGCGTGTGATGCACCACTAGCAGTTTCTTGGCTCTAGTCAAGGGAATCGCTACTCGAGGAATCTCTAGTCAAGGGAATCGCTAACCAAGGGACTCGCTACTCAAAGAACTGTGTCGAGCAGAAGTTGGCGGGTTGAGCGGGGGTCTTCGATCATCATCATGTGGCCGGTGTCGGCCAGTTTTGTGACCGTGAGTTGATTTTGGTCCATTTCGGCGACCAGTTTGGCCGCCGATTTGGCCGGGGTCATCTTGTCATCGAGGCCGATGACGACGTGTACCGGACAGGTCGCGGCCTTGGCCGCGTCGATCGCATCGGTGTAGCTAGCGCAGGCGTTGAAATCGGCGGTGAGCGCCCCCGGTTCGCTGGTTTCGACCAGCGCCCTTGCTCCGCCGAGCATCCACAGTCCCGGTGTCGGGTTCAGACCGATGTGGGCGGGCTTGGCATGGCTCCAGGAGGCCATAAGCGCTGCCGCCTTTGCCAGTTCGTTCTCCGATGTGCTGATCAATTCGGGATGGACCGGCATGCCGACCGCAGTGCCCATCAGGGTGAGGGAGCTGACCAACTCAGAGTGATGTCGGTTCAGTTCAAGGGCGATGAACGTGCCCATAGAGTGGCCGGCGATATGAGCTGGCGCGAGGTTGGCCGCTTCGATGAACCGGGCCACCCAGTGAGCCATATCGACGATGGTCGTTAGTGGCTCACCTTCGCTGCGGCCGTGACCTGGCAGGTCGACGGCAACCGCCCGCAGATTCCGGTGGGCCAGGAACCGGGTTTGCTGCTGCCAAACCGTTGAGTCCATGCCGGCCCCGTGGATCAGAATCATCACCGGGTCAGCGCTGTTCGAGCTATCGCTGTTCAGTTCAACACCGCCGGTTGCGGCGTGAGCGGCCAATCCATCAACATCGACGATCATCGCTGGCTCGCTTTCAACGCACGTTCGAGGTCTTCGATTATGTCCTGGGCATCTTCAAGCCCGACCGACAGTCGGACTAGGTCTTCGCCGATACCCGCCGCTTCGAGGTCGGCGGCGCTCATTTGCTGGTGGGTGGTGCTGGCCGGGTGAATCACCAGGGTCTTGGCGTCGCCGACGTTTGCCAGGTGCGATGACAGCTGCACCGCTTCGATGAACTTACGTCCGGCGGCGCGACCGCCATTGACCCCGAAGCTGAGGATGGCTCCCGCTCCCTTTGGATAGAGCTTCTTCGCCAGCTCGTGATCGGGGTGGCTCGGCACCCGAGGGTGACTGATCCAGCCGACCGCGTCGTTGGCCTGCAGCATGGTCAGTACCGCATCGGTGTTCTCAACGTGGCGGGCCATCCGCAGCGGCAGAGTCTCAACACCCTGTAGGAGCTGGAAGGCGTTCATCGGGCTCATGCACGCTCCGAAATCACGCAGGCCCTCCGCTCTGGCTCGCATGCCAAGCGCAGCTGGCCCGTATTCCTCGGCGAACGTCAGGCCGTGATAGCCGGCGTACGGCTCGGTGAGCGTCGGGTGTTTGCCCGATGCCATCCAGTCGAAGCGGCCACCGTCGATGATCGCTCCGCCGAGGGCCACCCCGTGGCCGCCGAGGAACTTGGTGACCGAGTGCATCACTATGTCGGCGCCGTGTTCGATGGGCCGCATCAGGTAGGGAGTGGCGAATGTCGAGTCGACCATAAGCGGCAGCCCGTGGGCGTGAGCGACGTCGGCCACCGCTGGGATGTCGAGCACTTCGATGCCAGGGTTGCCGAGCGTCTCGGCGAACACGACTTTGGTGTTGTCCTGGATCGCCGCGGCGAAGGCCGACGGATCGCGAGGGTCGACGAAGGTTGTGGTGATCCCGAATCTCGGCAGGGTCAGCTTCAGCATGTTGTGAGAGCCGCCGTAGATGTTCTTCGATGCCACGATGTGGTCGCCCGCGCTGAGCAGCGCCGAAACGGCCAGGTGTAACGCGGCCTGGCCGCTGGCGGTGCAGACCGCTCCAACGCCACCCTCAAGCGCCGCCAGCCGTTCCTCGAGAACCGAAACGGTCGGGTTGGAGATTCGGCTGTATATGTGGCCGGGGACCTCCAGGTTGAACATCGCCGCGGCCTCGTCGGTATCGGGGAACGAGTACGAGGTCGTGTAGTAAATCGGGACCGCTCGGGCCCCGGTCGTGGGGTCCGGTCGCTGGCCAGCGTGCAGGCTTAGCGTGTCGAAGCGCAGGAAGTCGGGTTCAACCATGGCGACAGCATAGGTGGCTGGCTACCAGATAACCGAAGCAGCCCACCCGGCCCATGCGGCGATCATGACGAGCCCCAGAACCAGGTCGATCAGGGCGCTGATGCCGAAGCCTTTCGCCAGACCTTTTGTGGCGGTCCACGCCTCATCCCACTGACCTTTGATGAGCACTTCGGCCAGCAGAACACCGACCAGGGCGCCGACGATGAACCCGACGATTGGGATCAGGAAGAACCCGATCACCGCTCCAACCAGGCCCCCGAGCTGTGACCATCCCGATGCCCCGGACTCCGCCGCGGTTCGCCGAGGAATGATCACGCCTTTGACGATGCTGATGGCCAGCAACACGGTGAGCACGACCATGACCGAGATCCCAATGGCGCCGAAGCCGACGAGAAATCCGTAGATCAGGGCCACGCCCCAGATGAGAGCCAGCCCCGGCAAGACCGGAATGATGACCCCGCACAACCCGACCACCATGATCACCACCGCGGCGATGCTCCAGCCGACCTCCGCGCTCATCGCCGCCGTCGCTTCATCTAGCCGGTCGCCAGCTCGTGCAGCTTCAAAACCGTGTTCCAATTTCGGGCTGTTGTCGACAGCTGAAGAGTGCGGTCGAGCACGACGTTCGTCAGCTTCGACTTACTCATGCCTTCGCTGTAGGCCACATAGACCTCGGACCGAGTAACTTCTGGCCCAGCAACTCCCGCTCCGCCGACTGTCGCCAGCCGGTCGGGCTGGTACTTGTCGTGGTCGAATTCGGTCAGGGCGTCGGCGGCGAACGGTTCCGAGCAGAAGTAGACCAGCAGAAACTTGGGTTCCGCTTCGGCCTCGGGGAACGGATTGTCGGCGATGACCGCGGCGATCTGTTCAGCGGTTCGGATGACAACCGGCACGGTCAGCCCAAAGTTCTTGCTGATCAGCCCGGTGAGCTGTTCCGCATGGGCCGCTACCCCGGCGTCCGGCCCTACCCTTGCCTCGGGCGCGTTGAACGCGATGTTGCCGCTCTGGATGTAGGTCTTGACGTCGCCGTAGCCTGCCAGCTCCAAACAGGAGCGCAGCTCGGCCATCGGCAGCTTGTTGTTGCCGCCGACGTTGATGCCCCTCAGGAGGGCGACAAGACGGGCGGACGAAGCGATAGCGCTCAGCCTTCGGTTTCGGCTTCGAGCTTTTTACGCCACTCGTTCATGCTCGGCGCCTCGGCCCCGATCGATGTTGAGTCGCCGTGTCCGGTATGGACCGTGGTCTGGGCTGGGAGGCCGAACAGTCGCTTCTGGATCGATTCGAGGATGACCTCGTAGCTACTGAACGACCGGCCGGTCGCTCCCGGTCCGCCGTTGAACAGCGTGTCGCCGCTAAACAGCAGGCCCTCGGATGCGAGATGGAAACAGCAGCCGCCGGGGGAGTGACCCGGGGTGTGGATCACGTTCAACGTACTGGAGCCAACCTTGATCTTGTCCTTGTGGCGAAGCTCGGTATCGAACTTGTGCTCGGGGTAGACCGTCTGCCACAGCATGGCATCATCGGGATGGAGGAAGATCGGGGCATCGGTTTCCTCGGACAGTTCCACCGCTGCATTGATGTGGTCGTTGTGACCATGGGTGCAGAGGATGGCCCGAAGGTGACGATCGCCGATACCAGCTCGAATGGCCGCCGCATCGTGGGCCGCGTCGATGACGACAACCTCTCGGTCGTCTCCGATGATCCAAACATTGTTGTCTACGTTGAAGTCCTCGCCGTCGAGAGTGAAAATTCCCGACGTGACGACATGATCCAGATTTGCCATTGCTACAACTTTCTCACATCACAACGACGGAGCGGAGCACCTCGCCGCGCTCCATCTTGTGGAAGGCTTCTTCGACACCGTCGATGCCGATGGTTTCGGAGACGAAGCCTTCGAGGTTAAGCCTGCCCTGAAGGTACAGGTCGATAAGCATCGGGAAATCTCGTGAGGGCAGGCAGTCGCCGTACCAGCTCGACTTGAGTGCCCCGCCGCGGCCGAACATTTCGATAAACGGCAGCTCGATCTTCATTTCCGGGTTCGGTACGCCAACCAGAACCAGGGTGCCTGCGAGGTCACGGGCGTAGAACGCCTGCTCGTAAGCCGCAGGCACGCCGATGGCCTCGATGGTGACGTCGGCTCCGTTGCCCTCGGTGTATTCGCGAATCTTCTCGATCGGGTCTTCTTTCGTCGAGTTGATGGTGTGGGTGGCGCCGAAGTTCTTGGCCCACTCAAGCTTGGTGTCGTCGAGATCGACGGCGATGATCGTCCTTGCGCCAGCCAGCCTGGCCCCTTCGATCGCTGCGTCGCCGACGCCGCCGCAGCCGAACACCGCAACGGTGTCGCCTCGGCCGACCTCGCCGGTATTCATCGCCGCGCCAAGCCCGGCCATAACGCCGCAACCGAGGAGACCTGCCACCTCGGGCTTGGCTTCGGGGTTCACCTTGGTGCACTGACCGGCAGCGACCAAGGTCTTGTCGCAGAAGGCACCGATACCCAGAGCGGGCGACAGTTCGGTTCCGTCGGCCAGCGTCATCTTTTGGGTGGCGTTGTGGGTGCTGAAACAGTACTGGGGCTTGCCCTTGA
>JBOEHD010000273.1:0-14132 GCA_050633745.1 Acidimicrobiales bacterium
TCATGAACAGGTTCGGGTAGCCGGCGATGGTCATACCGAGGTAGGTGTCGAAACGTTCGTCCCACTTCTCGCTCAGGGGTACTCCGCCTCGGCCCTTCGGATTGATCTTTAGCATCGAGCCGCTAACGGCGTCGTAACCGGTGGCCAGCACCAGTATGTCGATCGGGTGCTCATCCTCGCTCAGCTTGGTTTGCACACCAGTTGCCGTGAACGACTCGATCGGATCTTCCCGGAGGTCGACCAGTGACACGTTGTCGCGGTTGTATGTCTCGAAGTAGCCGTTGTCGAGAATCAGTCGCTTCGTGCCGAAGTGGTAGTCGGGCATCAGCTTCCGTGCTGTTTCCGGGTCCTCGACGATCGACCGGATCTTGTCCCGGACGAACTCGGATACCTCCTCGTTGAGCTCCTCATTGGTGAGCACTCCGCGGTAGCTGTTGATGGAGAGGTGGATGCCGCCCTCATCCCACAACTGCTCGTACCGTTCGTGGCGCTCCTCCGGGGTGTGCTCCGATGCCTTGGCGCTGTTGGTTTTAAACGGCCAGCCGCCGCGGCGGTTCATCGACTCCCGCAGGTTCTCCCAGTCGTCCCGGTACTGGGTACGTTCTTCGTCGGTGAGAGGCCGATTCCGAGCAGGCAGCGAGTACTGAGGCGTGCGCTGGAACACCGTGACGTGGTCCGCTTCCTTGGCGATCTCGGGAATCGACTGGATGCCGGACGACCCCGTTCCGATCACCCCGACCCGCTTGCCAGCAAAAGACACCGGCTCATGGGGCCACCGGCCGGTGTGGTAACTCTCACCAGCGAAATCATCGATGCCGGCATAGTCGGGCTTGTGGGCCACAAACAGCGCACCGGTTGCGCAGATCAAGAACCGGGCCGAGGCCTGCTCTCCCTGGTCGGTTTCGATCGTCCACCGCTGAGCGGCCTCGTCGTAGCGTGCGTCGGTCACCCAGGTTTCGAACTGGATGTCCTTCAGCAGATCAAAACGTTCGGCGAAGTGCTGCAGGTAGGCCAGTACGTCTGAACTGGCGGACTGGGTTTCTTTCCACTCCCACTCGTCGACCAGTTCCTTGGAGAACGTGTAGGCGTAAAAGGGAGCGCTAGGGGCATCAACCCGAGCCCCCGGGTAGCGGTTGTACCACCAGGTACCGCCGACGCCGGCCGCTCCGTCGAAGGCCCGAACCGAAAGTCCCATCTCGTCTCGTAGTTGGTGCAGCGCGTACATACCACCGAAGCCGGATCCGATGATGATGGCGTCGTACTCCGCTGTGGAAGGGTCGGCGGTGGATGCACCGCTCGCTGCTGAGTTCGTGCTCGTGTCTGTGTTCACCATGAAGTGGCCTCCGATTCTTGGGGCGTTTGCTCGAAAAACGCCGTCAGCCGTCGTTACTTCACAATGCCATGGGAACTAAGACGGGTCACATCCGCACCGGCTGTTCGCCTAACTAGCCGCTGCATTATCGTCGACATCCATGGTCACCGAACGGCGAGCTGACCCAATCGACGGTGACCGCGAGTTGACGTTCGTTCCCGCCGACGATGCGGTAGCAAAGAACCTCGACGCGGAGCAGATCGAGCACTACAACCGAAGCGGGTACGTCAGCCCCATCGACGTATTCACCGACGACGAGGCCGATCGGCTCCGGATGTACTTCGACGATCTTCTCGACGAGGTGGTGAACGCCGACGACCGACGCAATTCTTATTCGATCAATTGCTACCACCTCGTGTGTGAGCGGCTACACGACCTGGTGACCGAGCCCCGGATCGTCGACCTCGTGGCCGACATCGTCGGCCCCAACATCGTGTGCTGGGGTAGCCACCTGTTTGCCAAGCTCCCCGGCGACCCGAAAGAAGTTCCGTTCCATCAGGACGCCGTCTACTGGCCGTTGACTCCGGCTCGCACCGTCTCGGTGTGGCTGGCGATCGACGATGCAGACGACGACAACGCTGCGATGCGATTCGTGCCCGGAAGCCACCTGCGGGGCGAGATCGAGCATGTGCAAGAAGACCTCGATGGCACGAGGGTCCTCGGCCGACGTGTCGCCGATACGGACCTCGTCGCCGATCCGTTCAGCAACACGCTGCGGGCCGGGCAGGTATCGCTCCATACCGATTTGTTGCTGCACGGGTCGGCCCCGAACGCCTCAGACCGCCGACGGGCTGGCCTGACGCTACGGTACGCGGCGGCCGATGTTCGCCTGATCGACGGCTACGATTTTTGGCGCAAGAACTCCGTCGTCGTGCGAGGAGCCGACCCAGATGGGTTCTGGTTCGATCGCCGACGGCCGGAGGGCGAGCACCCCGAGAAGATGGCCGAGCTGTGGGGCGAGTTCGACGGCCAACCGATCGACGCCAGCTAACACAAGCGAATCTCCCACAGTGGGTCCGTCAATCTCTCACAGCGGGTCGCCTTGGGAATCCATGAAGTGGTCGAGTAGATGCCCGTTCGCTTCCAGCTCGGCCATCTCGGCATCATCGAGGTTGGCGACGTTGCGCCAGACGTCGTCGTTGGCCGCGGCGAAAGCGCACAGACCTTCGTGGCGCATGTCGGGCCCATCCCAGTGCCAGAGGTGACTGGGATAGTCGTGCCAGCCGACCTCGTCACTGCCGTTGGAGCGGAAGAACCCTCTCGCCCGAAGTTGAGGGTCGCTAACCGCATCGGCCTCGTCCATAACCGGGCCGGCGATAACCCCTTCCGCTTGACATAGGCGGGTGACTTCCCAGCGATCGAGCGGCGCCGTCCACTGGGCCAGCTGTTCGTCGATTTCGTCGTGATGCTGACGCCGTCCGGTGGCGGTAGCAAAGCGCCCGTCCTCAGCCCACGGGGGCGAGCCCATCGCTCGTTTGAGTCCGCTCCATGCACTATCGCTGTCGACCGAAAGCACCACCCACCGATCAGAGTCTGCGCAGGGGTATGCCCCCTGGGGCGCGTTGGTCAGGTGCCGGTTGCCTGGCGGAGGCAAACCCTCGCCCCGCCGGTCGGCGTCGATCAGGTATTCGCCGATGAGGTTCAGCATGTTCTCGCCCTGGGCCAACTCGACCAGTTCACCAACGCCGGTGGACTGGCGGCGACGGAGCGCGGCCAGAGCGGCGAACGCTCCGGCCGCTCCGCTGGCGGTGTCCATGTAGTAGACCGATCCGGTCAGCGTCAGGTCGCCGTCGCTGTAGCCCCGGAGCGAGGTCAAGCCGCAAAGCGCTTCGAAGTTGGCCCCGAACCCCACATAGGTGGAGCGGGGTCCGGTCAGTCCCAACGCTGGCATCCGGAGCACGATGAGCTGATCGTTGCGCTCATGGAGCTCTTCCCAGCTCAAGCCCAACTTGTCCATCACCCCGACGGCGTTGTTCTCAATCAGAACATCAGATTTTTCGACCAGTCGAAGGAATGCTTCCCGTCCTTCCTGTCGCAAGAGGTCCACAGTGGCTGATCGTTTGTTGCGAGCGTGGATGTTAAAGAAGGCGTTGCGGTTCCACGGCCACTGACCAGGCTCGTCATCGGGGTAGGCGCAGAGCCAACCGAGAGCGTCGAGCTGCTCGCGAGGTGGTCGGGGTAGAGCCCCTCGCGTTCCGTTGTAGAGGCGAGCGTCTTCGACCCGAATGACATCGGCGCCAAGGTCGCCGAGCAGCATCGTGGTGTACGGCCCAGCCCAAACCATGGTCAGGTCTAAAACCCGCACGCCCTCCAGTGGCAACGGGCGGGAGACGATATCGGACGCTCCCGACTCCGAAGTAGATGCAGATCCAGATTCCGAAGCGGGCGACGGGCCCGCCAGTTCGGTTCGGACCTCCTCGTTGTGCTGACCCAGTAGCGGGGCAGGACGCAAGGTCGCTTCGATTCCAGCGAAGCGAATTGGCGGGCCAGGCTGTCGCAACGTTCCGGCAACCGGATGGTCGACGGAAACGAAAACGCCACGTTCATCGAAGTGGCCGTCGGCCAGTACCTCGGGCGTGGTTCGCACTGCGGTCACCGGCCAATGATGCGGTTGCGCCTCGGCCATGGCCTGGTCGGTCGTGCGTTCGGCCAACCAGCCGTACAGCGCCCCTTCGACCAGATCCGGCACATCGGGATTGGTAACCCACGCCGGGTCGCTGAGCAGCTCGGCCAACATCGGATCGTCGAGCGTGGCGACGAGTCGGTCGGCATAGGGAGGCGGAGTGGCGATCTGCAGCCAACCGTCGGAGGCCGGGTAGATCCCGGTTGGCAGCAGGCCTTGGGCTCCGGCCGGGTCCCGCCCGACGGTGCGCCCGTTGTAGAGAAACTGCTGGAGGAACACCATGCGGCGATCGATCGAGCCGGCCTGGGTCTCAAAGTTGGCCACGTCGACATGAGTCCCCGTGCCATTCTGCTCAGCCACCGCCAGCGCGGCCAGAGTGGCCACCGCAGCCATCGTTCCGCACTGATAGCTGATGAGGTGACCGGCCAACTTGACCGGTTCTCGCTCAGCCACTCCGGTGGCATGCATCGGCCCGGCCATTGCGTAGTGCACGATCTCCGACGCCCGATAGCCGGCTTCGGCGTACGGACCGTCTTGGCCGAAGTCGGTGATGCTCGTGACCACCAGACCGGGTTTGGTCGCCCGGAGCGACTCGGCATCGAGCCCGTCGGGGGCCCTGCCAGGAGCGAAGGAATCGAGCACGACATCAGCTCGGGCCGCCAGTTCGGCGACGAACTCGCGACCGTCGGCTTGCGTGAGGTCAGCGACAACCGACCGCTTGTTGGTATTCAGATGAAGGTGGAGGGCACTCTGCTCAGCGACCACCTCGCCTGGGTCATCGCCAGGGAACGGCCCCCAGTGGCGCACCACATCCCCCTGGGGCGGTTCAACCTTGATCACCTCGGCCCCGGCGAGGGCGAGGAGTCGACCGGCGTACGCTCCGGCGACCCCATCGGTCAGCTCCACCATCCGAACACCTTCGAGTGGAGCAGGTCGCGTCGTCCCATCGCTCATGTTCGCGACACTACTTGTCGAACCAGCCCCTGCGCCTAGCGAGCTGATGAGATGTTGCGAACGTAACCTCCACGCCAGCCCTCGTGCAGCCCAAAGCCCGGAGTGACAAACTGGTGCCGAGTTCTGGTGACGAGAAGACTGAGGACAAGTCGACAAAGAGGTTGACGACAACGTTGACAAAGAGGATCGAGGAGCTACTGACGTGCAGACTTGGCAGATCGGTGAAGCGACAGTTACCAAGGTGCTGGAAATGGAGAGCGTTTGGCCAGGGTTTGCCATCATTCCCCAAGCCACTCCCGACGCTGTGTTGGAGCATGACTGGCTACTCGGCCCCTACGCCGATCCTGAGTCAGGCCGGATCCGACTCTCGTTCCATGCGTTCGGCATCCAGGTAGGCGATGAGAAAATCGTGGTCGACACCTGCGCCGGCAACGACAAGGTACGCCCGAACTTCGAAGCGCTCGCTGGGCTGCAAACCGACTTTCTAGACCAAATGATCGAGGCCGGGTTCGGACCGGACGAAGTCACCGCCGTGATCTGCACCCACTTACACGTTGACCATGTCGGCTGGAACACCCATCTCGTTGGCGACGAGTGGAAGCCCACTTTCCCTAAGGCTCGCTACCTGTTCGGCGAGCAGGAGTGGAATCACTGGCGGAGCGAGCCACAGGTCTATGGCGACGTCGTTGGCGACAGCATCCAGCCCTGCATCGATGCAGGGCTGGCCGAGCTGGTATCGAGCGACCTTCGCCTCAACGACCTCGTGTGGTTGGAGCCGACTCCAGGCCACACCCCCGGCCATCACAGCGTGCGGATCTCCTCAAACGGCGACGACGCGGTCATCACTGGCGACCTCTGCCACCACCCCATCCAGTTTGCTCACCCAGACTGGTCTAGCGAACCCGACGTCGACAAGCCGATGGCTATCGAAACTAGGCGGCGGTTCGCCGAGCAGTACTGCGATGACCACACGCTTGTCCTCGGCACCCATTTTGGTGGCCCTTCGTGCGGCCACCTCCGCTCCGAAGGCGATGCCTGGATCCTCGACCCGGGCGAACACCCCGACCTTCCCTGAGGGGGCCGATGGCCCCGACCTCAGCTGGTGAAGCTGGCCATGTCGTCCAGTGACTCACGCGGCATGCGCACGGTGTTGATCAGCGCATCGGGGTCCTCGTAGCCGAACGACATGCCGAAGACGATGCCGTTCTCTTCGGGGAGCTTGGCCACCTCTCGTACGGTGTCGGGGTAGTTGGCCAACGCGCCCTGGGCGATAGAGCCGATACCCCGATCCAGCATCAGCAGAGTCACCGTTTGCAGCAGAATGCCCATGTCAACGGCGCCGGTGATTCCCAGCGTCCGGTGCATGGAGAAGAACGCAGCGTGGGGGGCGTCGAACAGCTCAAAGTTCTTGCGTGCGATAGCCGCCCGCCCCTCTCGGTCGGAACGTTCCACTCCCATGGTGGCGTAGTAGGAGAACCCGCAGGCCCGGCGTCGTGCCATCAGTGCATCGGGCAGAGGATCGGCTGCCGCAGCAAAGTCACGCTCGCCGGCGTCACCGGCGTCGAATCGAGCGCAGAGTCGCTTCCGCAGATCATCACAGGCTGCCCCGCTGACGACGGCCACGTGCCACGGCTGGTTGTTAGTGCCCGACTGGGCAAACCGAGCCACGTCGAACACCTCCCGGATCACCTCGTCCGGAACCGGATCGGGGCGATAACCCCGCACCGAATAGCGACTCTGCACAGCTGTCGTCACATCCATGCCCTAAGGCATAGCCGCTGCGCCGCTCGACCAAAAATCCAGCTCTGACGCGAAGCATTCACATGAATGTTGTAATCCCATTCGTTTGAATGTAATGTTCGTTCTGATGGCAAGCGACCCGCAGTTTCTCGACAGCTACCTGCCGTACCTGCTTCGCAAGGCCGACCAGACCCTGTCGGCCCCGTTCTATAGCGCGCTTTCCCAGCACGGAGTTTCACGGTCGGAGTGGCGGGTGTTGGCGGTTCTGGCCGAGGTCGGCGAGCTCTCGGTTGTCGAGTTGGCCACCGAAGCGTTGAGTCCACAGCCAACGGTCACCCATGCGGTTGGTCGGCTCGAAAAGCGAGGCTTGGTCACCAGGGCGGTCGGGGCCGCAGACCGGCGTCAACGTGTCGTGTCGGTGACCACCTCCGGCGCGGAGCTGACGCAAACCCTTATCGCCGAGGCGCAAGAACTGTCGGCCAGTGCGCTGGCTAACATCGGCGATCTGTCAGTCTTGATCGGCGAGCTGACGCGGCTCACCGGGCTGGTCGAATCGAACCTGCGAGATGCTGGCGACGCCGCACATGCCAACTAGAGCACACCGAAATATCCCTAGTCAGAATACGAGGAGGCAGTCATGAAACAGTACGACCCAAGCCCAGACGAGCGGCGGCCCTTCAACCTCATGGGATGGATCGAAGACCATCGTGAGGACTTGACGCCCCCGGTCTCCAACAAGCAGATCTGGCGCGAGGCCGACATGATCGTGATGATCGTTGGCGGCGGCAACGAGCGGAACGATTTCCACGACGACCCTCGGGAAGAGTTCTTCTACCAGATCAAGGGCGACATGAACCTCGTCATCTGGCCCGAAGAAGGAACCGCGCCGCGTGACATGCCGATTCGTGAAGGCGAGGTGTACCTGCTGCCACCTCATATGCGGCACTCGCCGCAGCGCCCCGACCCGGACTCCATCGGCCTCGTCGTGGAGTACCAGCGCAACATCGGCGAACTCG
Source organism: Acidimicrobiales bacterium (assembly GCA_050633745.1). Lineage (GTDB taxonomy): Bacteria > Actinomycetota > Acidimicrobiia > Acidimicrobiales > SZUA-35 > JAHELU01. The sequence goes on from JBOEHD010000273.1 coordinate 7,706, forward strand.
ATGGATTCGAATGGGCCTGCCCAAATTGCGCCAGGCTCGTCCACCGAGTCGAACTTCAGGTCCAGGCGATCGACAAAGACCTACCACCTCTTTTCACTGCGTTCGACGAAGACCAGCAGGCCCGCACTTGCCCCCATTGCGACACGCTGCACCCCGGAAAGAGCGGCCGCCTGTGACCGCTGCCCCGCTCACCGCAGCCGAGCTCGACGCAGCCGACCCGCTGGCACCGTTCCGCGACGACTTCGAACTGCCAAACGGGATCTACCTCGTCGGCAACTCGCTCGGAGCCATGCCGAAACGCACTCGGGAGTACGTCAACACCGAACTCGACCGGTGGAGCGCTCTCGGTGTGGAAGGGCATTTCACCGGCGACCTGGCCTGGAAGGACTACCACGAACTGCTGACCGATCAACTAGCAGCAGTCGCCGGCGCCCAGCCAGACGAAGTCGTGGCCATGAACGCCCTCACGGTGAATCTCCACCTGCTGATGGTCAGCTTCTACCGGCCAACCGCCCAACGACACAAGATCCTTATCGAGAGCCACGCCTTCCCCTCCGACCACTTCGCGGCCGAGTCGCAGATCCGCCAGCGTGGCTTCGACCCAGCCGAGTCGCTTGCACTTCTCACCCCTCGTGAAGGCGAGAAAACCCTCCGCTCCGAAGACATCCTCACCACCATCGCCGATCTCGGCGACGAGCTTGCGCTAGTTCTGTTGCCCGGCGTTCAGTACTACACCGGCCAGGTTTTACCGATGGCCGAGATCACCGCCGCGGCCCACGCGGCCGGTGCCGTTGTCGGGTTCGACCTGGCCCATGCGGTCGGCAACATCGAACTCTCGCTGCACGACTGGGACGTCGACTTCGCGGCCTGGTGCACATACAAGTACCTGAACAGTGGGCCGGGCGGCGTGGCCGGAGCGTTCGTAAATCAACGACACATCGCCGATCAAACCCTGCCGAAGTTCCTCGGCTGGTGGGGCACCGAACCATCGAGCCGCTTCGAGATGGCCACCGAGTTCGTGGCCATGCCGACCGTCGAATCATGGCAGCTGTCGAACGCTCCCATCCTCCCCATGGCAGCCCTTCGGGCATCGCTCGACATCATCGAGGCCGCCGGCGGGGTGGCGGCGCTGCGGCAAAAGTCGGAACAACAGATCGAGTTCTTCGATCGCCGCCTGGCCGAAACCCTCGGGGCTCGCATCGAGAACATCACGCCCCAATCGCTGGACGAACGAGGTTGCCAGTACGCGCTGCGGGTCACAAACGGTGACGGCAAACGGGTCTACGACGAACTGCAGAAAGCCCACGTGCTGTGCGATTGGCGAGAACCCGACGTGATCCGTGTCGCTCCGGTGCCGCTGTATAACTCGTTCGACGACATCGAACGCTTCGTGGGCATTCTCGACGGGATCGTCACATGACCGGGCCGATGGTCATCGCAGGCGCCGGCCAGGCGGGCGCCCTGCTCTCGATCTACCTCGCTCGCCAGGGTCATGACGTGACGGTCTACGAAAGTCGGCAAGATCTGCGTCGAGCCGACATCGACGCTGGCCGCTCCATCAACTTGGCGCTAGCCACTCGCGGCATCGTGCCACTTATCGATGTCGGCGTGATCGATCAGGTCGACGCCATCACCATCCCGATGCGGGGCCGTATGGTTCACGCCATCGGCGACCCGACACCGGAACTGCAGCGCTACGGGACCAAGGCCCATGAGGTCATTCACTCCGTGTCACGGACCGATCTAAACGCCATCCTCCTCGACGCTGCCGAAGCAACCGGCCGGGTCACCATCGAGTTTGAGGCCAGGATCGACTCGGTCGATCTCGACGCATCGATGCTGCACTTCACCGACGGCCGCACTGAGCCGTTTGGCGTGATTTTCGGCGCCGACGGGGCGGGCTCGCGGGTGCGCAAGGCGATCGCCGCCAAGGGTGCGTGCAACTTCGAGACCGAGTGGCTCGACCATTCATACAAAGAGCTGACCCTGCCACCAGCGGCCGATGGCAGCCATCAGCTCGATCCGAATGCACTCCATATATGGCCTCGTGGCGAGTTCATGCTCATCGCCCTGGCCAACCCCGAGGGCGACTTCACCGTCACCCTCTTCGCCCCCACATCGACCTTTGAGGCGCTAACCACAGCCGACGAGATCGATGCCCTGTTCGATTCGGAGTTCTCCGACTTCGCGGCCCGCGTGCCCGACCTGGCCGAGCAGTTCCTCGAAAACCCAACCGGACCGCTGGGCACCATGCGAGCCGACGGTTGGAGCTACCAGGACAGCGCAGTGCTGGTTGGCGATGCAGCTCATGCCATTGTGCCATTTCACGGCCAGGGCATGAACGCGGCCATGGAGTCAGCCCGGGCCCTTCATCGACATCTCGCGGCCGCACCGCAGGATCGTGCCGCCGCCTTCCGCAACTACGAGCAGGATCGAAAGCCCGACGCCGATGCCATCGCCGACATGGCGCTCCAGAACTACATCGAGATGCGATCTGGTGTTATCGATCCCGATTACCTGGCCAAGCGAGCGCTGGCCCTCGAACTGGAACAGCGGCACCCCGCCCATCTGAGCCCCCGCTACAACATGGTCATGTTCTCGACCATGCCGTACTCCGAGGCGCAGTCGCGAGCAGCGACCCAAGCCAGGATCATCGCCGATGCCATCGCCGACCCCGAGCTCGACGTCGACGGTTTGGTAAAGGCCCTACCGCCACTCCCCTCGCTCGACCCCCTGGCCGACCCCGAAGCCCTCTCGAACTCCTAAGGCGAAAGACAAAACAATGAGCCTTCCCCTCGAAAACGACGACACCTTTACCTACGGCAGCTACCTGATGGTGCCCGAACTGCTGTCGCTACAGCAGTGCGTATCGCTCGACCCCGATACCGGTGGCCCCGAGCACGACGAGTCGCTGTTCATCATCATCCACCAGGTCTACGAGCTGTGGTTCAAGCAGATGCTCCACGAACTCGACCACATCATGGTGCAGCTCGACGAACACAAGCTTGGCGCCGCCAGCAACCATCTGAAGCGGGTGTTGAAAATTCTGAAGACGCTCGTCGGTCAGATCGACATTCTCGAAACGATGACGCCGGCCGAATTCGCCAGCTTCCGTTCGTTCCTGGCCAACGCCAGCGGGTTCCAGTCGGCCCAGTTCCGTGAGCTCGAATTCCTGCTCGGCATCAAGGACAGGATCCAACTCGACTGGTTCAAGGGCGACGAGGGTGAGCGCCTCAGCAAACGCTATGAGGCGCCAACCCTATGGGACGCGTTTGTGCGGGTCCTCCACCGAGACGGCTTTCACGTACCGGATGAAGTGCTCGACCGGGATGTCAGCGAAGCGATTGTGCCGAACGAGGCGCTGCAGGCAACCATCATCGACCGTTACAGCGACGAGAGCTTCGCCGGCCTCTGCGAGACCCTTACCGATCTCGACGAGGGCCTCCAGGAATGGCGCTACCGCCACGTGATCATGGTCCGCAGAACCATCGGCACCAAACACGGCACCGGCGGATCCGACGGCGCCTCCTACCTCGCAACTACCCTCTTCAAGCCCGCATTTCCCGACCTCTGGGCCATCCGCACCAGCTTCTAGCCGACGAAAGGCAACCGACTCATGTCCTCAAACTCGCAGCCCTCAAATGCACAGCCCTCGTACCCGAAGCTCCAGCTCTACATCAACGGCTCCTGGCGAACCACCGACGCCGATCTCCCGGTGGTCAACCCGGCGACCGAGGAAGTGATCGGGCAGGTGCCGATCGCTGGCCAACAAGACCTCGACGAAGCACTCGAAGCTGCGTCCAAGGGTTTCGCCATTTGGAGTCAGACCTCGCCCAAGGAACGGGCCGACCTGATCCGCGATGCCTCCAACCTGATGCGAGAACGCCAGGACGAGATCGCCTATTCGATCACGCTCGAACATGGCAAACCGTTTGCCCAGGCCCAGGCCGAGGTCATCCGCGGTTGCGAGTTCTTCGAGTGGGACGCCGGCGAAGCGACCCGCACCTACGGTCGGGTGATCCCCAGTGGACCGGGGGTTAAGTACATCGTGCACCACCAGCCAATAGGGCCGGTGGCCGCCTTCTCGCCCTGGAACTTCCCGATGAGCCAGCCTGCCCGCAAGATCGCCGGGGCGATTGCGTCCGGGTGTTCCATCATCCTCAAGGCCGCAGAGGAAACCCCGGCCGGCGCCATGCACATCGTCCAGGCATTCCACGATGCTGGTCTGCCCGAGGGCGTGTTGAACCTGGTCTTTGGCGTACCGGCCGATATCTCGTCGTACCTGATCCCCAACGACACCATCAAGATGGTGGCGTTCACCGGGTCGACCTCAGTCGGCCGCCACCTCACCGGCATCGCGTCCGACAACATGACTCCGGTGCTGATGGAACTCGGCGGTCACGCTCCGGTGATCGTCTGCGAAGATACCGACGTCCACGCCGCCGGGGTCACCTCGGCCATTCGAGCAATGCGGAACGCCGGACAGGTCTGCACCTCACCGACTCGGTTCTTTGTCCACCAGGACGTCTTCGATGAGTTCGTGCAGGTAATCACCGATCGCACGGCCAAAACCGTTGTCGGCGACGGCATGGAGCCCGGGGTCGAGATGGGCCCGCTGGCAAACGACCGCCGGATCGCCGCGTTGACCGAGCTGGTCGACGACGCCGTGGCCTGCGGTGCCGATCTTCTGACCGGCGGCGCTCGAATCGATCGGCCCGGCTATTTCTTCGAACCAACCGTGCTGGCCAACGTGCCAGCCAACGCCCGGGTCATGCAGGAAGAACCGTTCGGCCCGATCGCCATCGTCAACCCGGTCGATTCGCTCAACACCGCTATCGAACAGGCCAACTCGGTGCCTTACGGACTGGCGGCCTACGGGTTTACCAACCGGGCAGACTACGCCGACGAGATGATCGAGCGGGTCGAGGCGGGCAACCTGTCGATCAACACGCTCGAAGCATCCCTGCCGGAAACGCCGTTCGGTGGCGTGAAGTCGAGCGGCTACGGACGCGAAGGCGGAACCGAAGGCCTGCACCACTACACGGTGGCCAAGAACGTCTCCCACAGCATCAAGATCGTCTGACCAAGACTCAGGCTTTAAGACACCCAGGACTCGAACGAAAGATTGAACTGAGCCAATGGACTACGCACGCAGCGACGCCAAGGCATACGCCAAACAGAACATGAAGGGCATCTGGGCCGCGGCTCTCATGCCGTTCACCCAGGACCACAAGCTCGACGAGGAAGGGTTCAAGGAGAACATCCGCCACTGGACCCAAGACCTCGGCATCGAGGGTCTGTTCATCGCAGGCAAGCAGGGTGAGTTCTTTTCCATGAGTATCGAGGAGCGCAAACGCTGTTTCGAGCTTGCGGTTGAAGCGACCAGCGATGGTGGCTACACGATCACGTCATGTTCGGATCAGAATATGGATGTGGTGATTGACCTGGCCCGCCACTCCGAGACCATTGGGGCCGACTACATCGTGGTCCACGCCCCTGCGCTGCACTTTCACACCGAGTACGACGAGACGCTCTACCACTACTACAAGACGATCTCCGAGAGCGTCGACATCGGGATCGCTCTGTGGAGCCATCCCGCCAGCGGCTATCTGATGTCGCCAGAGCTGTGTAATCGCCTGGCCGACATCGACAACGTGGTGGCTATCAAATACAGCGTGCCTCGCCCGCTGTACAGCGAACTCACTGCGCTGGCGTCGGACCGGATCCAGGTCAGCACCGCCTCGGAGCCGGAGTGGCTCGACAACATCCTGGAGCTGAACTGGAAGCTGTACCTGTGCTCCTCTCCCCCATATCTGATTCAGTCGGCAAAGGACCGGCGTATGCACGCCTACACCGAAGCGGCGTTCGCCGGACGGGCCGACGAAGCCAAAGAGATCAGCCGCAGCCTTGACCCGGTGCGCGACGCCCTCAGCAGCACCCGGCCGACCGAAAAGCCTCACTCTCACCAGAAGTACTGGCAGGAGCTACTGGGCCAAGTCGGCGGCGCCGTGCGCGAGCCGCTACTCGAACTCACCGACGAAGAGAAGGCGGCAACCCGCGAAGCTTTCGAGCAGTGCGGGCTGCAAGTCTGATTAGCTAGGCGTCGACGTCGGCCTTCTTCGCTGCCCATTGATCGACGAGCTCTGAGGCCTCGGCCGCGTAGCGGTCGAGTTCGCCAGGCTCAAGGGTTCGAGCGGTTAGCTCTAGACGGTGACCGGATGGATCGTAGAAGTAGATCGAGCGGATGAAGCCGTGGTCGACCGNNGACGGGGCCGAGCACCTCGATCTCGTTGTCGAGCAGGTTCTGTTTCGCCGCGTCCAAGGCTTCGAGGGATTCGACCTCGAGCGCCAGGTGCTGAGCCCAGTCGGGGTTCTTCTCCTGATCGATGATCGGCTCATCCAGCAGATCGAAGAAGGCGACCCAGCT
>JBOEHD010000274.1:0-13917 GCA_050633745.1 Acidimicrobiales bacterium
TGGTCGAGTTCATCGACAAGGGTTGCCCCATGGTCCTCGGCGGCCCGCTGTCGAACGTGATGGCGGCCAAGGCGGTGGCCTTCTCCGAAGCCCGCCAGCCGGAATTCAAAGACTACGCCCAGCGGGTGGCCGACAACGCCGTCGCTCTCGCCGAGGGCATCGCCAAGCGGGGCGGCCGCATCGTCACCGGCGGCACCGACAATCACCTCGTGCTGGTCGACGTGCAGCCGTTCGGACTGACCGGTCGACAGGCCGAATCGTCGCTCGAAGACGCAGGCGTGATCGTCAACCGCAACTCGATTCCGTTCGACACCAACGGCGCCTGGTACACCTCGGGCATCCGCCTGGGCACCCCGGCGCTGACCACCATCGGCATGGACACCTCGGACATGGATACTGTGGCCGACATCATCTGCGGTGTGCTTACAAACGCCGTGCCGAACGCCACCTCCTCCGGCGAGCCGTCAAAGGCCAAGTTCACCCTCGACGACGGCCTCCGAGACACCACCCGAGCCCGAGCCGCCGAGCTTCTGGCCCAGAATCCGCTCTACCCCACCGTCGGAGCGCTGTAACTTCCCGAACTTCCCTGCCAGAGGCCGAATTTCCCTGCCGGGGGCTGAATTTCCCTGCCAGAGGCCGAATCTCCCTGCCGGGGGCTGGATTTCCCTGCCGGGGGCTGGCTGGGTTGTAGGAAACTACGAGGGTCATAGGGCTCAACTAGGCTGTGTTCGGTGGATGTTGCAGCCGGCTCACTCGTCCTGGACCATGGACAGCTCGCGCCCATCGACGAGGCGGTTGAGCAGTTCCGGCGAGATGGTCGGCTGGTTCACCTCGAACGGTTGCCTGAGCGGCCAGCGATTTACGAAGAGCTCAGCCAACCGCTGCCAGACAAGATCGCCCACTGCCTGCCGGAGCGGATCTACTCCCACCAGGCCAAAGCCATCGACCTGATCCGACAGGGCCAATCGGTAGTGATCTCTACCGGTACCGCCTCGGGCAAGTCTCTGTGTTTTCAGATTCCCATCGCTGAGTCGGTTGTTAGCGGCATTCGTTCTGGCACCTCGCTGCTGTTGTACCCAACAAAGGCGCTGGCTCAGGATCAGCTGCGAGCGTTCGGTGACATGGCTATCCCCGACCTCAAAGCGGTGGCATACGACGGCGACGCGTCGAAGGAACAGCGGGCTTGGGCTCGTTCGAATGCCAATGTGGTGTTGACCAATCCGGAGATGCTGCATCACGGGCTGCTCCCCCACCACAGCAAGTGGGCCACGTTCCTCAAGCGGCTCGACTATGTGGTGATCGACGAGCTGCACGTTCTGCGAGGGATTTTCGGCACCCACGTTTCTCACGTTCTACGACGGTTGCAGCGTCAATGCGCCCGCTATGGCGGCAACCCGACCTTCGTGTTCTGCTCGGCCACGATCGGCGAGCCAGCCGAGTTGGCAACCGAACTCTGCGGTAAACCGGTGGTGGCAATCACCGAGGATGGCTCGCCGTGCGGGGTTCGCCAGGTCGCGGTTGTGCAGCCCGCCCTCGTCGATGTGGAGCGGGGAATCCGCCAGTCGCCTGCCACCGAAACGATCCGAGCGGTGGCCGAACTGGTGGAAAGCGGGCGGCGGGTCATCGCCTTCTGTGGCAGCCGAGCGTTGACCGAACGGGTCGCCGCCGGAGTTACCCGGGCTCTGCCACCGGAGTTTGCCGACATGGTTCGCCCCTACCGCAGCGGCTACCTTGCGGCCGAGCGGCGACAGATCGAAGAGGAGTTAGCCACCGGCTCTCTGCGAGCGGTGGTCACCACAAGCGCTCTAGAACTCGGGGTCGACATCGGCGGTCTCGACGCCACCGTGCTGTGCGGGTTCCCGGGAACGATCGCTTCGATGTGGCAACAGATCGGTCGGGCGGGCCGCTCACGGCAGGAGTCGATCTCTGTGCTGGTTGCCGGCTCTGATCAGCTCGACCAGTGGTTTGTCAGCCACCCACGAGATCTGTTCGAACGGCCGCCGGAACCGGTGGTAGTCAACGTGGCCAACCCCAACATTTTGGATCCTCATCTGGGTTGCGCCGCGTTCGAGTCGCCGCTGGCGCCGAACGACGAGCGCTGGTGGCCCGAACTCGACGAGGCGGTTCGTCGGAACGTTCTGAACGACGATCTGCGTATCCGGCCGGATCGGCTTCGGCTTCCTCGGGCGGTGTGGGACGGCCGGGGCGTGCCATTTCACCGGATCAGTCTGCGGTCTGCGTCGGGTGGTGAGGTGCGCATCGTCGACACCGACGATCAACTGATCGGCACCGTCGAGATGGCCCGCGCTGGCAATCTTGTTCACCCCGGAGCGGTGTACCTTCACCGTGGCCAGCCGTGGAAAGTTATCGACCTCGACCTCAACGCCCGGGAAGCCATCGTCGAGCACGACGACGGCAAAACCTGGACCCAGGCACGATCCGACATCGGCATCGAGGTGCTCGGCACAACCACCAGCAAGATGGTCGGCGCGTCGACGCTCTACCTCGGCCAGGTCAAAGTGACCACACAGGTCATCGGCTACCAGCTGAAGGAACACGCCAGCCGCACGGTGGTAGCAAACGAAGATCTCGATCTGCCGCCACAGGAGTTGGTAACCAACTCGATTTGGTATGAGTGGCAACCGTCGCTGATACGCCAGGCTGGTATTCAAGACTTCGCTCTGCCGGGTGCGCTGCACGCCGCCGAGCATGCGGCCATCGGCATCCTGCCGCTGTTCACCATCTGCGACCGGTGGGACGTCGGCGGCGTTTCGATCGCCGCCGCGCCCCACTCCGACCTGCCAACGGTGTTCATCTACGACGGCTACCCCGGAGGTGCAGGCGTGGCCGAGCTAGCCTTCGACGCCGCCGACCGGCACCTCAGCGCCACCGCCGAGGTGCTCGACAACTGCTCCTGTAGCAGCGGCTGCCCCTCGTGCGTGCAGTCGCCGAAGTGTGGCAACGGCAACGAACCGCTCGACAAGGTCGCCGCCCTGTCGCTGCTGCAAAACACGCTCGGCAACTCCGAGCCGTTCTAGTTTCCGTTCATTCCACCCGCACCACCGCGCTGGTTGAAAGCTCCACGTCGCCGACGAACGCGCCGACAACCGGCACGTCGGTCGGTGATTGATAGTCCAGCCGGACGGTGAGTAAATCGCCGGTCGCTCGACCTCCTTCCATGCCGAGCTGGAGGCGATCGGGCTCTAGACCTGATGGGCTGGCGACATCGACCAGATCGGGAAGGTGATCCGGTTCTAGTGCCGCCCGCCTGGCCGCTTCGCCGACCGAGTGATGGATAGCTACGTAGTCTCTGGCCACCAGACCGACCTGAACCACGGTCAGCAGCAGGATCATCAGCAGTGGCAGAACGATTGCCAGCTCGGCGGTGCTCTGCCCCTCGGCCTGCGCAGGCAGGACTTGGGATGCCATCATCCGGTCACACCGGCGATGATCGAGTCGAGGACCGCGTCGAGTAGACGTTCGATTCCTCCCCCGCCGACCGCCCACGCCAGGGCGACCCCAGCGATGCCCGCGGCGGCCAGCATCACGAGGGCGTATTCGGCCGTCGCCTGCCCCGAGTCGTCGGCGCATGCTGTGCGCCGGTGCATTCCCTGTTTTGCCCGGATTGCCAGAACTGAAAGTATTGCCATCATCTGTGAACCTCTCGTTGAGTACGAACGGGCGCAGAGACGCCGATACCAATCGGGAGGGGCTGCTCTAGCCCCTGAGTTGCCGGATCGAAACGATGGCCAGCGGCAGGACCGCCCCGATCACCACTGCAGGCAGCAGGCAAGTCACCAGCGGCAGCAACATGGCCACCGGCATACGTTTCGCCAGCGCCTCGGCCCGCCAGCGGCGAGCCTGCTCCGCCTCGTCGGCCAAGTGCTGCAGAATGATGCTGACCGGTGCCCCATCTCGTTCGGCGGCGATCAACGCTCCGACGAGCGGATGGAAGGCCGGACCGAGTTCGTGCGAGGCCGGAGCAAGCGCATCGGCCAGCAGTAAACCAGCTGCGGAGCGATCCAGAATCGATTCGAATGAACTTCGCACCGCGCTCGGGCCCGATTCGGCAACAACTTCGATTCCCCGGCGGACGGTTCCCCCTGACCCGAGCACCACCGTTATCAGGTCGATCGTGAAGTCGAGGCCCGCTTCGCGGTCAGCGACCCGCCTCGCGGCCTGATTCGAACGCCGACGACGCCAGAAGGCTGCCACCGCCATTAGCGCAGCCAGGAGCGGCCACAGGTACTGCAATGCTTCTGAGGCCGTCACAGACCGCCCCGCTGGGCCAACGCCAGTTGGCGCTGTATCCAACACCATCCCATCCACGACAGCAGCAGCGAGACGAGCACACAGCCAGCGCCTATGGGTTCTCGCAAGTAGAAGCGGGCTGCCTCGGCATCGAGTAGGGCGACCAAGATTGCGAACGCCGAGGGCGCCAGCACCATCAACCCGGCCGAGGCCAGCGCCTGACTTGCCTCGGCATCGGCTCGGCGCTGGCCGTTGATCACGCCGATCAACGTATGCCGGAGACGCTGCAGCGCCGGTACGGCTGGGCCACCGTTGTCAGCCAAGACACCGAGGGTGACGGCCAGCAGTCTGACCGAACGATCGTCGGAGAAAGCTAAGGCTCCGGCGGACTCCGACAACGTTTGGCGACGACCGAGGCTTTCGGTCAGGGGACGAACCAGCCCGATCGGCTCTTCTAGCTGCAGGCAGCTTCGGCCGAGTGAGTGGCCCGCTCTGAGTTGGTGGATCAGTTGATCGACGATCGTTGGCATGGCCGCAGCTGAAGCGCGCCGAGCCGCCAGCTGCGATCGCCGCCGACACTCCGAGAACGTCAGCACCGAAAGGACCGGGCCGACGACGATCAACGTCGGACCAACAAAGAACCATCCGAGCCCGATCGCCAGCGAGCTGATGATCAGCAGACCCAGCAATTGTCGTTCAGCGACTCGGTCACTCACGCCGCCACCGCCAACAGCTCTGGTCCCAGCCGCCAACAATTCTGTAGCTGCCCGTCAAGCAAAAGGTCGATCGAGGTGACCTGTCGACGGGGCCCAGACCGGGCGGTGGTAACCACCGCGTCTACGCCGTCGTAAATCAACTCCTGTATCCCGTCGACCCCGATCGGCACCCCGGCCAGCGCGGCCAGGGTTTCTAACCGACGCAGCGCGCTCGGACCGTCGGCGGCGTGGCAGCTGGTTAGGCAACCCCGGTGACCGCTGGTGAGGGCAAGCAGCAGGTCGAAGGCCTCGGCGCCCCGCACCTCGCCGACAACCAGTCGGTCGGGTCGCATGCGCATGGCATTCAAGACAAGACGGCGAAGCGACACCTCGCCGACCCCTTCGCTGTTGGCCGGTCTAGCTTCCAGTCGGACCACATTGCTTCCGTGTAACCGCAGCTCGGCGGTGTCTTCGATACTTATCAGCCGCTCGACCGGATCGATCAGTTGGCTGAGGGCACCGATCAGGGTGGTCTTGCCCGAACTGGTCGGCCCGACGACCACCACATTGGCTCGGTCGGCTACCAGGTTGGCCAGTATGCGCGCCATGTCGGGCGGTCCGAACGACGTCAGCCGAACCGGGTTCTCGGCAAAGCGGCGGATACACAGCGACGGGCCATCGATGGCCAGTGGAGGAACCACCACGTTGACCCGCGACCCATCGCTCAGGCGAGCGTCGACGATCGGCGAAGAACGATCGGCTCGCAAGCCGAGAGGCATCAGGATGCGCTCTATGAACAGCTCAACCTCGTACTCGCTGAGTTCGATCGGTGCCGGTTCTAAGGCTCCGCTGCGCTCGACCGAGACCCGCCCCGCACCATCGATCATCAACTCGGTGATCTCGGCCTCGGTCAGTAACAAGCCCAACAAAGCCAGTCCGTCGAGCTCGCCGGCGGTGCTAGCGCCGCCGCTGCTGACAACGCCCCCATCCCCATCACCCGAGTGCAAGGCATCGCCGCCTAGCCCCGTCTGGCGCGGCTTCAACCGCTGCATCATTCCTTTGATCATCTATTCGTTCCCGCCGTGAAGCGCTGGCTCAGCATTGGCGTTTCGCCAGGGTGAGATTCGCAGCGCCGGTTTCCTGTGGCGGCGATGGTGCCGCAAGACAGTTCGGGACCGGCGGGTCCGAAGTCGGCTGCAGTGCGGTGCGTTGCAGTGCAAGACAGCCGAGAAGAAGATCGATGTTAGCGCGACGGTCTACTGGCGACTACCGGCAAGCACCCAGAGAAAACTACAACGGCCGAGCGACGCATGGAGCGCAGCTCGGCCGGAGCAGAAACTATTGCGAGTTCAGATCCAGAGAATCAGAACCCAGAAGATCAGACCTGACGACCGGCGAAGCTCAGCATCTTGGTCTGCTCGTCGGCATCGGCGGCGCACTCGATAGCGGCGCCAAACATGCCCTCGCCTCGCATGGCCTGCTCCGGGAACTTCTGCAGACCCATGTAGGTAGCGGTGACGGCCTCGGCTGGCAGTGTCTCGTCGGCGCCTACTGCCCTGGCGACATCCCAGGCGTGGATCAGCAAATCGCTGGTTCCGACACCGAGCACCATCGACTTAGGTACCTGACCCATGGGGCCGAACTCGGTGGTGCCCTCAAGAACACCCTCGACCTGGAGAGCTGCATCCATGGCTGCACGGGTGGTAGGCCAATCGGCGCCTTCAGGAACCTCGGCGCCAATGACGCCGCCAAGCATTCCGCCCTGGGTCCCGACTGCGTGATCGACCAGTTCCTTGACCGCCCAACCTTGGCATGGGGTGGCTGAGGCCCAACCTGCATCGCCGATTGCCTGGTAACTCTTATCAAAGGCGTCTGCCGCTTGCTTCCACAGATCGATGTGTTGCTGACTCATAGTTTGCTCCTTGAGCTAGGACGGAGATGCCGACCATCCAGCCGGCAAATTTCGCGAATCGAGGTCGCCCCGCGAGGTCACGTATTTCGCATGCTAGCTGGCGATCTGCCGAGACCGGGTGGCAGACGACACAGGTGTCTGGCGCCACATCATCACATCGCCACAAGCGATGGTCATTACAATTGTCTATGACGAATTTAGATGGAGATGAAGAATCTCCAAGGAGACAACGTCAATGTTTGGTTTACGCAACGCATCAAAAACCCCCATCTCGCCTCAGCTACTGAAGGCTGGCAAAGGCGCCTACAACCGGCACGAACTGGCACTTATCCAGCGCCTCGGAACAACCATCCACATCGAAGCAGGATCCACCTTCGTAACCGAAGGAGCCTCCGGCCAGGAGGTGTTGATGATTCTCGAAGGCACTGCAGCGGTTAGCCGCGACGGCGAGACCATCGCCAACGTCGGCCCCGGCGACATCGTCGGCGAACAGTCCGTTCTACTCGAACAGCCCCGCAACGCGAGCCTGATCGCCACCACCCCGGTCGTGGCCACAGTGTTCACCGCCCGCGAATTCCGGGACCTGCTCCATCAGAGCCCTCGCCTGGACCTCCAGATCAAGGACCTGTTGGCCAAGCGGGCCATCAAAAACTAAGTTCCCTAGCTCATCTCGCTGACTAGACCAGCCACCGAATCGAGGTGGCGCAAGGTCTCGTCGGCGGGATGAAGCGCCATGGTCTGAGGCATGATGACCACTCGGTCGACGCCGATCTCGGCGTACTGCTCGATTCGTTCTGGCTTGTTGCCCATGGTGAAAATCGAAATTGGGATGTCGGCCGGATTCCGGCCGGCATCTTCTGCTTTTGAGCGGAACAAATCGATCGCCCCTTTTACGTCCGGCTTGCGGCCGTCGTTCAACATCGAGGCATCGATCGGGCACCATTCGTCGGCATAGCGGGCGGCGTGCTCGATTCCCACCGGGCCCGCGTTCCCAAGCGCTACCGGCACCGTGCCGCTAAGCGGCTTGGGATAGACCCATGAGCTGGTGAAGCGATCCCAGCGGCCCTCGAACTCGGCCTCCTCGTTCTGCCACGCGGTCCGCAGCGCGTCGACCCGTTCTTCCATCGCCGAGTAACGGAGCTTGAACGGCAGCTCGGGCCGGTGGTTAACCAGCTCCTCCTCGTTCCAGCCGACGCCAACACCCAGCCGTAGCCGGCCACCGGAAAGCGCGTCGAGCGTGGCGGTGGTGCAGGCTAGGTCGAGCACATCGTGTTCGAGAAGCAGACAGATGCCGGTGCATAGCTCAAGGGTGGTGGTCACGCCCGCTGCCATCGTCAGCGAAACGAACGGATCCATCATCCGCCAATAGCCCTCGGGCAGCGCTCCGCCCGCCGGGTAGGCCGACTCACGCGACGTCGGGATGTGGCTGTGCTCGGGCACCCAGATCGAGTCGAAGCCTCGCTCCTCTAGCTCTCGGGCCAAGTCGTCGGGACGGATGCCCTCGATGGTGTTAAGCGACAAATAGCCGAAACGCATGTGGTGCCTCTCTCTATCAATATGAATTGGCAATGGGAATGAGCTGTGGGAATGAGCTGTGGTGGCCTCGATCCGCTCGAGGGACCAAACTGGCAACCGAGACTACAGTCTGCTTGGCTTTGAGAACAGAAGGGGGTTCACATCATGGGGATTTGTGATGGCAAGGTCGTAATCGTCACCGGTGCTGGTCGGGGGGTTGGCCGAGGGCATGCGATCGAGTTCGCACGTCAGGGGGCCAAGGTCGTCGTCAACGATCTTGGCGGTGAGGTTGACGGTTCTGGTGGTGACCTCTCACCGGCCCAAACCGTTGTAGCCGAAATCGAAGGCATGGGCGGCGAAGCCGTTGTCAACGGTGACGATGTGTCGAGCTGGGAAGGTGCCCAGCGGATGATCAACCAGGCCATCGAGCACTTCGGCGAGCTGCACGTCGTGGTCAACAATGCAGGCATCCTTCGGGATCGCATGCTGACCAACATGACCGAAGCCGAGTGGGACGCGGTCATCCAGGTTCACCTCAAGGGCACGTTCGCCCCGGCCCGCTGGGCCGCCTCTTACTGGCGAGAGCGAACCAAGGCCGGTAACCCGGTGGAGGGTGCTGCCATCATCAACACCAGCAGCACCTCCGGCCTTTACGGCAACCCTGGGCAGACGAACTATGGCGCGGCCAAGGCCGGCATCGCCTCGTTCACCATCATCGCCGCAGGCGAACTGGCCCGATACGGGGTGACGGTCAACGCGGTGTCGCCAGGCGCCAGAACCCGTATGACCGAGAACCTCCCGTTCGGCCAGAAAGAAATCAAAGAGGGCGAGTTCGACTTCCGACATGCCGACAACATCGCTCCAACCGTGGTTTGGCTTGGCTCCAACGAGGCTGCAGCACGAGAGGTGACCGGGCGAGTATTCCTGGTCAACGGCGGCAACATCAACTGCATGGAAGGCTGGGAGAAAGGTCCCGGGGTCTCAAAGGACGACCGCTGGGAACCCGAGGAATTGACCGCGGTCATCCCCGGCCTAGTTGCCGATGCAGCCGAGAACATGATGTCCCGCCGCCAACGGTCCCGAGGTTAATCAATGAGCATTCGCGGTAAGGCCTTCATCGCCGGGGTCTACGAACACCCTGGACGGCATCTGCCAGATCAGTCCCTGATGGAGATCCACGCTCGGGTTTGTGTCGGAGCGTTGGCCGATGCCGGTCTCACGATGAAAGATGTCGACGCCTACTTCGGCGCCGGCGACTCCCCCGGTTTCGGGGTGCTGTCGATGATCGAATACCTAGGCATCCAGGCCACGTACATGGATTCGACGGAGATGGGCGGCTCGTCTTACGTGGCCCACGTCAATCACGCCGCGGCGGCCATCGCTGCGGGAAAGTGCAAGGTTGCGCTGATCAGCTTGGCTGGCAAACCACGGACCGGCGGGGCCCAGCCTGGTGCCCGCGGTGGCGGCGCTCCGGAAGCCGACTTCGAAAACATGTGGGGCAACACGGTCGTCTCGGCCTACGCCATGGCCGCCCGTCGGCACATGCACGAGTTCGGCACAACCAGTGAGCAGTTGGCCGAGATCAAAGTTGCGGCGTCGACCCATGCTCAGCACAACCCGAACGCCATGTTGAAAGACGTGGTGACGGTGGAAGAGGTAGTCAACTCGCCGCTCATCGCCGACCCGCTGCACCGGCTCGACTGCTGCGTAATCACCGACGGCGGCGGCGCGGTTGTTGTGGTCAGCCCGGAGATCGCTCAATCTCTCGACCGTCACTGCATTCCCGTGCTCGGTGCCGGTGAGGCTCCGAAGCACACAAACAACGGGCGTATCGACCTGACCCATACCGGGGCGCTTTGGTCCGGTCCGCTGGCGTTCGCCGAAGCCGGGGTCACCCCTAGCGACATCGACTACGCGTCGATCTACGATTCGTTCACCATTACGGTGCTCGAAACGATCGAAGACCTCGGGTTCTGCGAAAAAGGCAAGGGCGGAGCGTTCGTGGCCGATGGCAATCTGCTGGCGCCCCACGGAGGCTTGCCGTTCAATACCGACGGCGGTGGCCTTTCGAACAACCACCCTGGCAACCGAGGCGGCATGACCAAGATTCTCGAAGCGGTACGGCAGGTACGGGGCGAGGCCCATCCCGCGGTACAGGTGCCGGACTGCGAGATCGTTCTGGCACACGGAACCGGCGGCTCGCTAGCCGCCCGTATGGGTAGCGCAACTCTGATCATGGCGAGGGAGATCTAATGACCGATTTGCCGACTCGGGCACCGCACCCGAACGAAGACTCGCAGCCCTTTTGGGATGCAACCGGTGAAGGCCGGCTGACCCTGCAACGCTGCAACGATTGCGACACGGTGATCTGGTGGCCAAGAGCGGTCTGCCCGGAGTGCTCCAGCTTCGATCTCAACTGGTTCGACGCATCCGGTGAAGGCAGCGTCTACAGCTACACGGTTGTGCATCGCAGCGTCGGCGGCTGGAACAAGGTGACGCCGTACGTCGTTGCCTACGTCGAGCTCGACGAAGGGCCTCGCATGATGACAAACATCATCGACTGTGACCCATCGGCGGTGGCTGTCGATTCAAGGGTTCGTGTTGTGTTCAACGACACCGGCGAAAACTCAGCGCTGCCTCGATTCACCCTGGCCTAGTCTTGTACACATGAGTGATGAGATCAGCCTCGAAGACGTCAAGACTTTCGCCTCGCAGCTGAGCCCCTGGGCTCACATCGCAACGGTCGGAGCGGACGGGCATCCCGACGTTGTACCGGTCCACCCATGTTGGGACGGCGATGTGCTGTGGACCATGCTCGGCACCAAATCGGTAAAGGCCCGCAACGCCGCCGCGAACAACAACGTGGCGCTGCATTGGCAGGTAACCGAGGTAGGCGACGGCGTCGAGGTTTGGGGCACCGCCGAGGTCTTTGCCGACGTCGAAACTAAGCGTCGTCTCTGGAACGACGTTTTCGACTACGACCTAAACGCGTTTGCTCCCGGAGGGCCAGACAACTCACCGGAGACCGCATTCATGGCCATCCACCCCACCCGAGCCCTCGTGATGAAGCAATACGGCATGGGCGGCATCCAGCGCTGGACGGCCTAGCTCTTTCCGGCTTCCGAGCCGATTGTGCTATTCGCCTAGAGCCGGGTCAGGGTTGGCAGGCGTCTGCGAGCCCACGAGACCAACGTAATCGCCAAGGAAGGTCGGCTCGGGGCGAACCACCATCTCGTAGAGGCCCTTAACCGCGGCGATCGGTTCCCGAGCAGCCAGGCGCCAGCCGAGTCCAACCGGTAGGCCACCCAGGTTCCCGATGCTCAGCACATCGGCGTCGACTCCTGCCGCCTGACAAAGGGCCGCCGCTCGATTGGCGTAACGAGCCTGGGTGACGAACACCGCCCGCTCAACGCCGAAGATCTCTTTTGCTCGCACACAGGTCTGCCAGGTGCTGAAGCCTGCGTAGTCCAAGGTTATGTCGGCCAACGGTACGCCTAGCTGGTGGGCACTGCGCCGGATAGCCGTCGGCTCGTCGTAGTACTCGGTGGCGTTGTCACCCGAGGCCAAGATGTGATCGACGATGCCCAGCTCATGGAGCTCGACCGCTGCGTCGATCCGAGACTGCAGGGAGAGCGAGGGTCGTTCGTTGGCGAAGACCCCGGCGCCGGGCACGATCACCGCGTCGTATTCGCCGCTGAGCTCGGCAACGTCGCTGACGACGTGACCACGGGCCGACCGCCAAAGCACAAAGTTGGCCACGATCACCAGAGCCACTGCGGCGCCACCAGCAAGCGCCGTCAATCTGACGACCTTGAACCGGAAGGCTCGGCCGATGACCCATTTGATAACCGACATGGCGTCCAACAGTAGGCGACGTTCGACTACATCCCTGGTCGCCAACGATCGGTTGTACCTCTCTGGAACTCTCGCCCGTCTACTGCCAGATGGCCACGGTGCTGGCCCAGGAAAGCCCGCCACCGAACCCGGCTAGCAGAATGGCATCGCCGGGTTTTACCCGGCCGTCCAACACCGCAGCGTCGAGAGCCAGCGGCACCGAACCAGCCGAGGTGTTGCCGGTATGGTTAATCACCGAAATGAACTTTGAGCGGTCGACCTTCAGGCGATCGGCCACCGTGTCGAGAATGCGTTGGTTGGCCTGATGGGCCAGCACCGCGCTGATGTCGTCGAAAGACAGACCGGCCTGTTCCACCGCTCGGACCGCTGAGCAGCACGCATAGCGGACCATGTGCTTAAACAGCGCCCTACCGTTCATCTCCACCCCGGTGATGCGACCCTCTTTGATCGGGCTGCGTAGGATGTCGGAGTGGCCGCCATCGGTGCCGGCATCCCACGCCTGGACCCCACGGGCCGTGGTCGGCTCGGCCTGCAAAACCACCGCGCCTGCGCCGTCGCCGAACAGGATGGCGGTCGATCGATCGTCGTAGTTGGTTGCCGCGGTCATGCGGTCGACCCCGACGACGATGGCCGCTCTGACCTCGGCGCCAAGCATGCAGTGAGCGGTCACCATCCCGTAGGAGAAACCGGCGCAAGCAGCGTTGAGATCGAAGGCCGCGCACTGCAGCCCCAGGGCATATTGCACCCCGGCCGCGGTCGAGGGGCAGAGGTCATCAGGGGTTTGGGTGGCCACGATCACCAGGTCGATCAGCCCTGGATCGATCCCCGAGCGATCGAGGGCCTGGGTGGCCGCCTCGATGGCCAGCGCCGTTGTTGTGCTACCGACCCGCCGCTCGGAGATGCCGGTACGGGACCGGATCCACTCGTCGCTGGTCGCCATCATGCCCTCGAAATCGGCGTTGCTCAGCACACCATCGGGCAGCGCGGTGCCAACCGATAGCAACCGACTGCCGACACTACGTTCCAATACTCCACTCATAATTTCTTCCCTCCGCTGTTGCTAGAACACCTAGCTGTTCAGAATTTCGTGACCCTTAAATTTCATGATCTGTAGAGCGACCCTGGGTTGGCGACCACCAGTTCCAACGACCGGCCACCGCCATGAAGGCCGGCACCAGGAAGGTGCGGACCAGGGTTGCGTCGGCGATGATCGAAAGAGCCAACCCGATCCCGACCATCTGGATGAACGTCACCCGCCCGGAGGCGAACGATAGGAACACCACTGCCATGAGCACTGCGGCGGCGGTGATGATTCCACCGGTCCGCTGCAGCCCGACGGCGACCGAACGTTTTGTGTCGCCGGTGCGGTCCCACTCTTCTTTGATGCGCGACAGCAGGAAAACTTCGTAGTCCATCGAAAGCCCGAAGGCGATGCAGAAGATCAGCACCGGCGTTTGGGCATCGGTAAGGCCGGTTGGGGTGAAGTTCAGTAGTCCGCTCAGGCGACCGTCCTGGAAGATCCAGACGATGGCGCCGAACGCCGCGGTCAGGCTGAGCAAGTTGAGCACTACCGCTTTGATCGGGATCAGCACGCTGCCAAAGCTCCAATACAGCAGCAGCCCAACAACCACAATGACCCAGGCGGCGACCGCAACTAATTTGCTCCGGATCTCCGCCTTGTTGTCGACC
>JBOEHD010000275.1:0-11048 GCA_050633745.1 Acidimicrobiales bacterium
CTCCGGCGGCCTCGGCACCATGGGATTCTCGATCCCTGCGGCCATCGGGGCCAAGGCCGCCTACCCGGACCGCACCGTCTGGTCGGTTGATGGCGACGGCTGTTTCCAGATGACCGCCCAGGAATTGATCACCGCCACGGTGGAGAAGATCCCGATCAAGGTGGCGTTGCTCAACAACGCTCACCTCGGCATGGTTCGCCAGTGGCAGGAGATGTTCTACGACGAGCGCTACTCCGAGGTTCATCTCGGCTACGACATCCCCGACTATGTGAAGTGGGCCGAGTCGATGGGTTGCGTGGCCTTCCGGGTCGAAGAACCCGAAGAGGTCGAGGCGACCATCGCCAAGGCAAACGAAATCAACGATCGGCCTGTGGTCATCGAGTTCCGCTGCCTCAGCTCGGAGAAAGTCTTCCCCATGGTTCCCGCTGGCGGTTCGAATGACGACATCATGGTCGATCCCTCGCAGACGAGCGGGCCGCAAGCGGGCCTTGAACCAGCTGAAGGAGCAAAGTAATGAGCGCGCTACAGACTGCTGGTAACGGCAGGCAACCAGCCAACCAACACCGCACGATCGTCGTCCTAGTCGAGAACAAGGCCGGGGTCCTGGCCAGAGTGGCCGACCTGTTCGCCAGGCGGGGCTACAACATCGTCTCACTCGCCGTTGCACCAACAAATGACGGGCGATTCAGCCGAATCACCATCGTTGTCGATCTCGACTCGGCTCCGCTCGACCAGATCGTGAAACAGCTGTTCAAGCTGATCAACGTGGTCGAAATCGCCGAATTGGCTCCCGCAGACGCCACCGAACGAGAGCTGCTGATCGCCACCGTCGAGGCACCGAAGGAAACCCGGGGCCAGCTGGTGGAGATCGTCGACATCTTCGAAGGCAAGATCCTCGCGGTGTCTCCAGGGCACCTCACGGTCAGCCTCGATGGCCGGCCGGAGAAGCTCGACGACTTTGAGGCCCTACTCGGGGACTATTTGATCGTCGATCTGCAGCGGTCGGGGCGTATCGCCCTACCGAAGATCGGCCGTGAGGTCCCGCGGCTGCGAGCCCATTCGAACGGGCCCTCAGGCGCCGTCGGCCCCGCAGGCGAACCCGTATCAGCTGCGGTCAACTAACTCGCACTGCCACTGGCAGGCTTTGTCAGCTTTCCAAAGATCTCGCTGACCTCGGCCATGCCGGGGTCAGCGGCAAGGTCTTCGGCTCGATGAATCAGAGCCAGCTTGGTGCGACGGCGCAGCAGGTCGTCGACGGAAACGATCATCTCGCGGCGGTGGAACAGATCGAGTTCGGCCCGCAGCACGTCGCTTTCGGCGAACAGGGGCTGCCCCTGATCCGGGTCTGCGGCGACCGCATCGATGATCTCGTTCGCCGCCATGCCATGGCGCCGCCACAGCACTTCGGCCAGCGACTCCGCCCGCTCGACATCTGGCGCCCGATCGAGGCCAACCGTGGCCGCCCGCCGGTAGAACGCCCGGCGTTCGTCGATCGGTGGCTCGCCGTACCACTCATCGTTGTCGCTGCCGACCTTGATGCCAAGGTCGCTGATCGCTTCGGCTACTTCGTCGCCGATGTTCAGGCAGTCGGTCAACTTGCCACCGAAGATCGACACCACGTTTCGATCGTGGTCGATCTCCATCTCGTGTTTGCGAGAGAGCGACGTCCAGTCGACCTCGGAGTGGCCCTCGTCTCCGGCCATCACAACCAGCGGCCGTACGCCGCTGCGCTCGGCGATGATGTCATGCAAACTCAGCGGTGTGTCGAGGCTTAACCGGGCGTTGATCTGCTCCAGTAGGAAGCGACGATCTTCGTCGGTGGCCGGCTCCTGAGGCACGGTGGTGCGGGTGTCGGTGGTGCCGATAACCGACCGGTTGGCCATGGGGATGACATAGAACAGCCGCTGGGTGTCATCGAAGAAGGCCAGAACCCGTTCCGATGCGGTGAGTCGTGGCACCACCAGGTGGATGCCCTTTGAGTAGACGATGCGATGTTTGGTCGAGACCTTAAGTTCTTCGTTTAGACCATCGACGAATGGCCCTGCGGCATTGATCACCGCGTCGGCGGTGGCGGAGATGAGGCGATCGTCGGTTACATCGCGCAGGTGCATCGTCCAGCGTCCGTCGCTGTTGCGCTCCGCCGATTCGACGCTCAGATAGTTGGCTGCTGTCGCTCCGGCATCGAGGGCAGAACGCACGAAGGACCAAACGAAGCGGGAGTCGTTTTCTTTGAGGTAGGCGTCGGCGTAGTCGATGGCCGCGTTGGCGCTGCTGGTATCGATAACCGGTTCAAGCCGCTTCAAATTGTTGCGGCGGAAGAAGCGGGGCCTGCGGGTAGCGAAGGCGCCGATGCCCCAGTAGCCGACCGACCCGAGGGCGGCCAACCACGACGGGAACGGCGCCGACTTGTCGAGTGTGGCCAGGAACCCGACTTCGGTGATGCCGGTGGGGTAGGCCCTCATGAGTTTGTTGCGCGACCGGCAGAGCTTAAATACCAGCGGCAGCTCGTAGTTCTGGAGGTACTTGAAGCCACCCCACACCAGGTTTGACGACTCCTGGCTGGTGACGCTTGCGAAGTCGGCCCGGTCGGCCAGGGCGACAGTGAGCCCCCGGCCAGCTAGGGATGCAGCCGAGGCCGCGCCGTTGATGCCGCCGCCAACGATGAACACGTCAAAGTGGCCGCCGTCGAGGCGGTCGATGTTCTGAGCTCTGAGGGTCTGTGCTGCCGGATCCACAGCGACAACGGTACTCATTTGCTCCGCGTTCGGGCTGGTCATGTGTAAAACGTCCCGACTGGTGGGTTTCCGGTTCGATCTGGTATCCATCAGGGGCCGGATAACAGCCGTCCTGCGCAAACGTTTAGAAATAGGAGTCTCGAAGTGGCCGAATTTGTCAGCATCGAACCGTCATCGACCGATGGGGTCGCCATTCTTCGCCTCGATCGGCCGAAGGTAAATGCGCTGAACCAGCAGGTCGCCGAGGAGTTGCTTGAAGCGGCAACCGAGCTCGACGGCCGTGACGATATTGGTGCGGTTGTGATCTGGGGCGGACCGAAGATCTTCGCCGCAGGCGCAGACATCGGCGCCTTCCCGATCGGTGATGGCCACCGGGATCCGACGCCGATGGTCGACGTGTTGAACCAGGCGATGTTCAAGCTCGAGAATCTGAGCCAGATCACGGTCTCCGCGGTCAACGGCGTGGCGCTCGGCGGCGGCTGCGAGCTGGCGATGACCGCCGACTTCCGGGTCTGTGGAACTTCTTCGGCGTTCGGCCAGCCGGAGATTCTGCTCGGCATCATCCCCGGGGCCGGCGGCACCCAACGGCTGACCAGGCTGGTCGGGGTGACCAAGTCGAAAGACATCAACTATTCGGGCCGGATGGTTCCCGCCGAAGAGGCGCTGGAGATTGGCCTGGTGTCGGCCATCCACCCTGACGACGAGGTGCTCGACCGGGCGATCGAGATGGTTGCGGCCTATGCCTCCGGTCCGGCGGCGTTGGCCAACGTCAAGCGTTCGATCATGGATGGCCAGAACGTTTCGATCGAAGAAGCGATCGCGGTCGAACGGCGCGAATTTGTGGCCGCGTTCCAGACCGACGATGCGGTGACCGGGATCAAGAGCTTCCTGGAACACGGCCCCGGCAAAGCAACGTTCACCGGAAGCTGAGGCGACGATGACGGTCGACCCGTACCCGCCGCCGGGAGATCTTGGCGAAGTTCTCTTCACCAGCGAGCAGATTCAGGCTCGGGTTGCCGAGCTTGGCCAGCAGATCTCAGAAGACTTTGCAGGCCAGACGCCCCTGCTCATCGGGGTGCTCAAGGGCAGCGCCATCTTTATGGCCGACCTGGTGCGGGCCATCCCCGGTCCGGTGGAGATGGACTTTCTCGCCGTCTCGTCATACGGCGAGGCCACCAAGTCGAGCGGAATCGTGAAGATCCTCAAAGACCTCGACCAGGAGGTCACCGGCCGGTCGATCGTGTTGGTCGAAGACATCATCGACTCCGGTTTGACCATGCGCTTCCTGATCGAGCACCTCAACGCTCAAAACCCGGCGGCGCTCAAAACGTGTTCGCTGTTGGTTCGCGACAGCGCACAGGTCGACGGGCTTTCGCTGGACTACGTCGGGTTCACCATTCCGCCGTCGTTCGTCATCGGTTATGGCCTCGATGTCGCGCAGCGGTACCGCAATCTTCCCTACATCGGCACCTATACCGGCGCAACCACTGGCGGTTAATCGGCTTCGAGCGGTGCCAGCCCGACAGGGCTCAGTGAATCTAGTCGGGTTGATTGGATTCCCCGTAAGGTTGATCGAATTCTCGATAAGGTTGATCGGGAATTACCCGTCGGCCGCTTGGTCGCCGGACCGACAACTGAGGAGGATCCATGAGCGACTCATGGGGTTTCGAGACACGTCAGATTCACTCCGGACAAGAACCTGACTCTGCTACCGGGGCCAGGGCTGTACCGATTTATCAGACAACGGC
The DNA here is from genome assembly GCA_050633745.1 of Acidimicrobiales bacterium. Taxonomy (GTDB): domain Bacteria; phylum Actinomycetota; class Acidimicrobiia; order Acidimicrobiales; family SZUA-35; genus JAHELU01. The sequence goes on from JBOEHD010000275.1 coordinate 4,484, forward strand.
GTTCCAGTTCCGAGATGCGGCCCACGCCGCCAACCTGTTCGCTCTGGGCGAGCCCGGCAACATCTACACCCGGATCATGAACCCGACCCAGGGTGTGGCCGAGACCCGAATCGCTGCACTGGAGAACGGCCTGTCTGAGACCGCGGCCGGAGTGCCGGGCGCACTGGTTGTTTCTTCAGGGCAGGCGGCCGAAACTCTGGCCATCCTCAACGTCGCCGAGGCTGGCTCTCACCTCGTGGCATCTGCGGCCCTCTACGGCGGCACCTACAACCTGCTGCATTACACCCTGCCGAAACTGGGCATCGAGACCACCTTCGTCGATGATCCCGACGACCTCGACGCTTGGCGAGCCGCGGTTCGGCCAAACACCAAGGCGTTCTACGGCGAGTCCATCGGTAACCCGATGAACAACATCATGGATATCGAAGGCATCGCCTCGGTTGCCCACGATTCCGGCGTGCCGCTGATCGTCGATAACACCGTCGCCACGCCGTACCTGATCCGCCCGCTGGAGTGGGGCGCCGACATCGTCGTCCACTCGGCGACCAAGTTCATGAGTGGACACGGCACCGCCATCGCCGGCGCCATCGTCGACGGTGGCTCGTTCGAGTTCTCCGACGCCGAGCGGTTCCCGAACTTCAACGATCCCGACCCCTCCTACCACGGTCTGCAGTACTGGCCGATGCTCGGAGCCGGGTCCTACATCGCTAAGGCTCGCGTGCAGCTGCTGCGGGACCTTGGATCGTCCGTCAGCCCGTTCAACGCCTTCCTGGTGTTGCAGGGTCTGGAGACGTTGTCACTCCGCATGGAGCGCCACGTGCAGAACGCCAAAGTTGTTGCCGAATGGCTTGAGGCCCGTGACGAGGTCGAGTCGGTGGCATACGCCGGTCTCGCATCCTCGAAGTGGAACGCCGCGGCCGAGAAGTACACCCACGGCAAGGGTGCTGGTTCGGTGCCAGCGTTCGTGATCAAGGGTGGCAAGGCAGCCGGTCAGGCTTTTGTTGAGGCCTTGGAACTCCACAGCCACGTTGCCAACATCGGTGATGTGCGCTCCCTGGTCATCCATCCCGCGTCGACCACCCATAGCCAGCTGACCGAGGCGGAACAGACATCCACAGGCGTGCTGCCTGGCCTGGTACGTCTCTCGGTTGGTCTCGAGTCGATCGACGACATCCTGGCCGATCTCGAAACCGGCTTCCGGGCCGCGAAGAGCGCTCAGTAGTCGCTGTTTAAGCTGCGCCCCTCCTGAGGGCGGTGATTGGCCTGCGTGCTCCTAGTATGAGTAACCGCTGATGAGCAGTGGCTGTTTCGTCAGCTGTTTGGTCGTCAGTCGCTTCCAACCACCGTCTTCAGGAGTAGCACCTTGCCAGAATGTCCAGCAGTTGATGGTTCCAGCGCCCGCCAGACAAGTTTCGACGGGCCCTTCCCGATGTGTATCGACCCGGCGAAGACCTACCAGGCGGAGATGAAAACCAGCCTCGGCTCGATGAGCATCATGCTCGACGCCGCGGCAGCACCGAACACGGTGAACAACTTCGTCTGCTTGGCTCGCTACAAGTACTACGACAGCCTCGTGTTTCACCGCATCATTCAAGGCTTCATGTGCCAGGGTGGTTGCCCCGAGGGATCAGGGCGGGGTAACCCCGGCTACCGCTTCGAGGACGAGCTGCCAAAGCCCGGTCGCTATGAGATCGGTTCGTTGGCCATGGCTAACGCCGGCCCGAACACCAACGGAAGCCAGTTCTTCATCGTTAGCGGTCCTAGCGGGATGGGTCTACCCCCGCAGTACTCGCTGTTTGGCAAGGTCGTTGGCGGCCTCGACGTTGTGGACAAGATGGAGAAGGTAGAGACCGGTCCTGGAGATCGTCCCGCCACCGACGTTGTCATCGAGTCGATAACCATCACCGAGAGCGACCCCGCCTAGTTTTGGAGGGTCATCGGCCGACTAGGGCCGATGACCTATAGGTGTTTTCTCCTGCTGCCACCAGCATGATGGTGATGTATCAGGACAGGGTCTAAGTTTGGTCACGGATGCCCGTTTTGGGGCACCGGAAATAGATGGAGCCTCCGATGCAATCGGTGGCCTGCAGCGACCTGCTGCTGCCACGCCGAGCCCGGCGCCAGCTGCGCCGCCTCCGATCCGTCGAGACCACGAGGTAGCAGCGGTTACCGGCGAGCTACACAACTCGACAACGGTGCCCGCTGTTCCCGAGTTCGCAGGCGACGAACGCCCGGCCAAGCGACGCAGACGGACACCGGGCTCTCGCAGCTCTCGCTCCGGCCCGGTAAGCAAGAAGACCCCCGGTGGCACGGTCGTCACATTCCCGCCCCAGTCGGCGCCTTCTTGGAGCGACCCCAGCACCACGATCGCCGACCGCGATCCGCTGAATCAGCCCATCGACGACTTCCGGCCGGTGGAGATCGGGCCACCCGGCCGAGTCGATGCAACTCCCGATCCCAGTCCCGATTCCGATTCCGAGATGGCCGTCGAGCCAGAGATCGCCGTCGAGCCGACGGTCAGCGGTGCGGTGGCGAGCGTCGCTCCCGAAGCACCACTCGCCGTCGATCATGTCCAGACCATCGATAACGATGTCGTCGATCACGATCACTCTCAGGACTTTGCGACCGAGACCGCACCCGTTCCGGCGACTGCACCTCGGCCCGAAGCAACCGAGCCACCGACTTTGTTTCCCGACCAGCCTGACCCAGAGCTCGATTTCGACGAGTCACAGCGGCTCTTTACCGCCCAGACCATCGACGTCGCTCCCGACCGTCTGACGATCCACTTCTCTGAGGTCACCGGCCCGTTGCCTTCCAGCGTGACCGCTCAGCCCGAGAGCGCAGGTCAGCAACCACCATCGGTGATGGACCTGACCGACTCCCTCAGCGATACTGGGCATATCGCCGAAGACCATGACGGCCAGCCGGACCGGGACCAATCAAAAGAATCCGATCAAGAACTCGATGCTCTGTTGGCAGAGCTGTCCGCCGTTTCAGAATCGAGCGAGATAGTCGAACAAGGCGATGCTGAGGCCACAACAGACAGCTCGCCGACCGATCGCTCACCCGTCGAAGATTCACCGGCCATCGATACACCAGTCATCGATTCACCGCCGGACGATTCACCGCCGGACGATTCACCGCCGGACGATTCACCGGCCATCGTTTCGCCGGTCGAAAGCCCGCGGCCAGGCGCGGTCGACGCAGTGCCGGAGATCACCCCACCTCAGCCCCCCGAGAATTTCTCGGCACTGCTGAAGCCTCCTTCGGTGTTGTCTCCTCAGGACACTGCGGTTATCTACGGCCTTCCTGGCCAGCCGACGGATACGCCTGTCGGTGCAAAAGCGGAAGCCCCGAAAGACGTACTGCCAAAGGTCGGTCCGCGCCGAGTTGTTCCGTCAAAACAGCCGACGGAAACCCGATTCGAAGACGCCGTGTCGCCGCGACGCCCGATCGCTCCCCCCGGAACGCTGGCAAAGCAACAGGAGCAAGCTGTCCCGGAGCTGGATCTCGACTCGCTTCCGCCCCCGTCGCCTGAGCAGTACTTTGATGGGCCGAGCCCGCATACTGCGCCGGATACCGCATCAGCGAGGACATTCGACACAGCACCAGGCAAGACGCCGGAAACAGCATCAGGCGCGATGCCAAACACAGCAGCAGACAAGGCTCCAGAAAAGGCGACGGCCGAGGTCTTTGGCTCGGAGACATCGGTGTTCCCGGCCATCAAGACCCGCCGCGGCGACGTCGTTGAGCCAGGGCAGGCCGAGGGCAGTTGGTTCACCCGTTCAGCAGAGCTGCCATATATCAGGGTCGAAGATTCCGAACCCGAGGTGGCTCCACCCCGTCGGCGTTGGCTGCGGTACACCTTCCTGGTTCTGCTGGTTCTGGCCATCGCCGCAGTAGCGATCGTTGTTGCCCTCCAGCCCTCCGGCACCCTGCCTTTTCTGAACAACTGATAAACCGCAGGGCCGCCGACCCGGACCTATAGCGCTACAGCAGATACCATAGATGGCCATGAGCAGCATCCTCGATGTCGACCTATTGGCATTCGAAAACGGTACTGCCGAGCAGCGCGCTGCGGTGGTCGATGGTGTGCGGTCCAGCCTGCGCACCGGTTTCGTTTACACCAGCCACGACCTCAGCGCCGACCTGCTCGACACCGCATACGAAATGTTGATCGAGTTCTTTTCGCTGTCGGCCGAAGAGAAACAGAAGACCACCGTTCCCGGCTCGAATGGCCAGGCTGGCTACACCGGTCTGCTGGTCGAAACCGCGGCATCCAGCGAAACGCCCGACTGGAAAGAGATGCTCAACTGGGGCATCGATCTGGCTGCCGGGCACCCGCTGCACCAGCGTTTCCCCCACCGCTATGTTGGCCCGGTACTTCCCGAAGAACAGGTGCCGGGGATTACCAAGGTGTTGCTGGAGTTCTACGACCGTGTGCTCGACCTGCAGCGTCGTTTCCTGCGGATCATCGCTATAGGCATCGGCTGCCATGAGAGCTTCTTCGACCGGATGATCACCGATGGAACCACCCTCACCAGGGCCATCCACTACCCGTCGATGGAAGTGGCCCCTGGCGAGAACCACGTGTGGGCTGCCGAACACGGCGACATCAACCTGATCACCGCACTGCCTCGGGCAACGTCTCGTGGGCTGCAGGTCAAAACCGACGAGGGATGGGTCGACGCCATACCGCCAGACGACGGCGTCATCATCAACACCGGCATCATGTTGGAGCACCTGACAAATGGCGTCATCTCACAGGGCATTCACCGGGTCATCGCCGATCCCGATCAGGCCGGCGATCGCTACTCGGTTGTGCAGTTCTGCCATCCGACACCGTGGACGATTCTTTCGCCGGTGGCCTCGTGTGTAAACGAGGAAAACCCACAGCGGTTCGCGGCCATCGAAGCGGGCGACCTGCTCGACCAAGTTCTATACGACATCAACCTGGTGGAAGACGCCAGGCGGGTGGAGACTTAAGAAGGAGTACAGCACATGTCAGAAAACACAGCAGCCGAGAGCGGCTCGAAGAAGACGTTCACCGAAGAGGAACTGCGAGCCCGGCTCACCCCCGAGCAGTTCGAGGTGACCCAGAACGCCGGCACAGAACCAGCATTCACCGGGGTCTACCACGACAGCAAAGAAGACGGCATTTACAACTGCATCGTTTGCGATGAGGCTCTCTTCGCCAGCGACGCAAAATACGATTCCCGCAGTGGTTGGCCGAGCTTCTGGAAGCCGATCGACGATTCCAAGGTAGAGACAAAGACCGACACCAGCCACGGCATGATCCGCACCGAAGCGGTATGCGCAACATGCGGGGCCCACCTTGGTCACGTCTTCCCCGACGGCCCCCAGCCGACCGGCGATCGCTTCTGCATGAACTCCGCTTCGCTGACCCTGCAAAAGGTTGATGCCGAAGGTTGACCTGAAAGGTTGAACTGAAGCTCACACCGGTAGCAAGAAAAACCGGCCGGGAATGGGAAATAGCGAGTCGTTCGGCGCCGCATCTGCCAGGATGAACGGGTCCGCCGCTACCTGATCTAGCAATCCCATATCTGGAGACCAATATGTCCAACGGCCGAATCTCAGCACGCGTCGCTTCCATCGCTCCTTCAGCGACTTTGGCGGTCACAAACAAGGCCAAGGCGTTGAAGGCGGCGGGGGAGTCGGTGGTCGGATTTGGCGCCGGTGAACCCGACTTTCCAACCCCCGACTACATCGTCGAGGCGGCGGTCGAGGCCTGTCGTGACCCGAAGAACCACCGCTACGGCCCAGCCGGCGGCATGCCCGAACTCAAAGAGGCGCTGGTTGCCAAAACCAAGCGCGACTCGGGCTACGAAGTCGACCCGTCGCAGATTGTCATAACCAACGGCGGCAAGCACGCGGTCTACAACGCTCTAGCTGGCGTGGTTGACCCGGGCGACGAAGTGCTGATCCCGACCCCGTTCTGGACCACATACCCCGAGCCGGTCCGTCTGGCTGGCGGCGTTCCGGTACAGGTCGAGACGACCATCCGGGATGGTTTCAAAGCCACCGTCGAGCAGCTGGAAGCGGCTCGCACCGATCGAACCAAAGCCCTGATCTTTGTCAGCCCCTCCAATCCTTCCGGTGCGGTCTACAGCAAGGACCAGGTCGAGGCCATCGGCCGCTGGGCGGTCGAGCACGGGATCTGGGTTTTGACAGACGAGATCTACGAGCATCTGGTCTACGACGACAATGAGTTTCACTCCATGCCGGTCCTGGTCCCTGAGTTGGCCGACCGCTGCATGGTGCTAAACGGCGTGGCCAAGACCTACGCCATGANNCATCAGACATCGAACGTGGCAAACGTGGCCCAGGTGGCGGCGATCGCCGCGGTTTCCGGTGACCTCACCGCGGTGGCTGAGATGCGGCTCGCTTTTGATCGTCGCCGTAAGGCGATGCACAAGATGCTCTCCGATATGCGGGGCGTCGAGTGCCTGATGCCGGAGGGCGCGTTCTACGCCTTCCCATCGTTCGAGGGTTTGCTTGGGCAAACCGTTGGCGGCGTGAAGGTCGAGTCGACCCTGCAACTGGC
>JBOEHD010000276.1:0-474 GCA_050633745.1 Acidimicrobiales bacterium
CTTCCTTGAGATCCTGGAAGTCGGAGAGCCCGATACCACACTCAAAGCCGGCTGAGACCTCTTGGGCATCATCCTTGAAGCGCTTGAGCGACTGGATCGAACCGTTCCAGATGATCGTGCCTTCACGAAGGAAGCGAACCTTGGAGCCTCGGGTAATGACACCGTTGGTGACCATACAACCGGCGATGGCGCCGAGACGGGGTACTCGGAAGATCTCGCGGACCTCGGCTTCGCCGGTGACCACTTCTTCGTATTCCGGCTCGAGCAGGCCGAGCATAGCGTTTTCGATGTCTTCGAGCAGCTTGTAGATGATCTCGTAGTTACGGATCTCCACCTTCTCCTGCTCGGCCAGCTCACGGGCCTTACGATCGGGGCGGACGTTGAAGCCGAGAATGGTGGCATTCGATGCCGCCGCCAGCTGGACGTCGTTTTCGGTGATGCCGCCAACGCCTCGCAGCACGAAGGCCAGCTTGA
>JBOEHD010000277.1:0-7114 GCA_050633745.1 Acidimicrobiales bacterium
TGACCCGCTCCAGGCTGGCCGCTGTTTCCTGCCCCAGCAATCTCTCAACCTGTTCCATGTCGACCTCGGCCAACGACTGCGGCGAGGTCGCCTGGCTGAGGAAATTCTCCATCTGGTCGAGCTGACCGAGTTCCTGCATCATTTGCGAGGCGTCGGCAAAGCCCAGCGGGTCGAACCCGGAGAAATCGTAACTCTGTTGCCAACCGGCGTCCGGGAACATTTCTTGCAGGTTTTGACCAAGTCGATTGACCTCAAAGTTGAGATCCATATCTTCCATCAGCTGATTCGATAGATCCATCAGCTGCTGACGCTGTTCCGGCGTCATCGAATTCAACATCGCCTGCATGGCAGCCATCTGCTGAGCCATGCTCTCAAGCAACTCATCGAGAGACTGGGGATTGTCGGGGAAAAAGTCGCCGTATTCTTCCATGAACTTGTCGAAGTCAGGCTCTTCGCCGTTGGCCCGCTGCTCGAGCATCTTGTTCAGCTCGGCCATCATGTCCTTCATGCGAGACATGTCTTCAGGCGACATGTCTTCCATCGCCCCTGCCATTTGATTGAACTGCTGCTCCATCAGCTGTTGGCGAAGTTGATCCAGAAGCTCTTCGAAGCGCTGCTGGGCCTCATTTGATTCGAATTCGTAGTTCTGTAGACCCCGCACCTTGCCCGCGAGATCATCCGGCAGCATGTCGAGCTGCATCTGCTTGTTTGTGGTCGTTTCCTTGGCCAGCTCGGCGGAACGCTGGGCCTCGGCGCCCGCATCCGGGTCGCCTAATTCCATCTCGGCTAGGGCGCTGCGATCATCGAGCGATTGCCGTTCCTGGTCCATCAGATCGGAGAGTTCATCGTTGATCTCGTCGTAGACCCCACCGAGATCGTGGTTCTCGAGCCGCTGTTGGCGCTCCTGTTTTAATTGCTCAAGAATCTCTCGCAGGCCCTGGATTCGTTCGCCGTTGCGGTCCTCGAACCCCTCCTGCATCAATCGACGCAGCGCTGCCGCCGGGTCGCCGTGATACATGAGATCGTCGGTCAGCTCGCTCAACACATCGAAGGCGTCAAGCTGAAAACCCTTCTGTGAACCATCCCAACGCGAGTACCGGAATCGCTGTCCTACCATGGGTCAAGGCTAGTACCAAGCCGGTCACCGGCCCCATTCAGGCGGTTAGGGTGCAGGCCATGAGCACCAATGGCGATCAGTCCGCGTCCCCCACCGCTCGCGAATACGGTGCCATCCTCACCGCCACCGAGATCGAAGGCTGCTCCCCTGCCGCCGATTGGAGTCGCTGGATCGCCCGAGGTCACGCTCCCGATTCTCAACGAGGTTCCAGCCTGGCCGGATTTACCGACTCCTGGACTGAAGATCTTGAACAGCTGGCGGGCCTCGGAATATCGGCGCTAGCGGTGACTCTGGAGTGGGCCGATTTGGAACCGCAACAGGGCCGCCACGACGCCCCGGCCATCGAGTTTCGACGCGATCTGCTTGCCGCCGTACGCGATCTCGGCATGTCGGTGTGGGTTTGCCTGGTCGATGGCACGCTGCCGGGCTGGTTCGCCGAGGACGAGGGCGGCTTCAACGACGACCGAGCGCGGGGATTGCTGTGGCCCCGCCACATCGATTGGATTGGCGAGACCTTCGGCGACCTAGCCGACGGCTGGATCCCCCAGCGAGAGCCGCTGCATTGGGCGCTGCGCCGTCACCTGCTTGGGGTTGCTCCACCGGGCCAACGCGATGTGGCCAAGGCGGCGCTCGCGGTGCAATCGGCCATGTTGGCTGAGGGTGAGGCTTGGCGTCTGTTGCAGGGTTCCGCTCCGGTTGCCACCTATCAAACCGCTCGCCAGATCTACGCCGAGACCGACGATGTCAAAGCCAAACCGTTGGCCGCGGGTCTTGAGCGGCTGCTGTGGCACCCCTGGGTCAGCGCCATCGCTGAAGGTCAGCTGGTGGTCGGCGACCTGCCATCGAAGAGGGTCGATCATCTTCGAGATGCCTTCGACCGGATCATCGTGGAGCTGCGGCCTTCGATACGGATCGACGGTTCTGGCCGCTGGCATCACCACCCCGCAGATCAGGCTCCCGGACCAGCCGGCCTGACGATGTGGCCCGACGCCCAGGCAGAAGCGGCCAACCGGGTGGTCGGGGAGCTTGGCGAGAAACCGATTTTCGCGGCAGGAAATCTAGGCGACGTGACCGATGATGGCCGCGCACGATCGGATCATGTGCAGGCCATGATGGCGATGGTCGAAGACCAGTCACTGGCCGGCTGGTGGCAGTCGAGCCCGATCGATGGCTATCACTTCGAGCACGGGTTCGGCATTCAGCCCGGTTTGATCCGAGCCGACAGAGCAGAAACCCCCGCTGCTGGAAAGTTCCGAGAGGTCGCAGGCTAACCTCGGCTTACAGCCGGTGATTTGCACCTGGCGAGCCCTCGCAGCTGAGACCGAAAGAGAATTTAGGTATGGAACAGGGCCGGTACGACCTTGTCATCGTCGGAGGCAACGCCGGAGGACTTTCGGTAGCCATCTCATCAGCCCGATCGGGAATCGAGCGGGTGAGGGTCATCGAGCCAGGTAACACGGTGGCCTTCCCCGAACTAGTCCCGGAAAACCAGATCGACATTGGCTATGGCGAGCATGCCGTTTCGGTCGACGTCGACGGTGACGATCTGATCGTGACCACCAACCGTCAGGCCTACCGCACAACCGGCTGCCTGATCGCCCAACGTGAACGCGACCCGAAGTGGGTGCCGCCTATCCCGGTCCCCGATAGCGACCGGGTTCACGTCGACACCCTGCCGGAACACATCGATGACACCGATGTGATGATCATCGGCTATTCCGACAACGCCGTCGAGCTCATGGCAAACGCCGCCCATCGTGGCGGTCGAGTGGTCATGGCGGCCGAAGGCCTCGACCCCGGTCGACTCTCCCCCGCAGGCGAGCACATGCTGCGACGGCTTGAACGCGAACGTCGAGCCACGGTGCTGTATCGCTCGATGCCGAACCAAATCGGCGAGATCAAGGGCTTTCCCATCGCCTACTTCTCCGACCGGCGAACCCCTGACCTCGAGTTCGATCACGTTGTATTCGCCACAACCCGCTATCGCCCGGAATCGGTTCGTAGCGGGGTCACCGATGCGGCTATCGCCACCGGTCGGGTCATATTCCTCGGACTGCCGGACGAAGACCCGACCGTGCCGACCGCACGGGGTTGGGAGGTCGGCAACGTCGTCGCCGCGGCTTGCTTCCCCGATCTGGAAGTGGCCCCGCCACGCGAACCACTTGAGCAGCGGGCGCGACACTCGGGCGCCATCGAAGAGTTGCGCCACGAGCACTACAACGCCACGATCACCCACTTCGAGCCGACACACTCCGATCTGTGGGTGCTGCGGGTTAAGCCAGATCACGGCGACACCTCCCACCTACCGGGGCAGTACGCCTCGCTGGGCCTCGGGTTCTGGGAAGAGCGGGTCGACGACGCGATCGACAACAACCTCGACCAGCGTTGGACCAAACTGATTCGCCGGTCGTATTCGATCTCCCATCCGATCTTCGATGAGCACGGCTACCTGGCCCGCCAGGTCTTCAGCGACGAGCTGGAGTTCTACATCGTCCTGGTTCAACCAACCGAGGACAACATCCCGGAGCTGACCCCTCGTCTGGCGTTGAAGCGCCCGGGCGACAAGATCTACCTCGGCCCGAAGGTGGCAGGCCGCTACACATTAGACGCGGTCACCGATCCAAATTCCACGGTGGTGTTCCTCTCGACCGGCACCGGCGAAGCCCCCCACAACTCGATGATCACCGAGCTGTTCCACAAGGGGCACATGGGCCCGATCATCTCCGGTGTCACGGTGCGGAACTGGGCCGACCTCGGCTACATGGAGCAGAACCGGGAGTTGGAACGGCGCTTCGCCAACTACCACTACCTGCCAATGCCGACCCGCGAGTCCGATGTACCAAAGCGATACCTGCAGGACTTGATCGTCGACGGCGACCTGGCCCAGGCCGCAGGCGGAACGCTCGACCCGGCAAGCACCCACGTGTTCCTGTGCGGCAACCCGGCGATGATCGGGCTTCCAGAGGAGGTCGACGGTGTCGAACAGTTCCCGGAAACCACCGGCGTTGTCGAGCTACTGGTCGAGCGGGGCTTCAAACTCGACCGCCGCAACGACCCCGGCAACATCCACTACGAGGAGTACTGGTAGGCCGAGGTTCTGTATTCCCGCGAGGCTAGTTGCGGATGCCTTCCAGCCATTGACCGTCGGGGCGGATGCCAAACGCTTCGATGAACGTTTGCCAGCCGGACGCGACCGCCAGAGCGGAGCCGAGTTCCAGAATCTGTCCGTCGCTGAAGTGCTCTCGCAGCGACTGGTAGAACTCGCTATCGACTTTCGGCGAGTCGCTGGTCAGAACGTCAGCTAGCCGCAGGGCGGCGACGGTGGGAGCGGGGAGATCGGCGTCGTCGAGGTTGCCGACGGCCTGGTTCACCATGTTGTCGTCGAGACTGGTGCTCATCAACGATGAGCTGCGGACGCTACGTCAATGCACGCAGTCGTTTCGGTTGGCCAGCCGAATTCGGCACAGCTCGACCATGCCGGGATCGAGTGTCGATCGGTCGGTGTAAATGAACGCCGTCCAATCGAGGAACATCTTGAGCACCTCGGGCTCACGAGCCAGGGTTAGAAACAGATTGTCGTCCTCGTATGCCTTCTCGAACCAGACCTTACGTCTGGCGACCAAATCATCGGGCAGCGCAGAGACGTCAGCTTTCGGCAGGTGACCATGATCGTTCGCCATGGCCAAACAGTACGCCGTGGGCGGTAACCGGAGCGAATGGCGGGACTCAACGCCTAACTCGCAGTGGCCATCCGAGAAATTCGTAGGGCGTCGGGTTGTGAGTTACCGAACGTACGGTAAAGTACTTGACATGCGACCGGCCTCCATCAGCGACAGGAATCTACTGACCGCCCTCACCGAGGTCGTCAGCCGCTTCGGCGTTGAAGGCGCAAGCCTCACCCGGCTCTCAGAAGCTTCGGGCTTAAAGCGGGCAAGCCTGTACCACCGGTTCCCGGGCGGCAAGGACGAGATCGTCGATGCCGTCGTTGACCACACCGCCGACCGTTTCGGCAAAGCCATGAAAGTGGCCTATGCCGATGGAGATCCAGCCGAGCGTGCGAGTGAGCTCGCAACGGCGATCGGCGAGTACTACGCACAGGGTGCCAGCTCCTGCCTGATCATCGCCCTATCGGTTTCGTCAGACGAAGACCGCGAGGGGGCAGCACGATGTGTCTCTGGATGGTCCGATGCGCTGGAGAACATCGCACTCGACGCAGGGTTGTCGGCAAGCCAAGCCCACATCGCCGCAGTCGACGCAGTTGCCGCCATCGAAGGGGCGCTCGTGATCTCGGCGACCACCGGTGAGACGGACTCCTTCGAGCGAGCTCTGGCTTCACTACCCCGCCGGCTGACTTCCCAGCAAGCAGTCGAGTAAACCCACACCTCGCCGACACCCGCATCTGCCTTTCTTCTAATCAACAGCAATATTCATCTCTTAATAACAAACCGAACGTTCGGTAAACCACCGAACACTACAGAAAAGGAAAACGAACAATGACCATCAGGTTCCTCCCCCAGAAAATCCACGGAATCCTCGACTACGCAGTGGCGCTCACACTGATCGCCATTCCATTCATCTTGAACTTCAGACAAGATTCCGAGTTCGCCCACTGGCTCTCGGTCGCGGCAGGTGTCGGGCTCTTCCTCTACAGCCTGGCCACCGACTACAGCGTGGGTGTCGTTTCTGCGATCTCCATTCGCCAACACCTGACCCTCGACTTCGCTGCTGGCGCGCTGTTTGTCGGTCTCGCTGCAGTCGCCAACTTCAGCGGCGAGGCAGCCGTCTTCTACGGAGTAATCGGCGCCGCCGTGCTCGCGGTGGTCGCTGTTACCGAACTCGAACCGACGCCACAGCCGGCAGTCGCCTAACCACAACCAACTAGCACGCAGGTCAACGGCACGTCCGGGGCCGACCCCAATCCAGAAGCAAACCCTCACCCGCAACAACCGCAACAGCGGACAAAACTCGAAGGAAAAGGAACATGAAAAAGAAGCTCGCAAGCACAGCACTTGCTGCAGCTCTGGCACTTACCACGTTAGGCGCAGCCCCCAGTGACGCCGTTGAAGAGAGCGTCGCCAAGATCGAAAGAGAGACGCTGACAACGTTGAATCTTCGGTTCGATCGTCTGCCACCCCTCGCTGAGTCACTGGTCTACGAAGGCTGGGTCATCATCGACGGCGTGCCGGAAACCAGCGGCCGGTTCAACGTCGACACACGCGGCAGGTTCATCGACGAAAACGGCAACTTCATCCCGAAGACCGTCGACTTCCCAGACAACCCCGAAATCGATGCCTTCGTTCTGACCATCGAACCAGCCGTCGGCGATGATCCGGCACCGGCAGACACTCACATCCTCGCCGGAGACTTCCAACGCAACGGCCGAGCAACCCTCAAAGTCGAACACCCCGCAGCCTTCGGTCAAGACTTCAGCGACGCATCCGGTTCCTACATCCTGGCCACGCCAAGCAACGGAAACGGCGACCCGCTCGACGAACGAAGCGGCGTCTGGTTCCTCGACCCAGCCGAAGGAACACCGACACTCGATCTTCCTGACCTTCCGCCTGGTTGGGAATATGAGGGCTGGGCAGTAATCGACGGAACACCGGTCACCACCGGCAAGTTCACCACCGCCACCGGGCCGGACGGTTTCAACGGATTCTCCGGAGACCAGCCAACCCCACCATTCCCCGGTGAAGACTTCCTCTTCAACCCACCGGCCGGACTGACATTCCCACTCGACCTTCGAGGCGAAACCATCGCCATCACCGTCGAACCATCACCAGACGACAGCCCAGCACCATTTCCAATCGAACCCCTCTTCGGCAGAGTTCCGAACCAACTCGACGATCATGAACTCGCCGAGCTAAACCGCAGCCTCCCGAATCCCAAAGGCCGAGCCTGGATCACAACCAGAAGGGCCTAACAAAACCTAATCCGTGGCAAACACCTGGGGCCTCCCCAGGTGTTTGTCGCGTCCGGGGCCCTAGGCCTCATCCT
>JBOEHD010000278.1:0-7092 GCA_050633745.1 Acidimicrobiales bacterium
CATCGTCGAGGGCGGCCTCGGCGTTCCCGGTAACGACACCTGGACCCACCCCGAATCGGAGTTCGCCCACCCCACCGGTGGACACGAGTTCGACCCGGAGGCCGCCGCTGCGCTCTTGGACGAAGCGGGATTCCCTGTCGGCGATGACGACATCCGCGTCAACGCTGAGGGTGTGGCTCTGAGCTTCACGCTCCTGGTCAACGCGGCAGCTCCCCCTCAAATCCGGTCCGGCGAATTGGTTGCCGAACAGCTGGAGCCGCTTGGCATCGACATCACCGTCGAACCGCTGGACGCGCCGGCCATCGGCGCCCAACGGCGGCCGGGAGAAGATGGTCCTCCCACCGTCGACATGTTCATCGCCGTGTTCGAGAGCCACGCCCACGCCGATCCCGATCACCTGTTCTTCTTCTTCCACACACCCGGCAGCGGCGGGGTCGGCGTGGTCTTCAGTGGCTACGCCAACGCCGAGTTTGACGGGCTACTCGAAGAAGGGCTGACCAAGCCGGTGGCCGAGAAAGCGGCCCTCATCAATCAGGCTCAGGACATCTTCGCCGCCGAGGCACCGGCGGTAACCCTTTACTATCCAAACGGGCGCTGGGCTTACCGCCCCGCGGCATACGACGGTTGGATTGCCGATCCCGGTCATGGCGTGTTCACCAAGCGCTCGTTCCTGCCCGGCTACGCCAACGTGACCGAAGAGGCACCAGTCGAAGAACCGACTGAAGAAGAGCCGGAAGACGAGGTCGGGAATGAGGTCGAGGACGAAGAGCCGGAGGCCACCGATGAAGAAGAGGCGGTAGCTGACACGCCCGACGACTCCGATGACGGTGGTGGCATACCGGTTCTACCGCTTGCGTTGGGAGCTGTCGCTCTCGGAGCAATTGTTGTCTTCCTTACCCAGCGCGGTGGAAACTCCGCCGACACCGTGAAGGACTGATCCGGCAAGGCGGCCAGGGAATGAACCGGTTTGCTCGAACGCTCGGGCAGTACGCGCTGGTGATCCTGGCCGCTATCGTCGGCAACTTCCTGCTCCCCCGGCTAGCTCCCGGTGGGCCGATCGAGTATCTCGCGCCCCCTGCCGACGGCACCGTGACCGTAGAGGAACGGGAAGAGATTCTCGAGCGGTTCGACCTCGACGGCTCCACCGGCCAGCAGTTTGTCGCCTATGTCAACAACCTGTCCCGAGGAGATCTTGGCACGTCGATCCGCGATCGCCGACCCGTCTCCGAGGCGATCGGCGGTCGGGTTGGCTGGTCGATCTTGCTGGTGGGAACCGCGGTCGTGCTCTCCAGCGGGCTGGGAGTCATGCTCGGCTTCGCCGCCGGGTGGCGTCGAGGTTCTCGACTCGACGCCGGTATTCAGAGTGCTGTTCTCGGCGTCGACGCGCTTCCAGCGTTCTTCGTCGGCCTCATGTTGCTGCTCGTGTTTTCGGTCAAGCTGGGGTGGTTCCCCGTTTATGGCGCGGTGAGTTCGTCTAACCCCGACGGGCTTGCCCGGGTCGCCGACATCGCCCGTCGACTAGTTCTGCCCGGCATCACGCTGACACTGGTGGGGCTCGGGTCTGTCTTTGTTGTTGCTCGCTCGGCGATGATCTCCGAAACCGGCGAGGACTACGTGTTCATGGCTCGGGCCAAGGGTCTGTCAGAGTCCGCAGTCCGCCGCCACGCTCGCCGCAACGCACTGCTACCAGTATCGACCGCCAGCCTGCTTGGGTTCTCCACTCTCATCGGTGCGGCCACAGTCGTCGAAACGGTCTTCTCCTACCCGGGACTCGGATCCCTCGGTTTCGACGCGGTCAGGACTCGGGACTATCCCCTGCTGCAGGGTGTCTTCCTGCTTTTCGCCCTCGTGGCCATCTTCGTCAACCTGGTCAACGACCTGCTCTATCCGCTGTTCGACCAGCGCCTGCGGGCGGCCGGGCGACAGTGAGCGGCCGAGTGAGATCGTGACGCGCTGGCGATCCCTTCGACCGGGAACCCGGGCGCTGGCCATCGTCGGCTTTGTGATGCTTCTGACGCTGCTCGGGGCGGCAGTGCTTGCCGATGTTTTAGCGGTCCATCCTCCAGACCGAGCCAGCGGACCACCGTTTGCCCGACCATCCGGTGAACACCTTCTCGGCACAGACGATCTCGGTAGAGACCTCTGGGCGCAGCTGCTTCACGGCGCCCGCACCACCCTGGCTATCGGACTCAGCGCCGCCGCATTCGCCACCATGATCGGCACCGTCGTCGCGCTGGTGGCCGGCTGGTTCGGGGGTTGGGTCGACGCGGTGCTTATGCGCATCGTTGACCTCACCCTGGCGGTGCCGTTTCTGGTGTTGATTCTGGTGTTGGCCTCGTACTTCGGACGCGGGGCCCTGGTCACCGCAGTGTTGTTGACCGGCGTGCTCTGGGCCAGACCAGCCAGGCTTCTACGTTCTCAGGTCTTGAAGCTTCGACACTTCGGGCACGTGGTGGCCGCCGATGTGATGGGAGCCGGAACAGACCGGGTGCTTCGGGTGCACATCTTGCGTCGTTTGGTGCCGTTGCTGCTGTCGCAGTTCGTGCGGGCTGCCGCGGTTGCGGTGATCGTTCAGTCGGGTGTGGCCTTCCTCGGCCTCGGTGACCCCAACCGGGTCAGTTGGGGGTCAACACTGTTCTTCGCCAACAACGGGAACGCTGTGCTGACCGACGCCTGGCTGTGGTGGATCGTGCCCCCCGGTATGGCGCTAACCCTCCTAGTCGTCGGACTGGCCTTCGTCGGTTTGGCGGCCGAGGAGTTGGTGGATCCCGGGATAACAAACCACGGGTGGCGACCCGGCATCACCCGCACGCTCAGCGATGAACCGGTCGCAGCCCTCGCTCCTGGCACCACCTTTCAGGTTCAGAATTTTTCGGTCAGCTACGACGGCAATCGGGTGGTCGATGAGGTCGAGTTCACGATCGGTACCGGTCGAGTGGTTGGCCTGGTTGGCGAATCCGGGTCGGGAAAGTCGAGCCTGATCCTCGGCCTGCTCGGCCTGCTGCCGTCCGAAGGTCGCGTCGAGGGCGGGTCAGCGCTACTTGCCGCCCAATCCGATTCTGATGAGATCGACCTACGTCGGCTGGGACGGGCTGGCCTGGCAGAGCTCCGAGGTCGCCGACTGGCCCTGGTGCCCCAGGCAGCGATGAGCCTGCTCGATCCGACCATGACCGTGCTTCGCCAGGTCCAGGAGTCGGCGGAGCTAACCGTCGGGCGGACCGCGGCCAAGGATCGAGCGGCCGAGGTCCTGACCCGGGTCGGTATCGCTGATCATCGACACGATGCCTTCCCCCACCAGCTGAGCGGAGGGCAACGTCAGCGGGTGATCATCGCTATGGCGCTAACCAATGACCCGCAGCTGCTGATCGCCGACGAGCCGACCACCGGTTTGGATGTCATCACCCAAACCGAAATCCTCGACTTGCTGGATGAGCTACGCAACGAACGTGGCCTCGACGTGTTGCTCATCTCCCACGATCTGCCGATGATCGCGGCCCGCTCGGATGACCTGGCGATCATGTACGCCGGTCGGATAGTCGAGGTGGGGCCTACCCAGGATCTTCTGGCCGAGCCGACCCACCCCTACACCGAAATGCTGGCTCAAGCCTTCCCCGCGCTCGACGGGTCCAACCGAAAGGCCGAACCTATCCCCGGTGAGGCGCCGACACCCGGTCACCTCGGCCCGGGCTGCTCGTTCGCTCCTCGCTGCCCCCAAGTCGAATCGATCTGTACCACTTCCAAGCCACCGCTGATCTCTATCGGCGACGGCCCAGCCGACCGCGCCGAAGGCCGCGGGCGAGCGGCGGCGTGTCATCTGACCCGACCGACGGCGGCTGCTACCGCCGATGCGAGTGTGACGCCATGAACACCACAGGGGCGGGCGCCACAGAAGTGGCCGACACAGAAGTGGACAACGCAGGGGTGGGCAACGCTGGTGACGCCGCGCCGGCGGCGTTGAATCTCGACGGGGTCTCGGTCCGGTACGGTGGCCGGACCCAGGTGGCGGCACTGAACGACGTCAGCGTCACCATTGCTGCCGGCGAGCGGGTGGCGGTCGTCGGACGAAGCGGCGCCGGGAAGAGCACGATCGCTCGCTTGGCTTGCGGCCTTGTGGCTCCGACCGAAGGCCGGGTCGCCACCTTGGGTGTTGATGTGACGGCATTGAAGCGCAGGGAACTGCGAAAACTGCGGCAACGACTTCATCTGGTTTTCCAGGATCCATACCAGTCGCTACATCCCGGCCTCGGTGTAAAACAACTCGTCGGTGAGCCGTTGGCCATCGCCGGAGCTTCGAAGGCTATTCAGCGGGACCAGATAAACGATGCGCTAGCTCGAGTGGGCCTCACTCCGCCCGAGCATTTCCTGGATCGGCGGGCGGCATCGCTCAGCGGCGGCCAGAGGCAGCGGGTGGCGATTGCCCGAGCGCTGGTGGCGGCCCCAGAACTGATCTTGGCCGATGAACCGTCCAGCATGTTGGACGCTTCCCTACGAGCGACCATCGCCGACCTCCTCTTAGAACTGCAAGACCTACGGGGTGCAGCGCTGGTGTTCATCACCCATGATCTGGCTCTGGCTCGCCACGTGGCCGATCGGATTATTGTGTTGGCTAACGGTTCCGTGGTGGAAGACGGAGCGACCGAAGAACTGCTCGCTGACGCGAAACACCAAGAGACGCGGGCGCTGCTCAAGGCAGCTCGGCACCAGCCGAACACCGGGCGCTAGTGTGAGCACGCTCTTCGAAATGCAGGCACCTAGGACACGAGATCACCTAGAACAACAACGACACAGGAGACAAACGGTTCAATGACTAGACGAAAGCTGATCTTCTTCACCTCGGCTGACCCGAGGGTCGACCCCGGCGCGTTCTCCCGGGTCTACCACTTCGCAAACGTGGCCGGGAAGGCCGGGCTGGAGGCCGAGGTTCGCCTGGCCGGCGCCGCGGTAGACGTTGTCGACCAGGCCAACCTGCCAGAGGGCGAACAGGGGAACGAAGTTCGTACCAAGATCGCCGAAGGGGTGGACGGTCCGTTCCTCGTAAGCCTTTGACCGTTCTCCAGCGATGCCCGTGGGGTATCAAGCGAAGATGCGGCAACCATCGGTGGAGAGTTCCGATTGCTGTCGGACATCTTGACCGAGGTCGCCGACGGCGACTCCGAACTCATCTTCATGGGCGGCTGAGCCTGAATGTCCCCTGCCCAGAGCCGCAGAATGGATGCGCAGAAACACATAGTGAAGGTGGCTTTTACCGGTAAGGGCGGTTCCGGTAAGTCGTCGATCGCCGGCACGTTCGCCAGGCTGCTGGCCCGAGCCGGTAAGCCGGTGTTGGCCCTCGACTCGGATCCGCTTCCCGGCATGCCGTACGCCCTGGGTATCCCCGTCGAGGACGATCCAACGCCGGATGATGCGGTGGTCGAAGGGCCGGCCGATGGTCCTCGCTGGGTACTGCGACCTGGCCTGGACGCCGCCAACTTCATCGATGACTATGCCACTGTGTGCCCTGATGGGGTGCGGTACCTCCAGTTCGGAAACATGTGGGGCCATATCTCGACGCTGCAGCGGGCTCAGTTCGCCTGGAGCCAAGTGGTCAGGGAGCTGGATCCCGATGCCTGGAATCTTGTCGGTGATCTTCCCGGCGGCACCAGACAGGCGATGTTTGGCTGGGCGAAGTACGCAGACACCGTGCTCATCGTTGTGGAGCCGACGATCAAGTCGATTCAGGTCGGGCGGCGGCTTAGAAATCTGGCCAAGGCCGACTGGGCGCCACCAAATATCGCCGTTGTCGCCAACAAGGTCTCCGGTCCGGCCGACGTGAGTCTCATCGCCGAGCAGGTCGGGCTGCCGGTGATCGGCTCGGTTCCGGCCGACCCGACGGTGCTGACCGCGGACCGGTCGGCAACCGCTCCGCTCGACTGCGGTGACGGGCCGTTTGTTGATTCGGTCAAGGCGCTGGTCGAATCGGTGCAGTCGACCTACTATGGCCAGCGATGAAGATCGCAGTCGTTGGCAAGGGTGGGTCTGGAAAGACGACCACGAGTGGTGTGCTAGCGCGGACCCTCGGTCGGAGCGGGCACCGGGTGATCGCTCTCGATTGCGACACCAACCCGAACCTCGGCTTGTCCCTCGGTGTCGGTGACACCGAAACCGAGCGCCTATTGACGCTGCGGGACATGGTCGACGAAGGCACAAAGGATCACGCCGAGTCGTGGGACGAAATTCTCGACAGCTACGGCGCAGACGGTCCGGACGGTGTCCGGCTTACGGTGATCAATCGCATCGAGAATCCCGAACCGGGTTGACCTTGATGTGGTCTATCCGCTGAGCAGTTGCTCAGCTCCGTACCATCTGATGGTGTTGTGATCGTTGCCGATCTCGAAGCTGGCATCGGCACGTTGACCCGGCTTGAGGACAAGTCGGTCGATGTAACCGTTGTTGTGGTCGAGCCGACTCCTCGCTCGATGGATGTTGCCACCAGGGCGGTCTCCGTCGCTGACGAACGTGGTCAGGGTCGAATCATCATCGCCGCCAACAAGGTGGCCGACACCGAAGATGAACGCCGCATTCGAGATGCTTTTCCCGATCGCGAGATGTTGCTGGTTCCCGTCGACTCGGTGATCGAAAAGGCCGATCGAGCGGGTCTGTCGCCGGTCGATGTCGACGCTGCCAGCCCAGCGGTGACAGCGATCGAGTCGCTGGCCAAACTGCTGACCTAGTGGTGTGTCGACACACCACTAGGTGTCTTGGCGGTCCCACCAGATGGTGACTCGCTCTTTCGGGAACTCAAGCGTTGCGACCAGCTCTGCGACCTCATCGACTCGATCTTGCGGTAGGCACAGCTGACGACACCAGAACGCTGCATCGACGGTTGCTGCCCGCCGGTCGTTCCGGGGCGTAGCAACGGTTGGTTCGCTGTGGACCGGCAGCCCGGCCGCCACTAAGGCGTCGACCGCGACCTGGGCGGTCGGCCCAACCGGCCGGTCGAGATCCCAGAAGTGTTTCCAGAGCGGCTTACGCACCGTTTGGGGATGGAACTCGGTGATCTCAATGATCACTCGACGGCGGGCGTGTTCGTGTGCCGCTAGAGCGAACGCAACA
>JBOEHD010000278.1:7108-7248 GCA_050633745.1 Acidimicrobiales bacterium
GTAGAGCACGTTGTGGCTGACGACCACATCGGCAACCGGGACCTGCGGCGCCACCTCTGGCCAGAGGCCGGGGTAGGTCTCATAGGAGAGTCCCCGCTCCTCGGCGGTGCGGGCGAATAGCTTGGTCATGTCCTCCTGGC
>JBOEHD010000279.1:0-2865 GCA_050633745.1 Acidimicrobiales bacterium
TTGGGTCCGGGACTCGCTCGAAGTCAGGACCTTCGCCGGTAGAGCGGCGCTGACACTCGGCCACCTCGACGAAGCTCGGGTTCAGCTTGCCCAGGCCGCAGAGACCCGCCACTCGGGGTCGTCGGCCCTTCGAGCCAGCGCGTGGCTGGCTGCGGCCACCCTGCAGTTGGCCGATGGCGACCGAGCAGGCGCACGCCGGTCACTGTCGACGGGGATGGAGATCGTCGAGGACCACCGCTCGACCCTGGGGTCTACCGAGTTGCGGGCCCACGCTTCGATCAACGGCGCCGAACTGGCCGAGCTCGGCCTGAGGCTCGCCACCGAGGACAATGACCCCGACGAGGTGCTGGCCTGGGCCGAGCGCTGGCACGCCGGAGGGTTCCAGCTCGCTCCGGCCAAGCCCGACCCCGACAGTCGTTTGGCCAAAGCGATGGTCGAGCTACGCCAAGCCCATGCAGCCGCCATCGAGGGAAGCGCCGATCCCTTCGACAGTGACGATGACGATCGGGTTGCCTCACTCGAACATGAGATCCGAACACTGAGCCGCGAGGTGGAGGCGAGCAACAACGCCTCGAATCAGCTGGCCGACGTCAACGCGCTGCGGACCCGATTGGCCGGCAACACGTTGGTCGAGTTCTTCACCATCGAACACATCCTCCATGCGGTGACCGTCGTCGGCGAGGAGACGTCGGTACAGACCATCGGACCGCTCGAAGATGTGGCGGCTGAGGTACGAAAGCTCGTGTCGGCGCTGGGACGGCTGGCCTTCGGAGCAACCAACGACGCCATGACCTCGGCCACAACCCGAGCCTTGGAAGCCACGGCTCAGTCCCTCGATCAGAAGCTGCTCGGCCATCTGCCTGCAGTGGATGAGGGTGCCCTGGTGATCGTGCCAACCGGTCCGCTGCAGTCCTTGGCGTGGGCGGTGCTGCCCTCGCTGACCGATCGCCCGGTAACCGTCGCCCCCAGCGGAGGCCTGTGGGCCTCTACTCCCGGCTTTCAGCGATCCGGCCGGCAGCAGGCCCTGTTGGTCTGCGGTTCAAACCTGCCCGGTGGCGAGACCGAAATCGAGCGTCTACGCGAGCTCTACGACGAACCGCAGGTGTTGAGCGGAGCCGACGCCACCGTCTCAGCCGTATTGGCGGCCATGGAAACCGCCGACGTCGTGCACGTGGCGGCCCATGGTGTGTTCCGGACCGACAACCCCATGTTTTCAGCGCTCGAACTGCACGACGGACCTCTCACCGTCTACGACCTCGAGACCCTGGAGTCCGCTCCCGAAACGGTCATCTTGCCGGCCTGCGATGCCGCCCGCTCCTCGGTCCGCCATGGCGATGAGCTGCTGGGCACCGCCTCCGCCCTTCTCCAGGTGGGCGTACGTACCATCGTGGCTCCCGTCACCGTCGTTCCCGACTCGACCGTGGTCCCGACGCTCATGGTCGAACTCCACCGCCGCATGATCGAGGGCCGGCCTCCCGGCGATGCCCTCGTCGAAGCCAGACGAACGATCGACGCCGAAGAACAAGGCCCCGGGCTGACCGCCGCCTCGTTCCTGACCATCGGCACCGCCAGCACCTGAGGCGCCAGCACCGGTAGTGCCTAGCTGTAGATCCTAGGGACGTTGTTCAGGTGTTGGGTCTCCTTGAGAATGAGGGTGCTTAGTCACTCACAACTCAAGGAGACCCGTGGATCTTCACGGTAATGCCCGTCTTTGTCCGTTCCAGCGCGAGCTGTTGTGTCGGCGTGTCCGAGACCAGCAGTGGACGATCGCTGACGCCGCGGCCGCTGCAGGTTGTTCGGAACGGACCGCCTACAAATGGTTGACCCGATACGACAACGGTGAACCGTTCACTGACCGGTCATCACGGCCACACCGTTCACCAAACCGGACACCACCCGCTACAGAAGCAGTCATCGAGACACTCCGCCGGCACCGCATGACCGGACCCGAGATCGCGGTGAAACTCTCGATACCGCTCTCAACCGTCACCGCGGTGCTGGCACGGATCGGTCTCAACCACCTTTCCCGACTCGAACCACCAGAACCCCCGAACCGGTATTGCCGCCGACACCCGGGCGAACTCATCCACATCGACGTCAAGAAACTCGGGCGGTTCAACAAACCCGGCCACCGAGCCACTGGTCGAGGGCCAGGCAACCACAACCGCAACGTCGGCTGGGAAGCGGTCCACGTTTGTGTTGATGACACCAGCCGAGCCGCGTATGTCGAAGTCCTCCCCGATGAGAAAGCGGTGACTTGTGTCGGGTTCCTTGAACGGGCTGTCGCTTGGTTCGCCGAACGAGGGATCACTGTCGAGCGGGTCATGACTGACAACGGGCCCGGCTACAAATCCAAGGCCTGGGCCCAGTACTGCGCTGAGGGCGAGATCAAACATCTACGGACACGGCCCTACCGGCCCCGCACAAACGGCAAAGCGGAACGATTCATCCAGACCATGCTCAAAGAATGGGCATACGCTCACGTCTACCAAACCTCGGACCAACGCCACCAAGCACTCGGTCCATGGGTCTGGCGCTACAACAACCAACGACTACACAGCGCCCTCGGCCACAAGACACCCATCAGCCGCCTTCACCACGAAGACGACGACTGAACAACCTCACTAGGATCTACAGCTAGGCGTCGTTGACGGGCCGGCTGCCTTGACGGGTGGTCCAGGTCTCGTGGGAGGCTCGGTCATGGCCTCGAACACTCGGATTCTCTTCGTCAAACGTCCCAACGGCGCCGTGGACGGGTCGTGCTTCGAGGTCGACACCCAACCGGTCGCTGCGCCGGAACCGGGCCAGGTGCTGGTCCGCAACATCTACCTCTCGTGCGACCCCTACCTGCGGGGTCGCATGGAC
>JBOEHD010000280.1:0-26264 GCA_050633745.1 Acidimicrobiales bacterium
GCCTGAGCCTGAGCCTGAGCCCAGTGTTGGGGAGGGCCAGTGAGGAAACGAATCGTGGCTTTGTGGTTCACCGTCCTGGCTCTACTGGTCGGATGCGGTGTCGACGAATTGGCCTCACCAGAACAAGCCATGTCAACCGAGCAGACGAACGAGGCACCGCCCTGGGCCAAGCTCCCCGATGGCGAGACGGTTGCCAGCCCCGACTTCCGAGGGTGGACCGAGTGGCCGTTCCAATCGCACTTCGACGAGACCCGATCGGACCTGCGCATCTCACGATTCGAAACCGAGGAGCGGCTGGTGTTCCTGAACGTGATGTCGTGTGTACCGCACAGCGATTTCACCAGGGCCTACGGCTGGGGCCTGCTCGATGCCGACGGCGAGTTGCTGAACGCCGGCTACACAACCCTGATCCTCGACTGGCTGGAGGCGCCATACCAGCATCCGGCCGAGGGGAGCTGCGGAGAAGGTTGGCTCGGGGTGCCGATCGATCCGCGGGCCGAGCCGGCCGCCGTAATCTGGGCCGATGTCTGGGACGACAAGCAGGAGATCTGGCCGCTGGGCTCGGCGATCACTCCCGACTCCATCGAGCCGGTGGCCGACGATCTGACCCTGGCCCGATTCGGCGACGAGGCCGAGGCTTCTGGCGGCTCGTACTGGACCGTGCTCGACCTAGTCGAAGTTCCTGCCGCGACGTCGCAGACACCGCCCCCGCCCGGGACCGACTGGTGGGTGGCCGAGGCACAATACTGCCCGCCCGCTGGCGACGACCGGATCTGGGACGGGCTGCAGCTGGCGGTCGACGGCTGGTATGTGTTCAACCCCTCCGGTCGGGAAATCGCTCTCGATCCGGCCCACCCGCCGCAGCCTTCCATTCCGGCCGGCGGGTGCGGGTTCATCTGGGAGATCTTCGCGCTTCCCCAGGCGCTTGAACCGAGCCACGTTCGACTACGCACGGACCAGTCGGCCACGATCTGGGTCCGCTGAGGTCTGGTCATGGCCGAGTACTCCACCGAAGATTCGCAGCCGCCCCGCACGATCGGGGAGCTTGGTCGTATGTTGGGTGCGGTCGGGCGATCGGCTGAGGCCGACTCCAAATCTGAATTCAAATCCGACCCCAACCCGGGCCCCGGGACCAGCTCGGACAGCGGCGTCACAGAGACCCCAGGGTCGCCCGCCGAGGGTAAGGGCCGCGCTTGTTTGCCACCGTCGCGCCATTCAGACGCGTAGGTAACTGTGCCCATCGCTTTGCAAAAGATTACTTTCTCCGGCTGAAGTGGTGACGTCAGTCAATGGAGGGAATTGATTCGTCGTGCATTTTTCGCGTAAGGCTCTAGGACTATTCGCAGGGTTTCTACTATTCCTGTCCACCCTGGTTGGGGTGCAGGTTTCACCGGTAGGAGCGGTCGACTTGCCGGGGGCGAGGATCTTTGTGTCTTCTTCGTCCTCCGGCAACGTGGACGGCATCCCGTTCACCGGCGGAGACATCTTGGTCTACGACTCGAACGATGACAGCTGGGCCATGTTCTTTGATGGCTCGGCTAGCGGGCTCGGTTCGGCAAACATCGACGGCTTCCACATCCTGGACGCCACTCCAGGAACAACCATCATCGACATGAGCTTCACCGGTCTTGTCACGGTGCCGGGGATCGGTTCGGTTGATGACTCAGACGTTGTGCGCTGGGACGAAGCGCAGAACTCTCATGAGTTGCGGGTGGACGGTTCGGACGTCGGCCTTACGTCCGGCGGCGAAGACATCGATGCGCTTGCCGGCATCGATGAGGGCTATGCGATCAGCACGCTCGGTACCGGCTCGATCCCCGCAACCGGTGGTGGAACCCTGCGAGTCACCGATGAGGACCTCGTTGAACTGGCTGGAACTTTTGGCGACCCGACAACCGGGACCTTTGCCCCACTACTCGACTCCTCAGATGTTGGCTTCACCGGTGATCTGGTTTCAGCCTGGGTTGATCCTGGGACAAACGAAATCTTCGGGTCGGCGCTTAATGGCTACAACATCGGCGGCCTGACCGGCGACGGCGATGACATTGTTGTCTTCACCGGAACCACCGGCGACCCGTCGTCTGGCACCTTCGCCCTGTTCTGGGACGGCGATGCGAACCGTTTCGGCGGCGAGCAGATCGATGGACTGTTCATCGAGCCGGGAACACCTCCTCCCCCCGGTTCGGCCGACCTCATCTTGACCTCGTCCTCGGACAGGAACGGCGCCGTCGCAGGCGACACCGTGACCTACACGATCGATGTGTTGAACGACGGTCCGGATACCGCGGTTAACGTGGTGGCGACCAACACACTCCCGGCCGGGCTGACCTTTGTCTCCACCTCCGGCTGTGCCCTAGATCCCAACGGCTTGCCCTGCTCGCTTGGAGATCTGGCACCGAACGACTCAACCTCATTCACCATCGTGACCACCGTCGACCAGGGCACCCTCGGGACGGTCGAGAACACCTTTGAGGTCACCTCAAGCACCGCCGACCCCAACCTCGCAGACAACAGCGCCACCTCCCCGATCTTGGTATCAGGACCTCCCACCGCGGTTGACGACGGACCGGCATCCAGCAGCGTCCCCGGCGATGACTACCACACCGACATATTCACCCAACTCGACTTGGCTGCCCCCGGCCTGTTGGCCAACGACGAGCTTGGCAGTCCGGACGCGACCATCGTTTCCTACGGTGGCGGCGACATCGGCGGATCGGTGACCGACTACCCGACCAACAACGACCTGGGCTTCTCCGGCGATGGCTACATCGAGTTGGACCCCGATGGGGAGCTGGAATTTATCCCCCCATCCGATTTTGCCGGGCCGTTTACCTTCGATTACCGCCTTGAGAACGAGGGTGGTTTCTCCGATGCCACGGTCACCATCTACGTCGGCCCCCGCCCGGTCGTTATGGGTGGCGACCTGATCTACCTGTCGACCGCGGGCAGCGGCACCGTTGACGGCATCACCTTCGAGGACGAGGACGTCCTGGTCTATGACAGCGGCGTTGATACCTGGGCCCTGTTCATCGACGGTTCGGATCTCGGTCTCGGCACCGCCGACATCGACGGTTTCGCCCTTCGGGCCGACGGTTCGATCCTCATGTCGCTGACCGCGCCTCGGACCATACCCGGCGTCGGGCCGACCGATGATTCAGACATCTTGTTGTTCACTCCAACTTCAACCGGTGAGACGACCGCCGGCACGTTCAGCCTCTTTGTCGACGGCTCGGATTTGGCGCTGACCGCAGGCGGTGAGGACATCGACTCGGTCACCGAATACGGCGAAGGCGACGTTGCCATCTCCACGTTCGGCGCATTCAACGTCGGTGGCGGGGTCGCCGGTCTCGACGAGGACCTGATCGCCCTCGGGCTCACCGGCACCGGCTCGGCGACCTCCGGTAACCCGTCCATTCTGTTCGACGGATCCGATGTGGACTTCCAAGCCGAGGACATTTCCGGCGCTTCCATCGACCCGGACAGCAATGTCTTCTACCTGGCCAACCTCGGCAACTTCAACATTCCCGGCCTGACCGGAGATGGCGACGACATCATCGCCTATTCCGGCAGCCCCGGACCGGACACCTCCGGTACGTTCTCCACCTTCTTCGCCGGTGAGGACGCGAGGTTCGACAACAATCAGATCGACGCTCTGCATGTCGCCCAGGGCGATAGTGGACCACCAAACACCCCTCCTCGAATTCTCAACGAAGAAACCGAGTTTGAGTTTCCGGAGTACTTTCCCGAGAGTGCAACCGAGGTGCTCTTCGAGGATGATGAGGATGACGAGGATGACCTGACGTTGACCCTCGGTGGGCCCGATGCGTCGGCATTCTTCCTCATCGAGGGAGTCGTCCTTCTCCTTTTACCGGTGCAGGACTTTGAAAACCCGACCGATGCAAACGGGGACGGTGTGTACGAGGTCGAAGCCATCGTCACCGACTCCGGCGGTCTGAGTACCACCAGGACATTTGCCTTCACCGTGACCGACGTTGAACCAGATCCGGTCCAGTTCGAAGCGCTCATTGGAGACTACGAAGCCGACACCATCGAGGGCGCCATATTGGTCGAGCCAGGAGAGGAGATCCCCCTCATCCTTGTCATCCAAGAGCGAATTGAGGACTTCCCGGTTTTCTGGATTGATGCCTCGGTCAATGGCGAGAACGTGTCTGGCAGTGTTGTTGAGTTCTGCGAAGAGTTGCCGGAGGTAGTCGACGAGGAGGCCCTTTGCGTTCTCCCAGTTACGGCTGCCGATGCGCCGGACGGCGCTGAACTCGAAGTAACGGTAACCCTGCAACTGGTAACCGCGCCGGGGGATTTCCCCGAGCTGGATCCGCTCCTGCGAGCCACCTTTACCGACAGCGCCTGGTACCGGACCAACGAAGCACCGGTCATCGACGAGACCACGATAACTGCATCGGTGCCGGAGGGTCAGACCTTGGCCACCGATATCGATGCCACCGACGACGTGGATTCTGAGGGCGACGGACTGACCTACAGCCTCGCCCCGGACAGTCCGGACAACGACCTGTTCTCCATCGACGCAACCACCGGTGGCCTCACCTTCAACGATCCACCGGACTTCGATAACCCACAGGACGACGACGGCGACAACATCTATCGGCCCACCGTTCGGGTCACGGATTCGAACGGCTTCACCGACACCGCCGACGTCGCCATCACCGTGACCGAGGTTGACGAGCCACCGGTCATCACGACACCCGGACCGTTTGATGTGGCGGAAAACCAACTCGGCAGTGTCGACATCAACTCATCGGATGATCCGGACGTGACCTACACCATCGGCGGTGATGACGGCTTCTTGTTCGACATCGACTCCGCCACCGGTGTTGTCTCGTTCAAGGATGCTCCGGACTATGAGAACCCGGCAGACGAAGGTGAGCAGAACACCTACGACATCCGGGTCACTGCCACGGACAGCGGTAACCTCAGCGGGTTCGCCGACATCGTGATAAACGTGACGAACGAAGTAGAACAGGCCACCATCGGTGACTTCGTGTGGCACGACATCAACGAAAACGGCATCCAGGACGACGGCGAACCCGGCGTGCAGGGCGTCACGGTGTTCCTCACGAATACCACCACCAGCGAACAAGTTCAGGACGTGACCGACAGCAATGGCTTCTACAGCTTCACCGTCGATCCCGGCGAATACGTCCTCTGCCCCTGTGGCAACGTGCCCCCTGGGGGTGCCCTTACCTCGCCTAACGAGGGTGATGACGACACCGGTGACAGCGACTTCAACCAGACGTTCCCTCCGCTGACCGTCACCCTGGCCGACGACGAGGTCAACAACGACCTCGACGCCGGCTTCACCCTCCCTCCGGTCAATACCGCCCCGGAAATCACCAACGCCGGTGACAGCAGCGTGGCGGAGCGTCAGCTAAACGCGGTTGATGTTGAAGCAACCGACGACAACGACAGCGAAGCCGGCGGAACCCTTACCTACAGCATCGGCGCCGGCGCCGAAGACGGGGCGCTCCTCGATATCGACGCCACCACCGGCGTGGTCACCTTCAAAACCGCACCGGACTTTGAGAACCCGATCGACAGCGGTGGCGACAACACCTACACGGTGATGGTTAGAGTCACCGACTCCGGCGGTCTCTTCGATGAAGAGATCTTCACCATCAACATCACCGACGTCGAAGAAGACCCGGTCATCACCACAACCGGGCCACTGAACGCCGATGAAAACCAGCTGGTTGTCGTAGATATCAACGCCACCGACGACGTTGACAGCGAAGCCAATACCACGTTGGTGTACAGCCTTGACACCAACGCGGCCGACGACAACGGCCTGCTGAGCATCGATGCCGACACCGGGGTGGTCAGCTTCAATACCGCCCCCGATCATGAAAGCCCGATCGACGGTGGAACGGACAACACCTATACGTTCACCGTCAGGGTGACCGACTCCGAGGGCAACTTCGACGAGGAAACCTTCACCGTGACCATCAACGACCTGGTGGAGCAAGCCACCATCGGGGATCGGGTGTGGAACGATATCGACGAGAACGGCCTCCAGGATGACGGCGAGACTGGCCGTGTCGGGGTGACGGTCAACCTCATCGACCCGGTTGAGGATGCGGTTATCGAAACCGACACCACCGTTGCCGGCGGTCTTTACGGCTTCACCGTAGACCCCGGGGACTACATCGTTGAGTTCGTGGCACCGGCGGACACGGCGTTCACCGTGCCGTTCGCCGATCCCAATCCCACCATCGACAGCGACGCCGCGGTGGCAAACGGCCGGACCGGTACGATCACGGTGGTCGACGACGAGGACAACACCTCGGTCGATGCCGGCCTGATCGACGCCTCCAACCAGGCGCCAACCCTCAACTCCGGATCGTTGGAGGTTGATGAGGGCTCGTCGTTTGTCGACGACCTAAACGGCGATGACGACAACGATGAAGAGGGCGACGGCTTAGTGTTCACCATCACCGGCGGGGCCGACGGCTCGTTCTTTATTATCGACGAGGACACCGGAGCGCTGTCATTCGAGGGCGAGCCTGACTTCGAGAATCCAGATGACAACGACGGAGACAACGAATACGAGGTCGAGGTGACTCTGACCGACTCGGGCGGTCTGGAAGCCGTAGAGCTTCTGACCGTCACCGTGCTCAACCTCAACGAGGCCCCGACCGTCGGTCCTCAGTTCTTCACCATCGCCGAGGATGCCGCAGACGGTGAACCGGTAGGGGTGATCACCGCTTCCGACCCGGAGAACGATTCGCTGGTCTTCTCGCTTGACGACGAATCCGACATCGCCATCGAGGCCAACTCCGGCGCCTTGAGCGTCGCTGCCGGAGCCAACCTGGTTGGCGGCTCGCCGATCACGTTGACGGTAACAGCGGAGGACCCATCCGGTCTCCAGGACAGCGCCACCATCACGGTGACGGTGACCAACGTCAACCGGCCACCGGTGGTCAACGCCCAGGGCTTCAATGTGCCCGAGGACTCAGCGGCCGGAACGGTGATAGGCACCGTCGCCGCTTCCGACCCGGATTTTGACAGCGTGACCTTCGCTCTCGGTGACTCATCGCAGGTCGCCATCGACCCCATCTCGGGTGAACTCACCGTGGTCGATATCGCCAGCGTGGAAAGCGGCGATGACATCATGGTGACGGTTACCGTGACCGATCCGGGCCTGTTGACCGACACCGCAACCCTCACCATCGGGGTCGGTTCGATCACCATCGGCCTCGACACAGTGATCAGCGGCGAGATCGATCCGTCCGGCGACAAAGACAGCTACTCGTTCGCGGCATCGGCCGGACTCCAGCTCTACTTCGACGTTCTCGACCCGGGCGCCGGCTGCGCCGGCTGGGCTTGGACGCTCATCTCGCCGACCGACAATGTGGTGTTCGACGCCAACATCTTCGGTTGTGCCAATGACATCGAGCTGACCTTGACCGAAACCGGTGAATACACCCTGGTGTACGACGGCCGAGATGACCAGACCGGTGACTACCAGTTCGAGATCGTGACCGTTCCCGTCGACATCCCGACCGCTATCAATGTCGATGAGGTAGTCGATGGTGACATCACCGTCCGCGGCGAAACCGACACCTACACCTTCAATGGGACCAGCGGTGACATGTTGTACTTCGACACCATCGACCCCGCTGCCACCAACTGCGGCGGTTACGCCTGGAAACTCACATCGGAAATTGGTACCGAAGTGTTCGAAGCCAACATTTTCGGCTGCGGAAACGACATCGAACTCACCCTGCCCGAAACCGGCGAATACACCCTCGTCTACGACGGGCGCGGCGAACAGACCGGGCCGTACCGATTCGAGATCGTCAGCGTTCCCGTCGACATCCCGACCGCTATCAATGTCGATGAGGTAGTCGATGGTGACATCACCGTCCGCGGCGAAACCGACACCTACACCTTCAACGCCACCGCCGGTGACGAGTTGCTGTTTGACCTGCTCGATACCGGAAGCGGTTGTGGTGGTTTCGCTTGGAGGCTCACGTCGGAAATTGGCACCGAAATGTTCGACGCCAATATTTTCGGATGCACAAACGACATCGAAATCACCCTGCCCGAAACCGGCGAATACACCCTGGTCTTTGACGGCCGCGGCGCTCAGACCGGCCCATACCGGTTCGAGATCACCACGGTTCTGCCCCCTCCATAGCGCTAGCAGGCTCGTGACGTCTGACTGACTTGGTCGGTCAGACGTCACGAGCTGGCCCTTTCTCGCTGGGTCGAGTCCTGAGATCTGGTGAGTCGGTTTTGCTTGGGCCATGATGTTGGCCATGTCGAACTCAGCTATTCCGATCTTGCCGTCTCCCATCGCTTCGTTTGTCGCCGACGATTCGGCCACGGTGGTTGGACCACGAGGCGAGGTTGCCCATAAAGATCACCTGGCCCACAGCGAGCGGTTGGAACGCAAACTGTGGGAGGTTCGCCCCGGTGTCTGGTGCCTGGTCGGCAACGGCCTGTCCAACCAGACCTTCATCGAGGGGCCGGAGGGGCTCATCGCCATCGACACCGGCGAATCGAATGAGGAGATGGCCGAGGCCCTTGACGAGGTGGCGGCGGTTACCGACGCCCCGGTTGTGGCCGTCATCTACACCCACTTTCACTATGTCTCGGGGACTCAGGCTGCGCTTGACCGCAACCCAGACGCCGATATCCCGATCTGGGGCCACGAGGGCATTGTCGAGAACCGTCGCCGCATGGGCTCGGAGGTCAGCGCCGCGGCCGGTCGGGGCCTGATTCACCAGTTCGGCATGCTGCTGCCAGACGAGGGCCCGGACGCGCTGATTAACATCGGCCTCGGCATGGAGTTCCGGCGAAAGGCCCACGCCCCATACACCCCCGGCTTTGTGGCCCCGACCAACACCATCGGCGAATCCCAGATGGTCGACGGCCCAAACGGCCCCACCATGTGGGCCACCATCGCCGGGTTGCAGGTCGAGTTCGCCATGGCCCCATCCGACGCCGACGACTCGATCACCATCTGGTTCCCCGAGCTGTCGGTCTGCGTCAACAATCTGTTCTGGCCAACACTGTTCAACGTGTTCGCCATTCGGGGCGAGGAGTACCGCGACCCCCGGCTCCTGCTGACCGGGCTCGATCACATGATCTCCCTCGGTGCGGAGCACCAGCTCTGTGCCCACGGTCCGCCGATGTCCGGTGCCGATGCGATCCGGGAGGAGATGACCAGCTACCGAGATTCGATCCAGTTCATGTGGGACCAGACGGTTCGAGGGATCAACCGGGGCTTGACCCTCGACGAACTGATCCACTTCGTGCAGCTACCGGAGGCATACAACCACTCGTTTCGCACCGGCCAGTTCTACGGCATCGTCGAGCACCACGTCCGGCAGATCCACTCCGGCCTCCGAGGCTGGTTCGACGGGCACGAAGCCACCATGCTGGCCATGCCTCCTGCCGACAAGGCCCGGCGGCTTATCGAGGGCTTCGGCGGGGCCGACGAGGTACGGGCCCAAGCCAAGGCCGCCCTGCAGGCTGAAGACGTTCGGTGGGCCCTCGAACTGGCGACCTGGCTGGTCCGCTGCGAGCACGACAGCACCGGTCGGGTCGACGGTGGCACCCCCGAGGATCGGGCACTGCTGGCCTCGATCCTTCGCACGGTTGCCCAGCGCACGACCTCGGCCAACCTTAGGAACCAGGCCCTGACAAGGGCACTGGAGCTGGAGGGAACGCTGGACCTGAGTCGGTTCCGGGTCCATCGCTTCGGTCGAGGCGACGTGTTGGCCAACCCACCCGAGCTATTCGTGCACACGCTGCGGGTGTTGCTCGATCCCCACCGAGCCGAGGGTGTCGACGAACACATCCGGTTCGAGTTCAGCGACGACGCCGGGGCCACCACCGGGCTGCACGTGCGGCGAGGTGTCGCCGTCCCCACCGACGGAGCCGACGCCGAATTGGCCATCTCGCTCAGCCTTGAGACCTGGGCCACCATCCTGTCGACAAAGGCCACTCTTTCCGAGGCGCTGGCGGCGGGCGACGTGACCGTGACCGGCCATCAGGGCCGCATCGTGGCCGCCCTGAGCTGTTTCGATCACAGCTCGTTCCGCCCCGCTGCAGACGGAGCGATCATATGAGCAGCGAGCACCCAAACAGCAGCATTCCTCGGCCGACCCCGCCCTTCCCCGGGACCATCGGCACCTACATCCCCGATTCTCAGGCCGTGCCGCTGCAAACCCCACCGGCTCCAGAGAATGCACCAAACGTGGTGCTGATCATGCTCGACGACGTGGGCTTCGGAACCCCATCAACCTTCGGCGGCCCGGTGCCAATGCCAACCGTCGACCGGGTCGCGGCCGGCGGTCTGCGGTACAACCAGTTCCACACCACCGCGCTGTGTTCGCCGACCAGGGCGGCCCTGCTCACCGGGCGAAACCACCACGCGGTGCACATGGGCGGAATCACCGAAATCTCAAACAGCTTCCCCGGCTATGACTCGGCCATCCCCCGGGAGTCGGCAACGGTGGCTGAAATTCTCCGCCAGCACGGCTACTCGACCGGCTGCTTCGGCAAGTGGCACCTCACCCCATCGTGGGAACAGAACCCGGCCGGACCGTTTGACCGGTGGCCAACCGGCATGGGCTTTGACCGGTTCTACGGCATCATCGGCGCCGAAGCATCGCACTGGGAACCGGCGGCCTACGACCAGACCACCCCGGTCGAACCCCACCTCAACCGACCGGTGGACGCGCCGCCATATCACCTCACCGAAGACCTGGCAGACAAGGCCATCGAGTGGATCGAACGGCAGCGGGTGTCGGCACCGGATCGACCGTTCTTCTGCTACTTCGCCCCGGCCGCGGTGCACGCCCCGCACCACGTTGGACCGGAGTGGATCGAAAAGTTCAAAGGCCAGTTCGATCAGGGGTGGGACAAGATGCGGGAAGAGATCTTCGCCCGCCAGCTAGAGCTCGGGGTCATCCCCGCCGACACCACGCTCACACCCCGGCCAGAGCAGGTGCCGGCCTGGGATGAGTACCCGGACCGCTACAAGCCGGTTGCCAGCCGGTTGATGGAAGTCTTCACCGCGTTCCTGGCTCATACCGACGCTCAGGTCGGCCGAGTACTCGACGCCGTCGATCGTATGGGGTGCGGCGACGACACCCTGGTCATCTACCTGACCGGCGACAACGGTGCCTCGGCCGAGGGCACCATCCACGGCGCCTGGAGTGCCCCGTCGTTCCAGAACGGCGTGCCGGAGGACCCGGAATGGTTGCTGGACCACATGGACGACTTCGGGACCGCTCGTTGCGAGAACCATTTCAACGTCGGCTGGGCCTGGGCCCTCGACTCGCCGTTCCAATGGATGAAACAGGTGGCATCACATTTTGGGGGGACCAGGAATGGCATGGCGGTGTCGTGGCCAAAGCGCATCGCCGAGGCCGGTGGTTTGCGCAACCAGTTCCACCACGTGAACGACATCGCCCCCACCATTCTCGAAGCGGCCGGAATC
This sequence comes from Acidimicrobiales bacterium, assembly GCA_050633745.1. Classification (GTDB taxonomy): domain Bacteria; phylum Actinomycetota; class Acidimicrobiia; order Acidimicrobiales; family SZUA-35; genus JAHELU01. Next base: position 11,489 of record JBOEHD010000280.1, read on the forward strand.
GGCTGGCCGGACCGGGTCGACGGCATCGAGCAGATGCCGGTCGATGGCACCTCGATGCTGTATTCGTTCGACGATGGCGCGATTGATTCCACCCACACCACCCAGTATTTCGAGATACTCGGCAACCGCGGCATCTATCACGACGGCTGGATGGCTTCGTGTTTCCACGGCCGAGTGCCGTGGATTCGCCTGGCGGCGTTCGAGTTCGACGGCCCCCAGGAACAGTGGGAGCTCTACAACATCGCCGAAGATTTCTCCCAGAGTAACGACCTGTCGGCCGAGCACCCGGAGAAACTGGCCGAGCTACGGGCCCTATTCGACGCCGAGGCTGGCCGCAACGGCGTGTACCCGCTGCGCGACGCCGGATCACCACGAGGTGGAGCCCTCAGCACACCTCGTTCGCTCGGCTCGCTACGCCGGATGACTTATACGTCGGCCCACGTCCGCATGCCGGAACGAGCGATCATCGACCTCAAAAACGCATCCCACAAAATCACCGGCGAAATCATCGTCGGCGATGGTGGGGCCGAAGGAGTAGTGGCATGCCAGGGGGGCAACATGGCTGGCTGGTCGCTCTATCTCGATCAGACCGGCACCCCTCACTACCTCTACAACTGGTTTGGCAAGGATTTCACCCTGGTCTCTGGCCCCGAGCCTTTGGCACCCGGCCGACACGAGCTGGCCGTGCACTACGAGCACGACGGTGGCTTCGGCGCCGGGGGAGAGGTGGGGTTCAGCATCGATGAGGTCGAGGTCGATCGAGCGAGGATCGAGCGCACCGTGCCCATCGTGTATTCCATGAGCGGGGAGACCTTCGACGTTGGTGTCGATACCGGCGCCCCGGTCGGAGATTATCCCCACGGATTTCCCTGCACCGCTGAGATCGTCGGGGTCACCCTGGAACGTTTGTCGACGCCCGATGCCGCAACCCAGAAGGCAAAAGCGGACGGCGAAATTTCAGCCGGCCTCAAAGCCCAATAGCGGCAACTGGCTTAACGCTGAAAGTCGGCCTAAAGCTGAAAGTACGGCCTAATGCTGAAAGTTATACAGCGAACCGAGCTGCAGAATCGAAGTCAGCTCATCTAGCGCGGCCTCGGTCTCGGTGACGAGCGCCGGGTCGGCTAGATCCTCGGGGGCCAGCTCCTCGCGGTAGTGATGATCGACCCAGGCTTCCAGCTCGTCGAGCAGTTCGGCGTCGACAATGGCCCGACCGGCCACCGCCGCCAGCTCTGCCTCGGTCAGCACAACTCGCAATCGCAGACAGGCCGGACCGCCACCGTTATGCATACTCTCACGAAGGTCCAGACTGTGGACCGAAGCGATGGGGTTGTCGGCGTCGACTATCGCAGCGGCCAGGTAGGCCGCAGTCGATGGTGTCTCATCGACCTCGCCGGGAGCGATGAGAGTCATCGAACCGTCGGGCAAGGTGATCAGCTGCGAGTTGAACAGGTAGGACGAGATGGCATCGGCTAGCGGCACCTCCTGCTCGGCCACCTCAACAAATCGCACCGCCTGATGCCGGTTTAACTCGGCCTGAAGCCGTGCAGAATCATCGAAAGCCAGCTCATGGGTGAACACCACGTTCTGATTGACCACCGAAACCACATCGTTGTGGAACGCTCCGGCGTCGATGGCCGCCGCAGATTGGCGAGCGAAGACCACCCGGCCAGGGTCCAAGCCGTGGCTGCGAGCGATTAGCTCTCCCGCAAGTCTGGTTTGGCGGCGAGGAAAGGTTCCAGCGGCGATTGGGTCATCGCCGTCACGGCCATAGACGAAGAGCTGGGTGCCGGGTTGGCCGTGAGCACTGGCCAGACGGCCGTGGTTGGCCGCGCCCTCGTCGGCGAATGGGGAAGCCTCCGGCAGAGCTTGGTGGACCTCGAAGTGCGGTGCGTCGTCGAAGATGGTCTTGAGAATGTGGGTGGTCTGGCGCCACTCGAAGGACCGGTGAGCGGTCGAAGACAGATTGGCCGGCGTGATGTGAACCCTGCCGTCGGAGGAGTCGGCCGAAGGGGATACCGTTGCGGCGTTTGCCGCCCACATCGGTGACGCCGACATGACCATTGCCAGCAGCCCGGGAGCCTGACGGTTTAGTTGTTCGAGGTTGGTTTCGGGCTCGAAGCCAAGCTTGGTGAGGATCACCGAATCCGGCCGGAGTTGAGGTGGGAGCACGCCCTGGGTCAGCCCGAGGTCGAGCAAGAGGCGCATCTTCTGCAGGCCCTGCTTTGCCGCCCGACGAGGGCTGGAGACCTTGCCTGCGTTGCCCATTGAGGCCCGGTTGCCCAGCGACAAACCGGCGTAGTTGTGGGTTGGCCCTACCAGGCCATCAAAGTTGACCTCAACCGCTGGATTGGCTCTTGACTCCGCCATTTATACATCTCCGTTAGCAGGTGCGAGCGGTGCCACGGCCAACAGCGCGCGCGGTTCGATGCCTGCCGCCTTGGCCACCTCGGTGTCGAGCGTGATAGTTGAGGCTTCGTCGATGGTCACACCGGTTCGGATCACCCGGAAACGGTCGATGGCCGCAGGCGAGACCAGCGCGTCGGTTGGGCCCGCGGCACCCAGCTCGGCCCGGCCGTGGGTCCGGAACTGACCGGTGATGGTGTCGCCAAGATCGGCGATCACGGTTGGTCCTCCGTCGATCGGGTCATACATGCCGTTTGGTTTCATGCCCTCGGCCCGCAGCAGGTGGAATGCAGGCATCGACGCTTCGTTCACCGGGCCGAGTGAGTCGAGCACCTCGGCGGTCAGCGGCCGCACGTGGCCCGCCAATTCCGCCAGCCGATCGGGGTTGGCCAGCAGCGCCAGCTCCGCTTCGGTCGAGGTGCGCCACTGAGGTGCAAGGTGGCCGCCGAAACAGCGCCAGAACGGTGCAAATCCAGCGGAATCGAAACGTCCTCGTAGATGCGAGGCGACCATGTTCGGGATCTGGCTGCGAACCAATTGCAGAAACATGAAACGACCCCGCGAAAGCAGGGTGCCGAGGCCACGACCGCGGGCTGGTGCTCCGAGGAAGCTTGAGTCGAGCTCGGTGCGGGTCCAGGGGATCGACGAACTGCGCATGATCAGACCCGTACCGTCTTCGCTAGTGGTAACCCGAACCGCGAGGTTCGGCACCGCCTGCTTAAAGGTCACCCCGGTCAGGCCCAGTGGCGAGCCATCGGGTTCGCAAACCACAAACAGCAGCCGGCGGTGCTGCCCATCGGCCATCCGGAACGAGGAAGTCGCCAGCTCGGCCACCGTTTCAGCGGTATCGGCGCAGATCTGCTTGGCCGCAGTAGCCGAACTGGGTAGCGATGCCATGCCGATGAGTTCACCGGCGGCAGGGGCTAAAAGCTCCCAGATGCCGTCCGCATCGTCGGCGGTCGCCGGTCGGAGCATGGCGGTCATTTGTTCAAGGACCGTAGGTAGGCCCGGTGTAGGACTTCAGCGACCATGGCCGCTCGCTCGGGAATGCTGTCGATGTCGGCGAACTCGTTTGAGCTGTGGATGCCGCCACCGGCGATGCCGAGGCTGTCGACGTTGGTTAACCCAGCGGCGGCCATGTCGTTGCCGTCGCAGCAGCCGCCGGTGTCTTCGGGGGTAACGGTGAAGCCCAGGGTTGTTGCGGCATTGCTGACGTCGTGAAGCATCTGGTCGAGTTCGGCGGTCCGCACCTTCGGCGGTCTGGCAGAGGTCCACACCACGTCGACGTCAACTTCGAAGTTGGCCTTCGCCGTTGCTGCTGCTTCGTCGAATCGCTGTTCGATCCAATGCTGATCTTCGGCGGCCTCGACCCGCATATTGAAGCTGGCCATGGCGAAGTCGGGAACAACGTTTAGCGCTCCGCCGCCGGAAATTCGACCGCAGTTCACCGTCAGGCCGCGGCGGGAGTTGTGGGCTTCCAGTTCGACGATCATGGCCGAGAGACCGAGGATGGCCGAGCGTCCCTCGGCGTGGGCTCGCCCGGCGTGGGCCGCCAAGCCGCGCACGAGCAGGTGTCCGGTCAGGGAGCCCTTTCTGGCGGCGGCAACGCCGCCCGACGGCAACGCCGGTTCAAACCCCAGTCCGAGATCGGCCGACTCGGCAGCTTCTCGTAACAGCCCCTTTGAGCTGAGCGAACCGATCTCCTCATCGGGGACCGTCAAGAGCTCCCAGCCGACCTGCTCGCCCCACTCGACGGTGTCGAGGTACCGGAGCACTTCGGTTGCCAGCACGAGGCCGCCCTTGCAGTCGGCGACTCCGGGGCCCAACAGTCGTCGGCCCTCAGCGGTGACGTTTTGGAACGGGTTGTCGGGGGCGAAGACCGTGTCGAGGTGACCGAAGAGACAAACCTGAAACGGTGCGTCTGGGCGTTTGCGGGCTCGCAGTGCGTCGCCGACCGGGCTCACGGTGGTCTGGCCATCCTGTCCCAGCCCCGGCGATGGTTCGACGGGAAGGGTTTCGACCGAAGTTGGCTTAAGGGAGCCGACCAGCTCGGCCAAACGCTCACCAACTCGATTTACTCCATCGGGGTTGTATGAGCCGGAGTTGATCTCGGCTAGGGCCACGACGTTGGCCGCAAGCTCGTCGAGTCGCCCGTCGAGGTCGCTACGTAGAGATTCGGTGCTGATGCTCATTGCTGTTCCGATCTGACGGCTAAAGGTCTTCGTTAAGCATGCGACGAAGCGCTGCTGGCGAAATGTTGGCTCCACACGAGACTACGACAATGTTCGCTCCGGGGTGCTCAACGCCGTAGCGGTGGGCTGCGGCTAGCGCCACTCCGGCTGCTCCCTCGATCAACTCGTGATGATCGTTGATCATGTCGCTTACCGCTCGGGCGATGTCGATTTCGCTGATGGCGATCCAGCGGTCAACCAGGTTCGAACAGATAGGGAAGGTGATGGCGTCTGCTTCGACCGCTCCAGCGGTGCCGTCGGAGTATGTGGCGGTTGCCGGCGGTTCGAAGATTCGACCGGCGGCCACCGATGCGGCCATGGCCTGGTCGTTCTCCGGCGACGCTCCAACCACGACGGTGTCCGGCGAATGCTGCTTCACCCACGAGGCGATGCCGGAAATCAAACCTCCGCCGCCGACCGCGGCGATCACCGCATCGACCGAGCCGAGGCCGATGCCTGCGGCGTCAGCCAGAATCTCCAGCCCGATGGTGCCCTGCCCGGCGACGATGTCGGGATCGTTGTAAGGCGAAATGTATCTGATGCCCCGGTCAGCCGATGCCACTCGAGCTTCCGACTCGGCCAGAGCGGTGTCGGTGTCATCGACGGTAACCACCGTCGCCCCGAGGCGCTTGATGGCTGCGACCTTAGGTGGCGCTGCTCCGCTTGGCAGATAGACCGTGCAGGGGATCTTCCGGCTGGCCGCCGCGGTGGCAACGCCGATGCCGTGGTTACCAGATGAGGCGGTGATTACGCCGCTGGCCGCGAGGTCGTCGGTTAGGGAAAACGTCTTGTTGAGGGCGCCTCGGATCTTGAAGCTGCCGGTGCGCTGCCGGTGCTCAGCCTTGATCACGATGGTTGCGCCGGTTCGTTCCGACAGCGGTTCCGAGATGATCAGCGGGGTACGAATGGCTTGGCCTTCGATCCTGGTGGCAGCCAACTCAATGGCCGCAGCGGGGATGGCCGACGCAAGATTTGCCGGTCCGGTTGCGTCGGGATTCGTCGATGAGGGATCTGAGCGGTTCATGGGAAGTCCAAGTGTACGGATGAATGGATATGGCAGAAGTCATGGTCTTCTTTGGTGGAGCGGATAACCACTCTCTCTACATTTGGGTCCCGCACCGTCGTACGTCTCGATGGGGAAATCTGAAATCAGAAATCTGAAACCAGAGATCCGAAACCAGAGATGACGCGTCGACCAGAAGATTAGGAGCCAGATATGGGTTTGCGACTTGGGGACGAAGCCCCGAACTTCACCGCCATGACCACCGAGGGTGAGATCACCTTTCACGACTGGAAGAGTGGATCTTGGGCCGTGCTGTTTAGCCACCCGGCCGACTTCACCCCGGTGTGCACCACCGAGCTGGGCCGGACCGCAGCTCTCAAGGGCGGCTTTGACGAGCGGAACACCAAGGCCATCGCGGTCTCGGTCGACCCGATCGAAGATCATCACGGTTGGGCCCCCGACATCGCCGAGGTATCCGGCACCGAGCTCAACTTCCCGATCATTGCCGATCCGGAGCGCAAGGTTTCGGAGCTGTATGACATGATCCACCCCGGCGAAGGCGATACCTCAACGGTGCGTTCGGTGTTCGTGGTCGACCCAGACAACAAGATCAAGCTGTCGCTGACCTATCCGAAGTCGACCGGTCGTAACTTCGACGAGATCATTCGAGTCATCGACAGCCTCCAGCTCACCGCTGAGTATGCGGTAGCTACCCCGGCCGACTGGGTAAAGGGCGATCGGGTTATCGCTTCACCGGCCATGGCAACCGAAGACGTTCAGGCCAACTTTCAGAACGTCGAAGTGGTCAAGCCGTACCTGCGGTACATCGACGACCCGAGCGCCTAACCGGCCGGAAGGTTTACTGTTGCGGGTTGTCTTTGGACGGCTGGCGAAGCGGCGGGCAATACTCGTGTATGTCAACGCGAGAAGAAATTGCCTCGGCGATCGCCGGACATCTTGAGGACGACTCGCTCATAAATGTAGGAGTCGGAATCCCCGGTCTGGTGCCACATTTTGTGGCCAACGACCGGGGGATCGTCTTCCATGCAGAGCATGGCGTCGTGGGGTTCGGGTCCGATGAACTCGGCCCGGAGAGCCAGAGTCAGGGTCAGAGTCAGAGTCACAGCCAACTGGCGTTTTTTGGCACCAGCTATGGCTTGCACCCCGGTGGGTTTGTCACCGATCACACCCGCTCGTTTGCCATCGTGCGTTCCGGTCGTCTCGACTGTTCGGTGCTCGGCGCCTTCCAAGTCGACATCAGCGGAACATTCGCCGGGTTTCAGACCTCGACGATGCGGTCGGGCTGCCCCGGCGGGTCCCCGGAGATCGGCGGGGCGGCAAAAAAGGTGATCATCGCCACCGAACACCGCGACCCCGACGGCCGCCCGAAGCTGGTCCGCTCGGTCGATCTCCCAGTCGGCGTGAACCGGCCAGCCGCTCTTGTGGTGACCGAGCTTGGCAGCTTCGTGCCGACCGGCGATGGATTCGCCATCGAACGTTTAGCCGAGGGAGTCAGCTTCGAAGAGGTCGCCGCGGCCACCGATGCCGAGGTGTTCAGCTAGATGAGCGACTCAAGGGTGTCGCCCAATAGCTTTCGCCGGTCGAAGGAAACGGCTCTGGCCGATGCGCTCGACGGTGTCGAAAGCGGCATGACGGTCATGGTCGGAGGTTGGGGAGGTTGCGGTTCCCCAAACGTGCTCATCCGAGCCCTCGCCGACCGGCAACTAACCGACCTGACCCTGATCGTGTTGGGGAGCCTTGCCGTTGAGCCGCTCAACGAGGCCGGCGCGGTCAGCAAGATGGTCACCTCGTTTGCCACCTACCCCGGAAAGTTCGGTCCGTCGATGGCGATCGACCGCCGAATCGCTAGCGGTGAGCTAACGATCGAACTCTGCTCCCAGGGCATATTGTCCGAGCGCATCCGAGCCGGTGGGGCCGGTATCCCGGCGTTCTACGTTGAGCAGCAGGCCATCGGGCAGTTCAGTTCAACCGACGAAGTGCGAGAAATCAACGGTGTCCCCTGCGTTCTCGAAACAGCGCTCCGAGCCGACGTGGCTCTAGTCTCGGCCACTCAGGCCGACCGATCCGGCAACCTGACCTGGTCCGACGGTGAGCGCAACGTCAACGAGGCGGTGTCCTACGCCGCCGACCTCGTGGTGGTCGAAACCAACAACCTGTCTGAGGTCGGTGCTGTGATGCCCGAGCATGTCATGGTGCCCGGCTTTGTGGTCGACCGCATCGTCGATGTCAGCTCCCTAGCGGCCGACTAAGTCGACTACCGTCGATCTTGTGACTGAGACCCCGGTACAAGAACAGAAGACCACGAGCGGGTTTATCACCCGAACCGCGCCGGTATTCGACACCGTCGAAGAGGAGCGCACCCATCGCCTGCAGCGGCTGGCCGGTGTCTGCCGGGTCTTCGGACGAGAGGGCTATTCAGAAGGGCTTCTCGGTCACGTGACCGTCCGGGATCCGGAGCATCCCGAGCACCTGTGGGCCAACCCGATGGGAATCTCACTCGGCCGCATGCGGGTATCGGATCTGGTCCTCGTCGACCACGAGGGCAATCTGCTGCAGGGCGATCGGCCGGTGAATCCGGTTGGGGTGCTGCTCCACGCCGCGGTGCACCGGGCCCGTCCGGACGTGATTGCCATGTGCCACGCCCATTCAACTTACGGTTCGGCGTGGTCTTCATTTGGTCAGCCGGTCGATCCGATTACCCAGGACACGGCGATCTTCTTCGAGCAGCAGGCGATCATCACCGAACCCCGAGTGGCATTCAACGCCGCCCAGGCCGACGAGTTCGCCGCAGCCTTCGGAGACAAGAAGGTGGCGATCCAATCCGGGCACGGCATCTTTACCACCGGTCGAACCATTGACGAGGCGGCCTGGTGGTTCATGTCGATGGATCGGGCCTGCCAGGTGCAGTTGCTGGCCAAGGCTGCGGGCACACCTCTGCAGTGGCCTGCCGAGGCGGCCCGTGGGCTGGGCAAGGGCCTCGGCTCGCCCGAGTTCGGCTGGCTGTCGTTCCAGACCGTTTGGGACGAGATCGTCGATTCCGATCCCGACCTGTTCGACTAAACCCCTACTCGTCGAACCTCTCGACATCGTGGCTTTCTCCGCTGCTTGTCTTCCTTATTGAGTTGGGCGCCAGCCGCTCCAGTTCGTAGAGCGGGGCAAAAGCCAAACCGAAGAGAGGATAGGGGAACACGATGAACATCAGGCCGAGGATTCCCAGGTGCATCAACCATGCCGAGAGCACCCAAACCCGGCGAAGCGACGGATTCAAGAACGCGACCGGCGCGGCCAGTTCGATGATCACCGTGGCCACCGCCGCAGGGGCCGAGAGCCAGCCTTGAGCGACGAAGGGCCTGGCCAATGGTGAGGAAACGCCACCGAGAAGATCGAGACGGGTCGCGGTGTATGCCACGTGATTGCGAAGCGTGTCGCCTAGTAGCCAGTCAACCTCGCCGTAACGTAGCTTGGCCACACCAGCCAAGACATAGGTGACCGTGGTGGTCAGCGCCGCCAACTTGAGTGGCCAGCCGTATCGGCTTGAAGCGGTTTTACGCCCTCTGCCTGCGGCGGTGAGGCGTTGTCGATCGAGCGACCAAGCATTAACTGACCAAATATTGGCTGACCAAACATCGGCCGCCGGGCTGAATCCGACGATCAACAGGTGGAGAACAAGAAGGTTTTCGAAATGCAGGAGCTGGCCCCAGGAGCTTCTGTAGGTCCCGAGAACCAGCATGGCTACGGCCAGCACAGGTCCGCTTAAGCGAAAGCGCCAACCGGCAGCGAAGGCCAAGGCCGAACCAAGGGCGAGAGCGATCGTGGCATATACCAGACCCGAAGGCAGCGGTTCGCTCACCGCTGACAGCACTCCAACCGGTTCGAATCGGCCTGGTCTACCGTCGGCCAATGTTAGGAAGACCGGGAGTCGGGCCAGTAGGTAGGAGAGGGTGAAGAGTCCCAACAGGATCCTGAACATGGCCAGTCGCTCCGGCGGCGCAGCCTGGTCGAACCAGTTGGCGATCGGACGCAGCATCACAGCCGCTGTTCGCAGGTGGCATGGATCTCGCGAGATAGGAGCGACGACCGGCCCAACACATGTTCCACCACATTGTGGGTCTCGGTCACCACCTGCAACTGGACGAGTCTGTCTGTTGGATCCAGTGATAGTGAACCGACCGACCGCTCAGCGATCTGTCGGCAGAGTATGTCGACTTGCGCAGGCCCGGCGTTCACCGCATCTCGCACCAGTGAGGCCACGATCAATGGGTCATCGCTGTCGCCGATGATTTCCGGTGACAGCCGGATCGTTTCTCCGGTTGATGTGAGTCCGGTGGCGGTCGAGATCGCTACGACATCACCCCTCGTCCTGGCGTACATGGGGTAGGTCGCAAGGGGAAAGCTGTCGTTGTCGAGCAGGACGGGCAACACAAGGGCGACCAGGGTGACCGCAAGTACTACGTAACGTGGTCGCAGGCCCATCCGACTGCCGAGTTAGGCGGGCCGCCGTTAGCTGGAAGTCTCGGCCTCGGCGATGGCCTGCCAAACCCGTTCCGGTTTGAGAGGCGTTTCCATATGGCGAACGCCGAGGTGGGAGACCGCGTCGATCACCGCGTTGTAGACCGCGGGGATCGATCCGATCGTACCGGACTCGCCGACTCCCTTGGCCCCAAGCTCGTTGACCCAGGTCGGCGTCTCGACGTGAACAACGTCGAACGACGGCACCTCGGTGGCTGAGATGACCGAGTAGTCCATAAAGTTGCTGGTCAGCAGATTGCCATCGTCGTCGTAGACGATCTCTTCCATAAGCGCCTGGGCGATGCCCTGAGCCAGCCCGCCGTGGACCTGCCCTTCGGCCAGTAGCGGATTGAGAATCCGGCCGGCGTCATCGGCGGCTACCACTTCGATCAGGGTCGTGGCCCCGGTCTGGCGGTCTACTTCGACCACCGCAACATGGGCACCGCTGGGGAAGGTTGGCATCTCGGCGGTGAAGTCGTGGAACTCGTAGAGGTTCTCGTCGGTGGAGCTGGCGACCTTTGACCAGTCGATGTTGACCGCCGGACTTCCGATCACGTGGAAGTGACCGTTCTCGGCATCGAGCACCACATCGTCGACCGCGGCTTCCATAAGCTCAGCGGCCTTTTCCTTTGCCGCCTGTACTAGCTGGGTGGTGGCCGCGGCGATGGCAGAGCCACCGAGCTGAACCGAACGACTACCGACGGTCAGCCCGCCTCGTACGACCTGGTCGGTGTCGCCGTGGATCACATCGATCTGATCCATCGGAACGCCGGTCCGGTCGGAGACGATCATGGCCCAGGTTGTCTCGTGGCCCTGGCCATAGGGCGTGGAGCCGCTGACCACCCGGACCCTGCCGTCTGGTTGCAGCTCGACCGAACCGAATTCGCCACCGGGGCCGCCGGCGGTGACCTCGACGTAGCAGGCCATCCCGATGCCGAGGAGACGGTCATCGCCCGACTCACGGCGGGCGGCCTGTCGGGCCAGCAACTCGTCATAGTCGATGGCGGTCAGTGCCTTCTCCAACGCCAGCGGATAGTCGCCGACGTCGTAGACCGTGCCGATGCCGGTGGTGTACGGCTCGAGGAATTTGGGGACCAGGTTCTTACGGCGGACCTCGGCCGGGTCCATGCCGATCTCGTCGGCGAACCGGTCGAGCATACGTTCGATGGCCACTGCAGCTTCGGGCCGCCCGGCGCCGCGATATGCGGTGATCGAGACGGTGTTGGTTACCGCGGTGGTGGCGTTGAAACCGACGTTGCGAATCTCGTAGGTGCCGGTCAGCATGCGCTGGGTCATCCCGGCGAGAACCGCTCCGATGATCGGGTAGGCGCCGGCATCCTGAAACACGTCTAGCTGGTAGGCGGTGATCAAGCCGTCTTTTGTGCCGCCCATCTTGGCGTACTGCACCTGGCCACGGCCCTGAGGCATGGCGGCGATGTTCTCCGAACGGGTCTCGGTCCACTTGACCGGACGACCAAGCGCTCTGGAATACCAGCCGAGCACCAGCTCTTCGGGGTAGGTGCGGGACTTTGCGCCGAAGCCACCCCCAACATCGGGCACGACCACCCTGACCTGGTCGGTTTCCATTCCGTAGATCTTGGCCAGCAGATCCCGAGTTGGGTGCGCTCCCTGGCAGGCCGAGTAATGAACGAGTCGCCCATCGTCTGTCCACCAGGCGGCACCGGCCCGAGGCTCGATCGGGGCCGCGGTCAGTCGCTGGTTGACGATTCGTTCCGAAACCACGACCTCGCAGTCGGAGAAGTCGGCCTGCGATTCCGATGCCATACGACTGACAACATTGGTCCCAAGGTCAGGGAACAGCACCACCTCATCTTCGGCAGCCTTTTCAACGTCGACCACAACATCGAGCGGGTCATAATCGATGATCACCAGTTCGGCCGCGTCGACCGCCTGCTCCCTGGTTTCGGCAAGCACAGCGACCACCGGTTGGCCGACGTAGAGAACAACATTGTCTGCCACGTACGGACGCCGCATCTCCTCGGGAAACATCGGCAGCACGTTGGGGGCGGTGCCCATGTCGGCCATGTCGGCTGCGGTAAATACACCGACGACTCCGGGGGCGGAACGGGCCTCCTCAACATCGACCGAGCTGATGTTGGCATGGGCCACGATCGACCGGGCGTAGACCAGATACACCGCGTCATCGAAGGTGAGATCGTCGACGTAGTTCCCTCCGACGGTGAGAAAGGCCGGGTCTTCACGCCGCTCGACGCGGTTGCCAAGAATGCTCATGAACTCAGACTATCTACCCGTCGGGGCGTGGGTGCTACATATCGATAGCAGCGCGTGTGGTTTCCACCACCTCACCGAAGCGACCGAGTTCCTCCGGCGACAGCACCGCAAAATAGGGCTCCAGGATCTTGGCGGTCATGGCTTCTGCTTGCAAGCGCTGAGCCCGGACCTCTTCGGGGTCTCGGAACGGTGGTTTGAAACCCATCGCCTCGACGTAAGCCGGTCCGGTGCGTGGTGGGGCGTTTGTCGAGGCCAGCATGGCGTCTAGCGGTGTGATGCCCGCCACCATGATGGCGTTGATATGAGCGGCCCCTCGCATCTCACGCAACAGATGGGTGGTGAGGGCTACGCGAGCGCCGAGATCGGCCGGCTCGGGCATCGCCCGCCACCCTGCAAACAACGCGCCGAGACATGCCGGCGCAGCGTTAGCGATGCGCCGCCCGAGCACGTCGATCGACTCCAGCCGTTTCGGCTCGAACACGGTTAACGCCTCCGCACCCCACTTGGTGATGCGCGACATGTAGTGCTCCGAAACCTCGAAGTGACTCAGCCCCTGGGGGAGGTCGGTCCATGCTTCGTGAACCTTTTCCGGGTGGTGGAAGGCCAGAGCGGCATCGGCCACTTCGGGCGGGCAGCTGCCGAGCACACCCGCTCGACCAACAATCTGGAAATGGCTGCGATTCTTCAAGCCGAGAGCCATGCCGTATTCGGGCGTGGAGTCGGCCATCATCCAGCCCCGGGTGAACTGCTGTATTGGTTTGAAGACTCGCTCGACGGTCTCTGCCGCTGAACTCGCTACTGGTTGGTCCATGTAGCGGTCGACGTTAGCTGAAGGTCTCGACGTAGTCGGTGGTGTCGTTGAGCTGGTCGATCGGCAAAACCTCGGCGTAGTTCAAGGCCCCTTCGATGTCGTGATCCCAGACCTCCTTGGGGAGGTCATAGAGCACCTCGACGCCGTAGCCGTTTGGGTCGTTGATGTACATGCTGTGGGTCATGCCGTGATCGATTCGCAGGTTCATCTTCACGCCGTTGGCATCGAGGAATGCCAGCTGTTCCATCCAGGAGGAGCGGTCCGGGTAGGTGATGGCGATGTGGTTGATGGCCGAGACGCCGGTGAACATGTCCCACTTGTCTGGCACCGGAGGGAGGCCTTCACGCTCCACCAGGGCGAGGTCGTGGTGGTTCACATCGTCAACAACACCGCTGTAGAACTGCATGTTCATACTCGCGGGGCCCCTTGGTCCTGGCTTCAGTTTGCCGACCATCTTGAAACCGAGAAGCTCGGACCAGAAGTGGTGCGACTCCTCCATGTTCCTGACGTTGAGGACGAGGTGGTTGATCCCTCGCGGGGTGATTGCGGCCTTTGGCGTACTTACTGTTTCCGACATCGGTAGATGTGCCCCTGTTGTGTGCCTGCTCCCACTGAGCCTCTGGCTAGCTACTACCAATTATGCTGCAAAGCGCCTGCTTGAGCGAACCGCAGCAGCTCTCTGGCCGCCTCTGGCCGATTCCCTCTTGGCCGGTTCACCGTGGCCAGCTGAACCTGGTCAAAGTGCTTCGAGCTTTGGCTTGATCTCGGCCGCTAGCCACTCAGCAATCGTGTCTTCCTCGTGGCAGAAGTGTTCGAACACGATCTCATCGAGGCCGAGCTCCTTGAATTGGCCGACGTGGTCGACCAGTTTTTCGACGCTGCCCTGCCATGGAGCGCGACCAGCAGCAGCGGCAGCGGCAAGGGTCAGGCGGCGACCCTCGGGGGCCATCATGTTGAGGAACCGCTCCAGGGCCAGGTCTTGGTTGCGCTTGTCGGGACCGATAGCCGCAAACAGCAGCATCGAGCGACGGATCTCCGACGGGTCGCGGTCGAAGGTTTCGCAGTGTCGTTCCAAGGCCTCGTTCGCCGCGGCATAGCCGGCCAGGTCGGTAGGGGTCGTGTTCCACTCATGGGCGTGCTCGGCCACGATCTTTAGGGTGCGCTTCGGCCCGCTCCCACCGATGAGGATGTTTGGTCGCCCTGCCGGTGGGTGAGGCTTGGAGTTTGTGCCCGAGATTCGGTAGTGCTGACCCTCGAAGGTTCCCGACTCGGAGTACCACAGTTGCTTCATCAGAGCGATGGCTTCTTCCAACCGGTCGTAACGTTCCGAGGGCTTCGGAAAGTCGATCCCGTAGACCTCGTGTTCGGCGGGGTACCAACCGACGCCGAGACCCATGACGAACCGGCCGCCGCTCAGAGCATCGAGTTGCTGAGCCATACGTCCGACGTTGACCGGCTCCCGGAAGGTGACCGGGCTGACGAGGGTGCCAAGACGAATCTTGCTGGTCTCCCTGGCCAAACCGGCCAGCGTGATCCAGGCGTGGG
>JBOEHD010000281.1:0-6472 GCA_050633745.1 Acidimicrobiales bacterium
TCGGCCAGCAGGATGCCGTCGGTCATCAGCTTGACCCTGGTGCGTTTCCCGACCCGATCGTTGAAACGGAAGGCGTAGCCAACCAGATCGCCCACTTCTGACTCGGTTTCCTCGCAGATCCGCTCGGCGATCGAACGGGCGGCCAGCCGGCGAGGCTGAGTGTGGCCGATCATGCCGTCGCGACCTCGCCCCGCTTCGACGCAGAGCTTTGGTAGCTGTGTGCTTTTTCCGGATCCGGTCTCGCCGGCGACGATCAGGACCTGGTTGTCGCGGATCGCGTCGACTATCTCTTGTCGGCGCTCGACGATAGGCAGCTCGGGTGGGTAGGTGAGCTTGGCTGCCAGGTCGTCGATTGGCGTTGCAGCGACCGGGTGGTCGGCTGGCTCTGTTGCGGACATCGAACTAGTACCGGCGAACGAGGTCTAGATGTCGCCGAGCCACATCGGGGCTCGATCGAGCAGGAATTCGCTTACCTCGAAACAGCGATCGAAGATGTCGCACAGCGATTCGCGTTGCAGGAGGAGGTCATCGAGGCCGAGGTCTATGACCGCGGTGATCGACAGCGACCGCTCCGGTGCGTCGGTTACCTCGGCGGTTGAGTCGATAGCTGCGACCTTGAGCGGCAGGTCGGCGCCGCCGACGCCTGCAAGATCGGTGGCCAAGACCAGCAGATCGGGGGCGTTGGTGAGTGGCGGGAGAGCCCAGGTGAACATGAGCGGGATGGTGAGCCCGGTATTAGGGTCGGCATCGTCGGGCATGGCCATCATCTGGTCTTCGAAGCTGAGCGCAACCCGGGGGTCGAGATCGATCGACAGGTGAAGGTCGAGAGGGCCGCCGCAGGCCTGTTCGGGGTGCAGATCGACCTCCCACGCCTGACGCATGGAGTAGGTCTCGACGAAATGACGTTCGTCGTGAATATGAAATTGATGGTCGGTCGCGTGCTCTTTGATGTCAGCTACGAAGCCGGGAATGTCGATTATTGCCACGTCGGTCTCTCCCCAAGTCAAACTACCTCCGTCTGAGCGGTGGTCCTCGGTTTTTTCGCTCCCTCAGAGCGATCGCAACGTACAGTGCAGCGAGTGGATCGCTACGAATTGCTCGACCTGTTCGATGATTTGGTTGCCGAGGTGGCCGCTGGCCTCTCGGAGCTGTCCGACTGGGGTTTGTCCGGGGTTCGGCCCACTCAGTACAACCACGATGTGGTAGCTGATGACATCATTGTCGGCGGGTTGCTGGACCGCGGATTGTCGGTTCTCAGCGAAGAATCCGGCCTGGTCGGCGAAAGCGACATAGTCGTTGTCGTCGACCCCGTTGATGGCTCGACCAACGGCTCGCGAGCGCTCCCGTGGTACGCCACCAGTCTGTGCGCAGTCGATGCCGACGGTCCATTGGTCTCGTCGGTGGTGAATCTGGCTACCGGTGACCGGTTTCGGGCCATCCGCGGCGAGGGCGTCGAGTCGGATGAGATGGAAATCGCACCCACCGGCTGCACTGCGCTGAGCGAGGCGATTATCGCGTTCTCCGGTTTGCCGCCGGCTCACGGCGGATGGCAGCAGTTCCGGGTCTATGGAGCAGCTGCCCTCGACCTCTGCGCTGTGGCGACCGGGGCCTTCGACGGATATGTCGACGTCGACCGGGCCCATGGGGTGTGGGACTATCTGGGGGCGGCGCTTGTCTGCACCGAAGCTGGGGTGCCGATCGTCGATAGCGGGGGACAGGAGCTGGTGGTGTTGGATCACCGGGCTCGCCGTGGTCCGATCGCAGCCTCGAGCCAAGAGCTGCTTGATCAGCTGGTGGCTATGGAGCGCAGCTGGCGCTAAGCGACTTGGCTTAGGTCGGCGGACACTGGATAGTGATGGCGCCCCGGAAATTGCGGGTTGTGGTGTCTCGCTCGTCTCGCATGACGGCTGAGCCGGTGAGCGAGTCTGCGTCGGCGGTCCAGGAGACTTCGGCGACGCTGGTAAGCCACACCTGGCTTTCGTCGCTTGGAGCGGCGACTTCAGCTTCTTCTCCGACGACCAGATTGATGCGATCAGCGGACGCCGAGACCCAGAATGGCTCGCCGTCGATCTCGCCTGGCCCGGAGGCGACAAAGTCGGTGTCGGTAATGGTGCAGGTGGTTGCAGCGAAATCGTAGGTCTCGCCATCGACCTCAAGCCGGCTGGTTGCCTCGGCAGGCTCGGAGGTCAGACCGCTGCTAGAGATGCTGAAAGCGAAGCCAGTGAGCAGGAGAATGCCAAATACGAGAACAAACAGCTGAGTTGTTGGCTTCTGCAACTGGTGCGGCACGGCACGATCTCGGATCCGTAAACTTAGGTACGTATCCATAGTACGTAAGGCCACTCATTTAGCTGGTTTCGGATGAGTGACAAGGCAATGACGTGTTAGCAGCGGATCTGGCCGGACCGTAACGCTACACTGCGGTCTCCGGAGTTGGGTCGGTCGATTCGATCGACCCGGTTCGATCCGGGCGCTTAGCTCAGCTGGCTAGAGCACCTCCCTTACAAGGAGGGGGTCGTGGGTTCAAGTCCCTCAGCGCCCACCACAAAACCCCAGGTCACAGTGGGTAAGACGGGACCGGCATCCGGCTCATCCCCACGGCCGAGGCCCAACCCGAGGCCCTAGCGCCACTTCAGCAGCTCTGCTATTCCTATGCAGGTGCTTCAACCGCCTGACGTCTTCTTCGTTGTTCTCTTCTCGATCCTGGCGACGGTCACAGTCATCCGGGTCTGGATCGAGTTCGCTCCTCGCCTGGTCATTGGCGATAAGGGCAGGGAGACTATAGGCAAGACTATGTGGGCGCTGATTGGGGCGGCCGCCGGCGTTGGCGGCACGGTTCTTGTCACCAAGTTCTATGAGGAGCCTTTGGCCGCCCGGCAACAAGAGGCCGCAGAGCAACGTTTTCTCCAAGCAGATGCCGCCTCTGATCGGCTTGCCTCATTGGAAGGTCGAATTTGGATGTGCAGCGCCGCACCTGACTCCGATCTTGTCGATCGCATAGAGAATTTGCGCGACCAGCTCGCAGCTGGCGATATCGAAGAGGTTGATGGTCAGCTGCCTGGGCTGAACGAGCAGGTCAAGAACTTCTGTGAGGATGTCCAGCCTGACCCGTTGCCCTCGGTCACGTCGCCACTTGAGCGCCTACTGAGTCTACTGGCAGCCACCCTCGGGATCGGTGCAGGGATCATCAGGCTCGGAGTCCTGCCACGCCGAGGTGGCACCGAAGAGGAGGACCAACAGGAAGTCGAAACCTCAAGGGACTCAGCTAGCCGTCGTCGGAAGCGCGAATGACGAATCCTAAACCTAAGATGCCTTCCGGCCGCCGATCAGATACCCCGGTGGTTCGCCGACAAGCCCAATGAATCGGAGTCCCTTCATTGCTGTTCGCCAATACTGATACCCGCCACTCCGATTACGTCACTCAGCTTGTGGCGGTAGACGTCGCAGATCATACGCTCGCTAGTCCCGGCCCAGTCGGCGATTTGCCAGGGGCTGAGGCCTCGCTCCGCTTGTAGCGAGATCGCCGTGTGGCGGAGTTCGTAGAGGCTTATGGCTGGGCGCACATCGGCATCTGTGCAGACTCGGCGTAGATCTCGCCGGGCGTTGCTGCGGGTAATGGGGGTGCCGACGCTCGTTGACACGATCAGGTCGAGGTCTTGCCAGAGCGGACCGGCGTAGTCGGCCCGCTGTTGCTGGGTAGGCCTCCAGGAGTTGAGACCTCGGGCAGTCCTGTTGTCGATACGGATCGTTCGGGTGGCCATCCGGGTCTTCGGCTTCACGAATTCGCCGTGACGGTTGACTTGGCGACGGACTGCAAGCGTCATGTTGTCGAGGTCGACGTCGGACCATTTGAGACCACGAGCTTCGGCTGGCCGTAGGCCGTTGCGACCGATGAGATCGATCAAGACTCCGATGGCATCGGTTCCGGCTTCGCACAGCGCCTGGAGCTCGACGAGGGTCAGGGATCGACGAGGTTGCTTCGGGGCTTGGTCGGCGGGGAGCACTGAGAGTTCGGCGACGTTGCGGGTGACCAGGCCGATGCGGATGTCGTTTCGGATGGCGGCGATCAGCATTGCTCGGATTCGTCGGATCTGATCTCGACCGACCGGCGATCGACGTTCACCACCAGGGCGTTCGGCTCCACCGGCGGCTGAGGCTAGGAACTGATCGCAGTTGGTGACTGAGAGGCTGGACACCCGAGCTGGGCCGAGGCCTTCTCGAATGATCTGAAGCATCCATCGGTCCCGATCCAACGTCGCGGGGGCCAGGCCTTGACCTTCCCGGTATCGGTAGAAGTCGTCGAGCGTGTCGTTTAGTCGACGGGTCGAGTCGGGGAGCGCTCCGTACTGCGAGAGTTCGGACCGCATCTCACGGAGCAGCCGTACGGCTTCGGTCTTGGACGGAGCCATTCGGCGACGGCGGACTCGCTTGCCGTTGGCCTGCTTGGGGAGTTCGAGGACGGCGACCCAGCGGCCGTCCACCTGGTGGATGGAGCCTTCGCTTTTGTTGCGCCTTGCCACTAGACGGTCCGAGAACCTGAGCGAACCTGGACAAGAAAGTCGTCGAGGTCGAGTTGGGTGACGAGGCGTCGGTGGCCGAGTTTGATGGATGAGAGTTGGCCGGTGCGGACGAGTTCGAAGGCTTTGGTTCGGCCGATGGATAGGAGGTCGGCGACTTCGTCGACGCTGTAGGCAAGCTTGTTCATTGTCTTGTGTCCTTTGCTTGGTTGATTGTGGTCGTGGCCATCTGAGGAGTCGAACCCCGGCCCGCCCGTTTCAACTAACGGGTGGGAGCACCGGCTGCTATGACCTGCTTGTGGAGCGCTGGTCGGGTTAGGCGGCTGCGTCCTCGGTCTTCTTCCGGGTCGACGAGGCTGAGGAGCTGGGTGGCATGGTGGGTGCGAGGGCTGAGAAGCTTGAGGCGGTCCAGGATTGGCCGCTGCTGCCGTTCATGGCCCATGGTTTGACGTGGAGTTCGGTGAACATCACGTGTGACTCGAACTCCGCTGTGGGTGGTTCCGAACATGGGACGATGACGGATACTTCGCCTGCTTCTTCCCGCTGCCGGTAGGAGACGACGCAGCGGACTTTGTAGAGCAGCTGGCCGGTGTTCTCATCCCTGGATTGTTCTTTGGCTCGTTCGCCGTCGTCCCAGGTGAAGTGTTCTGCTGCTCCGCTGTATCGGAACGTCAGGTTGGTTGCATCGATGGGCATTGTTTGCAGTGCCATAGCTAGGTAGTGCCTTTCAATTGATGGTTGGGTTTGTTTGGTGGTCGCAACAGTGGATGCGACCCTTGCCGGTCGAGCTCGACAGTGATGCCGAGACCCGCCAGAAATCGGACAGCGGCCTGGTGGTCGCCGCCGTTCTCGAATGACATGAGGAACCGTGACCGGGCGGCGTCACGGCGTGAGATGATCTGCCGCCAAATATCGGCGTGGACCACGGCCCGGGTTTCGCCTTCGGTTTCCTCGGCTGCGAGTTCTTCGTCGGTCTTGTCTTCCCCGCCGATCAGGGATTCGCGGAGGCCGAGTGACCAGGTGATGCATTTGCGGCCTTTGGATTGCCGGATCCATTCACGGAGGAGTTTCACGTCGGCCATGTCGCCGTGGTCGGCTGCGTCTTTGGCGATGGCGAACGGGTGGCGTTGGCCCTCAGTACGGCCGATCTTGGTGTCAGCCATGGCCAGCTCAAAGCCGACCTTGGTGCAGTACATGCCGACCGTGGTCGCATCATCAGGCTTGACCGGGTCGATACGCACGCCGATCTCTTGGGAGACGTCCCGTCCGTGTTTCTTGGCGAACCGGTGGATCCAGCGGGCACGGACGAAGCGGCGGAACCCGAAGAACTTCTCCTCGTCGGTGAACTGGGTGAGTGGTTTGTCGAGGAAGAACAGGACGTGGATGTGGGGGTGCCAGCCGTTGCCGCCGTGGGTGACCTCGACGGAGCGGATGAACCCGGTCACGCCGTATTCGGCTTTGAATTGTTGCCAGGCGTTGCCGGAGGTCATGTAGGACCAGCCGTCACCGATCAGGTCCCAGAGGTCTTCGAGTAGTTCGCCGTGTTTGTGGGAGATGGTGAGGGTGGCGAACAGCACGCCGCCGCCTCGGGCGAGGTGGGTGCGGACAGCGGCTGCGATGTCGGCCGCTCGTTTGGCTCGGATCTTGTACGAGCAGCTGATGCAGCCCCACAGGCTCCCGCAGGTCGTGACCCCTGATGCGAATGCGTAGCCCTCTGGGGCTTGTTTCACGACGACGCCCGCCGTCTGGTGTCTGGTCTTGCCGCAGCCGATGATCCTCGCAGCGTCTGGCATGTCGCCGCAGATGTCGCCGATCAGTCTTTGGGCCCTGTCCGCAGCGGTTCGCCGTAGTTCACGGGATTGAGCCGAAGGGATGCTTGCGTTATTTACCAAGGGCGACCCCTCGTCGGCGGCTGCGCCGCCGCCTTCGGCTTGCGCCTCCTCGCTTGACGCTGC
>JBOEHD010000282.1:0-16680 GCA_050633745.1 Acidimicrobiales bacterium
AACGTGCAGTGTTATGACGACGACGGCCACAACCACCGGATGATTCTGTGCCGCCGAGAGATCGACGAAATGCGACACCTGCCGGAGGACCAGTGGGACATCACCGTGGCCGGTCTCCCGGTGTACTGGCTCTTTCCAAACGTGATCTTGATGCCGTTCCGTTTCGGCTGCTTCCTAGTGAGGGCCTACCCGACAGAGGGCGACCCGGGCCGACACCTCAGCAGAGTCAACTTCTACATGAAAGCTCACATGGCTAACGCCGAAGGCGCTGAGGCTGAAGAGATCAACGAGTTCATAGCGACGATCGCCCAGAACTTCTCCGAGATCATCCGTGACGAGGACTACATGATGAGTTCCTCGCAACAGACCGCAGCGAACGGCGGCGCGCTCGATCACATCGTGTTCGGTCGTAACGAGCCCGCCCTTCACCACTATCACAACACCTACGCGTTGAAGCTGGGCACTGAGCCGCCGCCACTGATCGATCATCTGACGGAGTGACCCAACTTCGATTCTTGCCTACTTTCCGATCGTTACGGGCACCAACCAAGATCGGCCAATCTGAATCTGCGGGCGGGTCCGGATTATTGTGCGGCTATGAAGATTGGCCTTTTCTCACCGCTCCGTTCACCTGTCTGCACCCCCGAATATCTTTCGAAGTTTGGACGGGGATGCGACGAGCGAGATATCTACTCGATTTGGCTCGGCGAGCACATCGTGACGTTCCCTGCGTATGAGTCGAAGTATCCCGGTTCTCGGGACGGCGTGTTCCACTTCCCGGACAAGAGCGGGCTGATGGACATGGCGAGTTCGCTTTCCTACCTGGCGGCCGTCACCACCAAGGTCCGATTGGGAACTGGCATCTGCATTCTTCCTCAGAACAACCCGGTGTACGTGGCCAAGGAATACGCCAACGTCGACTTTCTCTCAAACGGTCGGCTCGACTTCGGGGTCGGGGTCGGGTGGAGCTGGGAGGAGTTCGAGGCCTGCGGCGCGCCATTCGAACGACGAGGCGCCCGCTGCGACGAATACCTCGATGTGATCAAGACGCTCTGGTACGACGACCTCTCGTCTTATGAAGGCGAGTTCTACAACTTGCCCGAGTGTTATCTGTACCCCAAGCCGGTCCAGGAGCCGGTGCCGATCACCGTCGGCGGGCACAGCAAGGGCGCACTTCGTCGCACCGCCAGGTACGGAGCAAAGTGGTACGGCATGGGCCTCACGCCCGAACAGACAGAGGCCGAGCTTGTGCGCATCGATGAGGCGCTAGCCGAGGAAGGCCGCAGCCGCGACGACCTCTGGATCATCATGGGTTCGGTAGGCGACAAGGTCGAGCCGACAATGGTTGAGCAGTACGCCGAGGTCGGGGTCGATGAGGTTCTCATACCGTTCCTACGTCACGGTGAGAAACACCTCGACGCAAACTTGGATGGCATAGTCCCCTACCTGGAGATCGCCGCCAGCCTGTAGCGCCGGCCCTACCGATCGCCTGTTACCGAGTGCGTGACCAGGCGACCGGGAAGCGGTCATCGTCTGCGGGGTACAAGCCGGGCTCAACCGAGACGTGCTCTTGTGTGACGATCGGATCGCACCCGGGATGCGGCGACCATTGCGCGTCATCGCCGAGCCAGCGAGTGGAGAACGCGGCCCGCTGGTTCGGGCCGGCGTTACCAGGCGACCAGTGCACGGTCCAGGAGCTGAAGATGAGGGCGTCGCCGGGTTCGACGTCGAACCCGACAATGTCGTAGTCGGAGCGTGCGGCCTCGATGTCGGGAATCTTCTCCGCTTCGGAGTCGTTGGCCCATCCTGGCTTCTTGGCGTCGAAACTCTCCGGTGCGTAGTAGGAATCCCAGTTGTTTGAGCCGCGAATGAACTCCAACGAGCTCTCGGCAACCGTCGTCGAGGTAAGAGCGACCCAGGCCGAAGCGATCTGCTTGCCCATGAAAGGCCAGTACGGGATGTCCTGATGCCAGGGAGTCGGCGCCGAAGTCTCCGGCTCCTTGACCAGCATGTGATCGAAATAGAGCCGCATGGAGTTCGAGCCGAGCAACTCACCAACCAGTCCGGCGATCCCCGAGTCGAATACAAAGTCTCGAATCGTCGGATCGTGTCTCCAGAGATACCTGGTGGTGAACAGTCGGTCCTCGACGGCGCCGGGATTGGTATCGGACACCCATTCGCCAGGGTCCAGCAGCTCCCGTTGAGCGACGGCCAACAAGCGGTCGATCCATGAAGCATCGACCGCGTTGCTGATCTTCACCACGCCGTCGGCGGCGAATGTTGCGCGCTGTGCATCGGAGACCAACCCAGGCCTCGGACCACGCTTGGCTAGGTCGGCATCGGTCGCAGGTTCGGCCATACGCCACCGTAGAAGAATCGTCCCGGCCCAAGCAAGCAGCTGAGGGTGTCGAAAATCGTGTCACCAGCGAGACCCGGCATCGGTCGCTCAAGCCAATCACCGGGCCGGTCCATGTCCGACTTGGTCGACGATGTTGTGCAGCTCGCAGATCATCTCGACCAAGAGCAGTTCGGGGCCAGATCCCAAACTGCGCACTGCACGTCGGGGCAGGGGCGGGCCACATCTCCACGATCCTGGACCACCTCGACTCAGCGCTGAGCCTGCAACGTGATCAGGAGCCATAGCTGCTGGCGGTGCGGGCGGTCGCCGACTGTGAAGCGGTACGGCACTGGTAACGTCGGCATCGATGGATCAGCAACTGACCGATCGGGACGACACGGTGTTAATCGTTGTCGATGTCCAGCGCTCATTCGTTGACAAGATCGATGACGACGTGGCTGGTCCGCTTCTGAACCGCATCCGGTGGACGGTCGAGATGGCCGTTCGCCTGCACATCCCGATCGTCGTCACCGCGGAAGACATCGAGAGCGTGGGGACCACAGTCCCCCACGTTGCCGAGGCGTTCCCCGCCGGCACGGTCGAACACGACAAGATGACGTTCGGCCTGTGCGGCGACCCACTCATCCTCGCTGCTATCGAATCGACCGCCCGCAAGACCGCAGTGCTCATCGGGCTCGAGACCGACGTTTGTGTGATGCAGTCGGCGCTCGGCCTGATGCAGCACGGGTTTCGTGTTGTTGTGCTCTCAGACGCAACCGGGTCACCAGGCGAGTGTCACCAAGCGGGCATCGAGCGGATGCGCGATGCCGGTGCCGTGATCTCCACCGTGAAGGGCACATTCTACGAGTGGGTCCGCACGCTGCACTTTGCCGACGAACACCTAGACCCCGAGATTTGGTCCGGCGAGCGCCCGGACGGCATATCGCTCTGACAGTCACTCTGCTCGTCTCCCGTTACCGGCCAAGTGAGAGCTTTGAGGCGACCGCTGGCCACTACTACACTTTCTCAGCGGTGCACCGATGACTCACGATACTGACGATCACCCTGTTGAGATCCTCACCAGCGCCGACGGCGAGCACGTCGCCCTGCACGACTTCGGAGGCGATGGCCCGAACGTTCTGTTCGGCCATGGCAACGGCCTCAACGCGGGAATGTGGGCGGCCATCACTCCCCTGCTGGCTGATCGGTTTCATTGCTACGGCATCGACCTACGAGGTCACGGCCGTAGCCGACCGGTCAACGGCAACTACTCGGTAGAACGCGACCGGTTCGGCCAAGATGTCATCGCCTGCATCGAATCGCTAGGGGCCGGGCCAGCGCACTACGTGGGGCACTCTCTCGGTGGAGCGTCTGCTATCTTCGGCGCTTTGCAGCGGCCCGAACTGTTCCGATCGCTGTGGCTATTCGAGCCGGTAGTTGTTCCCGATTCGTTCGACCATCCGCCTGGGGGCGCTGGCTTTCTAGCAAAGGCTTCACGGCAACGGCGCATGGAGTTTCTGTCGGTCGATGACGCCGTCGAGCGCTTCGTTTCCAAGCCACCATTTTCGGGCTGTGATCCGGTAACCGTGCGAGCTTACGTCGAGGTCGGCTCCTACCCGATCGATGGTGGCATTCGGCTCTCATGCGAGGGCGAAAACGAGGCCCGGGTCTACGAATCGGGTGAGCCGATCGATTTCGGGCGGCTGGGCCAGCTGACGATGCCAACGGTCATTGCCTCCGGAGCCATGACTGTCGGTGGTGACTCCCTCCCAGCCCAGGTCGCTCCGCTGGTCGCCGAAGCGCTTGGCAACTGCCGCTTTGAAGGCCACGATACCCTGTCCCACTTCGGGCCAATGGAAGCACCGAGTGAGATGGCCGCCTCCATAGCTCAACATCTGGACGCTGCCCGCGCTGCATAGCTTCGCCGCCGCTTAGCTTCCTACCAATGTCGACATCGGTTCGTCGGTCCGCCAAACTAGCCCGATGACGCAGCCTTCCGGAATCAAGGTGACCGATGTGGCCTTCGTGCGTTTCACCGCGCCCGACCTCGATCTCATGGAGGAGTACTTCACCGACTTCGGTATGCAACGCAGCGAACGCACCGACTCGGCCCTCTACATGCGCGGCACCGACGACGAAGGATTCATCCACGTCACCGAACTCGGCGACCAGCCTGGTTTCGTCGGGTTTGCGTTCAACGCCGAATCGATCGACGACCTCGAGCAGCTCGCTCAGCATGATGACTTCGGTGAGGTTCGCGACTTGGCCGGGCCTGGCGGTGGCCGAGTAGTCAGCGCTACCGACCCGAACGGGTTCGAGATCGAGGTGGTAGCGGGCCAAGGTTCGGTTGGGCGACTCGATAAAACTCGGCGTGCGATTCGCAACGATGGCGCCGAGCAACCGCGACGGGGCGCCACGGTTCGACTCGATCCAGGTCCGTCGCACGTCCGGCGACTGGGTCACGTCGTTATCAACGTCAGCGACTTCCGGGCCAGCGAGGCCTGGTACAAGAAACACTTCGGGCTCGTCACCTCCGACGAGATCGCGCTTGACGAGAACCGATCGCTAGGGGCGTTCCTGCGCTGCGACCGCGGTTCGATGCATGTCGATCACCACACGCTGTTCTGCGTTGGCAGTGGCAAGCCCGACTTCAATCACGCCGCCTTCGAGGTGGCCGACTTCGACGACCTGATGACCGGGCACACCCACCTTCAGAACGCTTCCAGACAGCATCAGTGGGGTATCGGCCGCCACATTCTCGGCAGCCAGATCTACGACTACTGGCGCGACCCGTTCGGGCACATGGTCGAACACTGGACCGATGGCGACCTCTTCAACGACGAAGTTGCCCCGCAGACTGTCGGCATCGGCGAGCTGCTTGGCTCGCAGTGGGGTCCGACGATGGGAAATCCTCCCGGCTGAGACAGCAGTCGTTCGGTCCGCCAGGGGCACTAGACGTTTGCCACCGTGGGCCCCGCTGCTATGCGGGTGCTGTTAGCGGCGGGTGCCCCGCAGCTCGACCGTCGGCTGGGGAACCACGGCGTTTAACATGAGATCGGAGACACCGGCGAGGCCGAACCCTGGGCCGAGGGCCTGTCGAAGGGCGGCGGCGGTCTGGGTAGGAGAGGCGCTGTAGTGGGTCATGAGGTCATTGTGGACCTCATGGTCACATGACACAACCGTGCTCTACTTGTTCTTTTATCCAACATTTGTCATACTTCGAACGTGCAGCTCGACACCGAATCCCTGCGTACCTACCTAGCGGTTTTGCAGACCGGCGGCATGACCAGCGCGGCCACACAGTTAGGCATCAGCCAGTCTGCGGTGAGCTGGAAAATCAAGCGCCTGGAGGAACGGGTCGGCAGCGACCTGCTGGTTCGGGAGGGCCGTTCGGTGCGGGCCTCGAGCGAGGGCGAACAGCTACTGCCATACGCCCGCACCATCGTTTCCGCCCACGACGAGGCCGTCGCCAGACTCACCAGTTCGGAACTCACAGGCCGACTGCGCCTCGGAGCCACCGAAGAGGTCAGCGCTGACTGTGTTGGAACGGTGGTTGGTAGGTTCAACCGGATTCACCCCGGCGTCACGATCGAGGTGGTGGTCGACCGAGGACAGCACCTCCAGGATCTCCTCGACCGTGGAAGCCTGGACGTCGCCCTCCTCCAGGTCACCCCGGAGGACGAACGACCAGGCGACACCCGCCTGTGGGAAGACGATCAGCTGTGGATCAGTTCGCCGGAGTGGACCTACGACGAGGGAGTGGTCCCTCTGGTCACGTTCGGCGAAAGCGGATTCTATCGTCCGTTGGCCGAGCAGCTATTGGCTGAAGCCGGTATCGAACATCAGGTCGCATTCTCCGGACCGAGCTCGGCCAGCGTAATCGCAGCCGTCGAAGCCGGCCTCGGGGTTGCCATGCTCAGCGGACGTTCGGTCAGCGGCGACATCATACCGTGGCCCCGTGGCTCGACGCTGCCGCCGCTTCCGGTCCTCCATCAGGTGGCGCGGGCCTCCAAGGGACGCCCATCGGACATCGTGTCGGAGTTGATCGTCGACCTAGTCCAAGAGCTTGCCGAACCTGACGATCTCTCGTGAGTCGGCCAGAGGTCAACCGGCCGCTCGACGACCGACGGTCAGCTGCGATCACGCCATCTCCCCATCTCACGCGGCCTCGATCCACCAGTTTTCTACGGGCGATCAGACTTGCCAGCTTCGATGGTGCCCCGATTTCGGCTGGGATCGACGCCGACGGTCCGGAGTCCAAAGCCGCGATCCCAGTCGGTGGTCCAGTCTCCCGCCGGATCGACCACATGATCGGCTGAGCGGGGCCAACGTCTCGGTAGCTTGCCGGTGAACGGAACGTCGCCGACGAGCACGTCGGCCAAGCCGGCGCCCTCGGTGCCAGGGAGCCACGCGGCCACGATGGCGTCGCAGCTAGCTTCGACCTGGTTCAGCACGAGCGGACGTCCTGAGATCACCACCAATACCAGAGTGGCAACCCGCTCCCGAATCCGAGCAACGAGTTCGACATCTGCGTCGCTCAACTCAAGCCGCTCAGTGTCGCCGAAGCCTTCGGTATACGGCGCCTCCCCCACGACGACCACTCCGGTGCCGAATTGTTCATCGGTGGCCAATTGGCCGTCGAGCGTATAGGCGATACCCATTCCCGATTGTTCTAGTGCCTCTACCAGGGTGGTGCCCGGCGTGATAGGGCCAGCCGAACCCTGCCAGTCGATCGTCCAGCCACCACATTGGGTACCGATGTCATGCGCTCCGAGTCCAGCCACCAGAACAGACTCGCCGTCGAGCGGAAGTGCATCGCTGCGGTTCTTCAATAGCACCGCCGACTTGGCGACCGCCTCACGAGCAAGAGCTCGATGAGCATCGCACCCAACGACCTCAAGAGAAGGTTTGGGCCGCCTTTGGGGTTCGAAGAGGGCGATGGCGTGTTTGACCAGCAGAATGCGCCTCACTGCATCGTCGACGCGGTCCAGCGACACGTCGCCTGCTTCCACCGCTTTGATCAGGCTTTCGATGAACGATTCGAACTCCATCGGCACCATCACCATGTCGATCCCGGCGTTGATGCCGGCGACGACCTGGTCATAGGGATCCTCGGCTAGCTGAGCCAGTCCGAGCCAGTCCGACACGACGAAGCCCTCAAAGCCGAGCTCGCCCTTCAAGACATCGGTCAGCAAGTACTTGTGCCCGTGGAGCTTCGCCCCATTCCAAGAACTGTAGGAAGCCATAGCCGACAGAGCACCAGCGGCGATCCCCGGAGGGTAGGGCGCCATGTGCACTCGCCGTAGCGTCGCTTCGTCGATCTCGGTGTCGCCCTGATCGATCTTCCAGTTCTCGCTCCACTCATCCCAGAAATCGATCCACGGCGCAGGCCGGACAGACCCCCAACCGGTCCCACCATCTCCTACAAAGTGTTTGATCGTCGCCAAGGCTGCGCCAGACGCTGTCCGGTCGGGGCCGATGATGCCACGAACCGCTGCCGTGCCGAGTTCGGAGACAAGCTCAGGGTCGTCGCCGAACGCTTCGTAGGTTCGCCCCCACCGAGGGTCGAGAGCTACCGCCAACGTAGGGGCGAACATCCACAGCGACCCTGTTGCCGTGGTCTCCAGAGCCGCGGCCCGGTATACCGCTTCGACCAGGTCAGGGTCGCCAGCGGCCCCAAGCCCAATGTTATGGGGGAAGATTGTTGCGCCGACCACGTTCGAATGGCCGTGTACCGCGTCGGTTCCGTACAGCAGCGGGATTCGCAACCGCGACCGGAGCGCTCCGGCGAGGAACGATTCAACCATGGCACGCCAGTCGCTTGCCGTGTTAGGCGTTGGGTTACCGCCTCCGCCGGAAAGCACCGAGCCGATTGAAAACTCGGCAACTTGGTCTGGTGTGATCGAGTTCTTTTCAACCTGAGTCATCTGGCCGACCTTCTCGGCCAACGTCATTTGACTCAGGAGCTGGTTCGCGAAGACTCTTGACGCGGAAAGGTCCGGTGACGGGCTGATGGTCAAGGTTCAGGTCTCGCTTCCAGGGCGCTGATACACCCGTACATAGTCAAGGTGGAGAGTTCGGGGGAACTCAACGTCGAGGCCGATCGGCCCGGGGAATTGGCCACCGAGGGCCAGGTTCACGATCAGGAAGAACTCTTTGTCGAAGACCCATTCCCGGGTGCCGACCGACTCCCGGGTAAAGGTGTTGTACGGCTCATCGTCGAAGAACCAGGTGATGCCGTTCTCGTCCCATTCGATGGCGTAGGTGTGCCAGTCCTCTGCGATGTCAGCCTCGCGGCGATTCCACTTCGTCAGGCCAAGTGCACCGGCGTAGCCAGGGCCATGGATTGTGCCCATGATCAGGTCGGGCTCGCGGCCGAGGTGTTCCATGATGTCGATCTCGCCGACAAACGGCCAGCGATTGGCCTCATCGGCCGCTTCTTCTTCGAAGGTGCTGCCGAGCATCCAGAAGGCCGGCCAGGTGCCAGCGCCTGTCGGAACCAACATCCGAGCCTCGACCCGTCCGTACTGGAACTCGCGTAGGCCCCGCGTCTTCAGCCGGGCTGAGGTGTAGTAGTTGTCGTCGAACCGTTCGAAGCGGGCCTCGATCACCAGGAGACCGTTTTCGACGCGGGAGTTCTGTTCGGCGTCGGTGTAGTACTGCGCCTCGCCATTGCCCCAACCCCACCCGCCGATGTCGTAGGTCCAGTTACTCCGGTCGATCTGCTCGCCTTCGAACTCATCGGCCCAGACCAGTTCCCAGCCATCTCGGCCGGCGGCGATCGGCGGTGGAGGCTCGATCGGGGGTGCAGTCGGAGCAAGCGTCGTCGTCGGCTCCACTGGCGCAGTTGTAGAGGTAGACGCAGTCGTTGGAGGCGGGGCCTCAGCCACGGTCGCCTGTGGCGTGGATGCGGCGTCGCCTGTCGACGAACATCCTGCAACCAGGGCCGCCAGGATCAGACCAATCGTCGAGAGAACGGCCGAAAGACGGGGCATAGCTTCGCTCACAGCGCCGTCGCTGGTGGGCTCAGTTGTGCGGTGATGCCGCCATCGACATACAGTACCTGTCCGGTGAGATAGCTGGAATCGGTCGAGGCCAGGAAGGCCACAGCGGCAGCGATATCGGCCACCGTGCCGAATCGTCGCAGCGGGATTCGTTCGTCGCCAGTGCCGCCAGCCCCATCCCTGCTTCGATGGGTTGTGGTCACGCCGGGCGCGACGGCGTTCACCCTCACCCCGTGGGGACCTAGCTCGACAGCTAGCGCTCGGGTCATGGCGTTGATCGCCCCCTTCGAAACGTCGTATGGGTTTCCCGTGTGGTGGGCTTGCACCGCACCGACCGAGGAGATGTTCACGATTCCGCCGCTCCCCGTCGGCGCCATGATCGCTGCCGCACGCTGCGCACATAGATACGGCGATCGGATATTGAGGGCCAGCTGGTGGTCGAGAAGCTCGTCGTGAGCCTCCAGAATGGGGTGCCTGCGTAGGTCGGCAGCGTTGTTCACCAGAAGATTCAATTCGCCAAACGAATCGGTCACTTCATTCATTAGGCGTTCGATGACCGCTGAATCACTAAGGTCGCCCGCTATTGGGATGACCTCGGCGCCTTTACTGCGCAACAGGGCTGTCGTCTGAGTAAGGGACTCTTCGTCAATGTCGGCGAGAGCTAGACGCATACCTTCCTCTGCCAGACGAAAAGCAATCCCCTGTCCGATTCCCCTGGCCCCACCGGTGACGACCGCGACCTGGTCGGCAAGTTCGGGGTGACGTCCGTTGCTTCGCGAGAAACTTGTCGGATCGATCATGGTCGAGCTGGACTGCCATCCGGGCGGCGGGTCTGGGTCCACCACTCGACAATCTCTTCGCAGGGGTGTTCGGCCGCTAGGGAAACATCGATGTCGATACCCAGGCCCGGTTGCTCGTTTGCGTAGAGATAGCCATCGGAGATGGTGGGTAATCCGGGGAACATGCGATATTCGAGCTCGGTTGGTTGGTACCACTCCTGAATTCCGAAGTTCGGTGCCCACAAGTCGAGATGCAGGTTTGCCGCGTGGCCGACCGGTGAGGTGTCGCCCGGGCCGTGCCAGGCGGTGCGAACGCCATACATGTTGGCGAAGACCGCTATGTTGCGAGCCGGGGTGATCCCTCCGACCTGGCTGACATGCATACGGACAAAGTCGATCAGTCGATTGGTGACGAGGCTCTGCCACTCGTGCGGATTGTTGAACAGCTCGCCCATCGCCAGCGGCGTCGCACACTGCTGGCGAACGGTGGCGAACCAGCCGATGTCTTCAGGAGCGAACATATCTTCGAGGAAAAAGAGCCGGCATGGTTCCACATCTTTTGCGAATTGCACGGCGTCGATCGGATTAAGGCGTTCGTGAATGTCGTGCAGCAGTTCAATCTCGGGGCCAACCGCCGAACGCACGTGTTCGATCATCGCCACCGTTGATCGGGTGTAGGCCCGCGGATCGAAGTAGCTGCCGTCGGGAGCGTTCCGAGGCCGGTGCATCGATTCCGACTCGCCGCCGTAGCCACCCATCTGCACCCGCACGTTCCGGTAACCCTCGGCGATCAGAGACTTGGCGTTGGCCTCCACCTCGGTCGGGTTGCGGCCGTTGGCGTGGACGTAAACCGACGCAGCCTCACGGGTCTTGCCACCGAGTAACTGGTACACCGGCATGCCAGCGCGCTTACCTTTGATGTCCCACAGTGCCTGGTCGACACCGGAGATCGCGTTGTTCAAGACGGGGCCGTTGCGCCAGTAACCATGGACCATCGACATCTGCCAGATTTCTTCGATGCGATCGACATCGCGACCGATGAGGAACGGCTTCAGATGGCGTTCAATCGCCGCTTCGACGGCAAACACCCGCTGGGTGAACGTGGCACACCCGACGCCGTAGAGACCGTCCTGCGAGGTGTGGAGCTTGACGATCACCAGCCGTGACGAACCCGGTTGGGTGAGAATCGTTTCGACGTCGGTAATGGTGACCGTCATCAGCCCTTCACCGCCCCGGCGGTAAGGCCGGAGATGATGTACCGCTGCAGGAACAGGAACAGGATGAGCATCGGCGTCATCAGCATGATCACTGCTGCCGCTAGCGCGGGCCAGTTGCTGCCGTATAGCCCTTCGAACGCGATGAGTCCCCGGGTGATCGGGTAGAGGTCGTCATTGGACAGGTAGATCGTTGGCAGGATCAGCTCGTTCCAGATCCCGATGGCGTGCAGCACGGTCACCGTGGCGATCGCCGGGCGAATCAGCGGCATGATGATCGAGAAAACAAACCGGTAGTAGCCGCATCCGTCGATCGCCGCCGACTCGTCGAGTTCGCGGGGAATCGACTTGATGTAGTTGACGAGAATGATCACGCCAATCGGGTTGACGAGAAACAGCAGGATGTAGCCGGTTCTTGTGTTGAACAGCCCGAGGTTGAGGATCAACTGAAACTGCGGGATCAACGCCGGTGGGAGGAACAGCGCGATCACGTACATCCCAAGGACGATCTTCCACCCCTTGAAGTATCCCCTGGCGATCGGGAACGCCACGAACACCGAAGTGACCACAAAGATCAGGGTCGCTACAAAGGTGTAGAAGAACGAGTTGAAGATGTAGCCGGCGAAGTTTGCCTGCTCCCAGGCCTCTGAGAAGTTGGTGAACCCCCAACTCTCCGGTGCACCGGTCGGGTTCTTAAAGAACTCGGGCAGGGTTTTGAAAGCCGTTGTGAACAGCATCAGCAGCGGGCCGACATAGATGACGGTGAAGATCGCCAGCACCAGATACGACAGCAGGTTTGCTTTCTTGAAACGGAACCGTTTCGGCGAGTATCCAGCGTTGGCCTCTTCGACGGACTTCAGATCGCCAGCCTTCGGATTGGTGGACTTCAGATCCGTGGTCATGACATGTACTTCCGTTCCCGGTTGGTCGTGATCAGGTTGGCAAGAAAAGCCACCAGCAGCACCAGGGCAAACAGCGCCATCGAACCTGCAGCGGCGTAGCCCTGTCGGAAGCTGGCGCTCACGCCTCCGTCGGCCTGCCCGAAGCCCTCGGCGAAGACCACGTAGCCGAGGACCTGAGTCCCGGGTTTGTAGCCGAGTAGCACGAGGAAGAGTTGCCAAGCCTGAAGCGACCCGACGATGTTGAGGAGGAAGTTGGTGTTGATGGAGGGTGTCAGCAGTGGCCAGGTGACCTTGCTGAACAGCTGCCAGCTGTTTGCGCCGTCGATCCGCGCAGCTTCGATTACATCCTCGGGGATGGTCTGCATCCCGGCGAGGAAGATCACCATCGTGATGCCGACGTTGGACCAGATCTGGACAACAACGACCCAGGCGAACGCCTCGTTTGGTTTCCCGCCAAGGAACTCAGAGCTCAGGCCGATGGACTCCTCGATGGCCGCAACCGGGCCGCCTCGCGGCAGCAGGAAGAGCTTCCAGATGAGGCCCTGGATTGCGACGCCGAGGATGACGGGCATGAAGAAGAGAGTGCGAAACACCGAGCGTCCGCGGATCTTCTGATTAAGGATCACCGCCAGTAGCAGGCCGAGCCCGAACTGCAGCGTCGTGACCAGGAAGGCAAAGATCAGCGTGCGTTTGAGCGCCGCGATGTTGTCGCGCGAGGCGTTGCCTCGAAACAGGAATTCGTTGTAGTTGTCGAAACCGACCCAGTTGATCGGGATGTTCCGGATACCGGTGGCGTCGGTCAGCGAGTAGACCGCCGTTGCCAGCGACGGTCCAGCGGCAATCAGGAAGTAAAGCAAGACGCCAGGTAACAGAAACCAGACCGGGAGATATCGCCGCCAGCCTCGGCCGAATAGGAAATTCTGTTGCATCTTCGCACTCCCTTACATGCCCTGGGCAGTGGGCCCCTGGACGTGATGTCCAGGGAGCCCACTCCCACCCGGGGGGACTATTGATCAGCCTGCGTTGAGACCAGCTTCGAGGTCGGCCTGGGCCTGGGCTGCGAGTGCGTCAGAGTCTTCCCACTCGTTGAATGGAGCGAACCAGGAGGCCGCCTGCAGGGCTTCTGCCCACTGACCGGCACCGGTCGGGGCGATCCAGTACTGCTCAAAGCCGACACGGTAGTTCTCGAGATACGGCGCAACCTCTGCTCCGAGCTGGGTGCTCAGCTCAGCGGTCGGCTGGGTCGGGATGAAACCAACGGCGTTTGCGAAATCGTTGTAGTTGGTCGGTTCGGAGAAGGCTTCGAGGTATGCAACGGCAGCGTCGGGATTCGGCGTGTCGTTGGCGATGGCCCAACCCTGGTCGTACTTACCGAACAGGTACTGGTTATCTTCAGCGTTGTCGCTTCCGGGGAAGGGCACGTAGCTCCAGGCGAACCCAGGCTCGGCATCTTCAACAGCAGGCGCCTGCCAGACACCGGTCGGCATCATCGCTACGTCGCCAGCGGCAAAGCGGGCGGGGGCTGCATCGTGCGAGAGGCCGGTAACGCCGTCCTCAAGCATTTCGGTGGCGTAGACCTGGAAGCGACGGAACATTTCGCTGGAAAGCTCATCGTCCCAGGTGATGTCACCGGTCCAGAGACCCTCGGCCAGACCGGCCTGGTCTGGGTACATCGAGCCGAGAATGCCATAGGCACCAACGAAGATCGGCCAGCCATCGGCGCCGCCCGCGGTCATACACGATGCTCCGGCCGCGGTGAAGGTCTCACATGCCGCAACGAGTTCGGTCCAGGTGGTTGGCAGTTCGACGCCGGTGTCAGCGAAGAGGTCTTGGTTGACGAACATGCCGCTGTAGGACACACGACCGAGGTTGACCGAGTACACCTTGCCCTCGAAGGAGCCGGCATCTGCGATGGTGGCCTCGTCATAGTTCTGAACGAATGCCTCATCGGTGATATCCATTAACAGCCCGGCCTCGATCAACGTCTGCCACGCTGGCGGGGTCACGTCGGACATATAAGGCTGGGAGGCGTTGGAGAAGCCGAAGATGTCGATGACGTCGACGTCGTTCGCCGACAGTCGGGTCTGGGTTGCGACCGCTAGATCGGAGGCTTCGACAACCGCCATGTCAACGGTGATGCCGGGGTTAGCCGATTCGAACTCGGCGTTGAACTCTTCCATGAACTCAACCATTGGCGGGTTTTGGTGGACCAGAACCCGCAGTGTCAGTTCGTCGACTGGATCTGCTGATTCGTCTTCGGCGGATGTGGACTCCTCGGAGTCTGCTGATGCGTCCGCCGAATTGGAATCGTCGCTCGACGCCTCGTCGGACGAGTCGTCGCTGCCGCAGGCGGCCGCAATCAGTCCCATTGCGAGCAGCAGGCTTAGCAGCCGCCCAAGTGAAGTTGTTCTCATGGTTGTTTCTCTCCTGTTGTGATGCGCCGCTCGACGCGTTGCCGAGGTCTCGGCAATAGATCTTCTTCTGGTCCGGCTGGGAGCGCTCCCAATCGGATGCAAAAACTGTTCGGTGACGTTGCATTGGTGACCGGAAGCAGCAAACACTCGACCTGGAAGCGAGCTGGGAGCGCTCCCAGCCGAGGCTACAGAAAGAAAGCTCGGCGAGCAATTACGCTCCACCACACGGACCCTCATTCGACCGCCCCCGCGCCGCAGGACTCTCCAATTGTGAGTCGCGTCGGAAACACGACGTGTTCGGCGCTGGTCGCCTCGTTGTCGATCACAGACTTGAGCAGCAGAGCCGCTCGGGCCCCAACCTCGGTCACGTCCTGGACGACCGAAGTCAACGTTGGGGACGCTTGCTCGGTCGGCAGTAGCCCGTCGAAGGAAACGACAGCCACGTCGTCGGGGCAGCGGAGACCGGCTTGTCGCAACGCTTGCAGGGCGCCCAAAGCCATACGGTCGGAGCCGACAAAGACACCGTCGACCCCGGTCTCGATTAGTTGCTCCATCGCCAGACGGCCCGATGTCTCGGTCCACCCACCCTGCTCGATCTGACCAGCCGCATCGAGGGTCGACGATTCGATCGCCTCAACAAAGCCAAGACGCCGATCGACCCCGGCCGTAGTGTTCGAAGGCGGAGCAATCATCCCCAAACGTTGACGGCCCAGGGAAATGAGGTGCTTTGTGGCCATCCGGGCGCCGCCGCGGTTGTCGGCATCAACGGAAAACCGAACACTGTCATCATCGGGCCGACCAACCACAACAAACGGCATCTCTGCCTCGTTGAGATGATCGATAAGCGGATCGCCCATGGTGGTGGCGGTAACGATCACCCCATCGACGAGACCTGGATCGACCACTCGCGAGACGATCGAGTGCTCATCTGACTCCTGCTCAAAGAGGAACAGAGTAAGGGTAAGACCAAGCGAGTTTGTGGCTCCGCTAGCACCGAGAATGAGCCGCCCGAAATAGGGGTCGTCGAATAGGGTCGCAACCGCACTCGGGATCACGAGCCCAACGACCCCCGTGCGCTTCGAAGCAAGCGACCTGGCAGCGGCGTGCGGGCGGTATCCAGTGGCTTCAATCGCCGCCTTGACCCGGGCGATTGCATCGACACTGACGTTCGGTTCGCCATTGACGACCCGGGATACGGTCGAACGCGAAACGCCAGCGAGTCGCCCAACTTCCTCAAGATTTGTGCGCTGCCCCATATACCCCCCTCAGAGCATCCTGAGAGCGCTCCCACCATATGATGTGTTGGATCCCTTCGTCAAGCCACTACTTCGGAGAAGCACACAATGCCCCTAACGTTCGATGTCGCACTGGATGCCCGTGACTCGCTAGGCGAAGGGCCATGGTGGGATCAAAGAAGTGGCGAACTCCTGCGTGTCGACATTCTCCAACGTTTCATCCACCGCTGGAATCCAGCCACCGGTTCGACCTCGTCACTCGATGTTGGCGAAGACGTTGGATTCGCCGTGCCGACCCAGGGTGGGAACCTCATCGCCGGCCTCCGCAGCGGGCTCAGCATCATCGACAACAGCACAATCGACTCTGCAACAAACAGCGTTGCGGGGAACGACGCGGGAAGTCGTGAGCTGCTGTGCCCAATCCCCGGCAGCTCACCGGCCAGATTCAACGACGGCAAGACCGACCGGGCAGGCCGAATCTGGGCTGGCACCATCGTCGATGATCAATCCGAACCCGATGCCGTCTTCGGACGATTGCATGCGGACCGATTCGTACCGGTGCTGGATGGATTCTCCATATCCAATGGACTTGGTTGGAGTCCGGACAGCACAACGATGTACGTCACCGACTCGGGCGTGAAAACGATCTGGGCGTTCGACTTCGATGACGAAACGCTGGAGCTGACCAACCGGCGACCGTTCGTGGTGGACACCGACTACACCCCTGATGGTCTCACCGTCGACGCCGAAGGTGGCGTCTGGTCGGCGAAGTGGGATGGTTCTCGAGTTGTTCG